>JBIKPA010000008.1:0-28072 GCA_044357715.1 Microthrixaceae bacterium
GGAGTCACAAGCTTGACTTTGCCCTTGCATGCCCATGCTTGACGCTCCACTTCGCTAGCGCTGTTCGTACATGACAGCGAACACTAAATTGTACCGGGATCGCCTCGCGACTCACCTGTTCGGGCAGAAATCGAGGCAGCATGGATGCTTCTGATCAGCGAATTTTCTCGGGTCTTTTTAGCTTGCTGTAGCTAGGATGTGTTCACAGTTCACAACGAAGGCGGCAACGTGACAGATCTCAGGCCTAGCGAGATAATCGACACCGTGACTCGGGCAACTTTTAGAGATGCCAAGAACGAGGCTGCCTTTCAGCGCGACGGTTATGTGATCGTAGATTTTGCCTCGCCCGAGGTGGTGCAAGCCCTGCTTGATTCCTATACACGGCTGAACTCAGGCATTGATTCGGGTTACTACCCGTCCTTGATGAGCCCAGATCAGGACTATAAAGCTGCAGCCAACGATGAGGTCGGGGCAATTGTTTGGCCGTTGCTCGACCAACTCCTCAAGGGTTATGAGCCGCTAGTTGGTTATTTCATGGTCAAGCATCCCGGCCCAGACACCGAGGTTTCTCCTCATCAGGATTGGATCCTTGCAGATGAGTCTGAGTTCCCAACGATGGGTGTTTGGATCCCACTGACAGAGGTCACCGAACAAGTGGGGCAGATGAAGGTGCTACCCGGAAGCAACAAGTGGCTGAGCGGGCTGAGGGGTAGTCCTGGCTTTCCCATGGAGTGGGAGGCCGAGCACGAACGAGTGCGTGACGAACTCATGGTGACGGTACCAATTCAGGTTGGTCAAGCCATGGTGTACGACATTCGCGTGCTTCATGGAACCCCGCCGAACCAGTCAGACGCCACGCGAGTTGTAGGCAGTCTGTATGCACTCGCAGAGGGTTCGACGCCGATCCATTTTTATAAGTCACCGGAGGGTCTCGTGCAAGGTTTCGAGATTCCCGATGATTTTTATACCACCTTCATGATCGGCGATATCCCAAGCGGTGAACCGTTTATTGAGATTGAGAACTACAGCGTCAAGCAACTCTCGTTTGAAGAGATTGCTAGCCGATACGCAGCATCCCGACCCTAAGTGGCCCTTCCCTAATTGCTTGTTCTGTAAGGGCTGGAACGCTCAGGAGGGCTTGGAAGCTGGTGCCGGGTCTGCGCCAGCTGGGATCTCGCAATACACGCCAAACCCGTCTACGTCGCCCGTGTTGTTGGATGTGAACCACGGTGTGGGTTCAAACATCATGTCTGGGTGCTTGCTCGAAACTAAGCCCCAAGGGTTTTCCCAGCCCGGTACAACCCACAGGTCGACCATCCAATGGTTGAGTTCTGGCCTAAACACTGCTCCAAGGTCTTTGCAGCGCTGAGCCTGTTCTGGGTACGGGTTGCCATCGGCGTCGTACTCAACACTTCCCACAATGGAGTTGTCTTTCTCGCAGAGGTTTGAGTGGTAATGCCACGGAATGACCTCTAGGGGCAAGTCATCGGGCGGGCCATCTCCTACTGTGCCGAGCACGTTGTAGGCCACAGACATCAGTCGTGAGTCTGGGCTATCGCCGTCGAAGGCCAACATGGTCGGTCGAGACAAGTCGAGTTTGGTTGCGAACCTAGACCAGTTGATGTATTCAAACCCTCGGCCGTTAATCCTTTGGAAATTTCTCACGAACCCTAGTTTTTCGGCCTCAGCTACAGTTCCGATCTGTTGGGCTGCCTCGCGCACCTGAACCAACTGTTCTCCAAGCAGGCGCCGGCGCTCTGGCGAGAGCAAGGTTGATGTACCGCCGTAACGCACCGTCGCTTTCATCTGAGTGGGTTGAGCTGTACCCCACCCGTACAGGGCCTTGGACGCATCGTTATCGTTGACGGTTTCCTGCGGAAACTGCGGGTCGGCAGGGAGTGTGGTGGGCGCTGATTCGGCGGGTGTAGTAGTGGTGACCGGAACCGTGGTTGCAACTTCAACTGCAGCGGCGTTCTGAGTTTGCGGTGTTCCAGGCTTGATCACCACAACTGCTGCTACCACTGCCGCCACTGCCACTAAGCACAGCCCAATCTGGGTGATCACAGCATAATTGCGGCCCCCGCCTGCTTCAGTCATGGCTTCATGTATACCCGAACTTCCCTTCTGAAACAACAAGTTGAACCCTGTTTCAACGTTTTTGATGGGCTGCTTCTTATTTTTGGTCCCTTGGCGGTATCTCGCCCTGCCGACACCTACGGAACCCCTCGGCATCCCAGTACAATCAACACCGATATCACCTGTCGAATACCAGCCGTCGAACTAGGGGAGCGTATGACCATGCCATCGCCAGCGGAACTCGGATTTCTTCCCAGCGACTCTTGCAAGATTGATCGGACTGTCCTTCGAGACCCAGCACAGCAAGACGAGTTCGAGCGTCGTGGTTATGTGGTTATGCCTTTTCTTTCCTCTGAGCAAGTGCAGCAGTTGGTTTCTGGCTATGACTCCATTGCTCAATCGATGGGCGGGGCGAGTAAGCCCGAGGACTACAACGACACCTACGCCGAGTTCAGCATCATTCATTCCCGACCGGAATTTCGCCGTCAGGCTTATTCTCTGATCAATTCAGTGCTGGCTCCCGAAGCCGATCGAGTTTTGATGGACTACCGGCCACTCATCGCCAACTTCGTCAACAAGCTGCCCGGTACCGGAATCGTCCCGACGCACCAGAATCTCTCGGTGGTTGATGAGTCCCGCTATGCGTCTGTCTCGGTGTGGGTTGCCCTTGTGGATTGTGTGCTCGACAACGGAGCGATGTCCATGCTCGACGGCAGTCACCGATCGCTTCGCAGCCGCCGTGGCATGTGGGCCTACCAAGCTTTTGGGGGAATCGAACAGGCGACTCTTGACGAGTTGTTGACTCCTGTCGAGGTGCCCGCTGGGCACGCAGTGATCTTGGATGACGCTTTGGTTCATTACTCGCCACCCAACCAGACCGATCACCGCCGCTTGGCAATTCAGTTTGTCATGGTTCCGCAAGAGGTCCCCTCGCTATGGCATCAACAAGTTGGCACCAATGAGGATGGCCTAGACGTTCAAGTCTGGGAGATCGATGAGCGCTTCTTCTTTGAGTTCTGGCACGGCGATGGTGATGAGCGGTACGGACACAAGGTTGATCGCATCACGATTCCAGCTGTAGAGCTAAGAATTGAAGACCTGCAGACCCTGCTCGGAAGTTAGGTCTCAAAGCGCAACTCAGCTCCAGAAATAGACCTGTTCTTCGTCTTGTGACAGAGCCGCAAACCCACCGATAGTCACGCGCTCTTGGGTGCCAAAGACGGGCTCAACTCGATGCCAGATCCTTCCGCCCGTAAAGAGGATCATGTCTCCCACCTCTAAATCGATGGGGGTGCGTCCGAAGCGTTCGAGCAATGCGTCGCGTTCCTCGCTCATCGGCAGTGCTCGAACATCCTCGGGTGTGTCATCCCACATCAGATCGTACAAAACCAGTTCGCCGCCCGTGTCTGGCTTTTGGCCAACAACGAAGTAGCTCAACGAGTTCCACATACGCGCAATTTCACGCAGGTGCTCGTACGACCCCCACGCATTACAGAACTCGTTTGCCGTGTGAGCATGCATGACTCCACCGTCGGGCGGAAGAAAGCGAATCGTGATGGGAACGTAATCGCCTCGGCCCTGCTCTGAGGGAACGCTTGCTGGTCGACCTGCGCCAACAGCCGAGAGCACCTGCCCGATACGCCCCACAAAGTCAACATCGAAGAGAGAGTCGATTCGGTCATTAATAATCGGTGCCGCCGCGTAATAGTCGGCGCGGTCATCGTCGGCACCAACGATTGCAGTGCCAAAGAAAATCTGCTTTCCGTAATCGTTGAACTCTTCGGAATGCTCGCGAGCGCGCAGTACGCCGGTTGCCACCTCTTGCTCAGTGAACACTCCCCGGATCGAGATTCCGTCAAGCGTGCCTGCATAGATTCGCTCAATGGCATCGGGGTGATTCGAAAGCTCATCAAACTGCAGGTCAAGCCATTCGCCCAGGTGCGGCCGGTTTGGATCTACTTGGGTGCTTGGCGGGGCCGGTACGGGTGCATGCACGGGTTCTGGTTCGGTCGCAGGCTCAGGAACTTGTTTCGAGACAGAGGGAGTTGCATCCTCTTGCTCCGTATGCGTGGCGGGTTCACTTTTGTTGCGGAACCTATCAAGAAGACCCATTTTGCATGCCTTTGCTCTTCGATTCATCCGTCCCCCGGATGAGCTTTTCTATATTCCCTAAGCTAATCGGGAATGCTCCGGTATCCTCACTATCTAGGAGTTTTTGCGGTCACTTGCCAGTCGAGATCTGAGGAATAGATGCGTGCCGAATCAGAGGCAAACTCCATGAACGAGCAAATTGAAGCTTCGGTGGAATTAGCAGCAACCTGGTTGGCCGCTAAACAGAAAGCCTCGGGCGAATTCCCTTCTTTCTCGAGTCCGTTGATCGAGGCACAGGATTGGCAGCCAGACAGCGTGAACTTTGTGACGGCGCTGACCTCGCTGGCTCTCGAGGGGGTAGATCTGCCACAGACCACAGCCATGCGCGAACGATCAGCTGCTTATTTGCTCGGCGAGCGCGAGGGGGCCGGGCTTTGGCGCTACTGGGCAAAGGCTGCTGCTCTTCATGACTACACCCCACCCGATGCCGATGACACGGCGTGTTGTTCTCTGGCCGTGGGTAACCCCGCCGGAACTGCTAACCAGCGGATTCTTCTTGCCAATCGGGACCCGCAGGGAAGGTTCTATACCTGGATGATTCCGCGGTCCGAGATCCGCAGTTTGTCTTACCGTTGGGCAATCCGATCGGAGCGTTCAACTACCGCTCGGGCAAGACGCGTAGAGCTATGGGAGAACTCTGAGGCAAGCCCGTCAGACGTTGATGTGACGGTGAATGCAAACGTCATCCGCTATTTGGGGCCGCGACTTGCTCCTGTTGCTGCAGTTGAGTGGGTGGCCTCTGTTGTAGAGGCCGGGACCGAGGTTGAGGAGGATCATTGGTATCGCAGCAGAACCAGTTTGTACCGCAGCGTTGCTCTCTCTGCGCGTGATGGAATCAAGCGGTTTGCAGGCTTGCGCAATCTGATCATCTCTCGGCTTGTTGAAGATGCAGCCTCGGGCGGGTTTCGCAGTGACCTTGAACTTGCCGATGCCTTGCGGGTGCTCAGGCTCTTCGGTGCAGACCCAGAAGATTGCTTGGTCCTTGCAAAAATGCTGCTGCAGCGGCAGCTTCCCGAGGGCTGCTGGGAGCGTTCAATCTGTTACTACGGCGGACCACAAGAGAGTTTCGGCTGGGCCTCAGAGGCGCTCAGTACCGCAACGGCGATTGGGGCACTTCACGGAATTGATCTTGGCGACTTCGGCGCAACGCCGTTCAGTTCCGGCACTGAAAACCTGCCAGAGTCAGCGCCGGTGCCGCTGGCCCCTCTCAGAAAAATTGTTGGTATCAAAGACCCTGAAGTTGCCCATGCGCTGGCCCGCGACGGCTTTGTACGCCTTGGCGTGATACTGACTGCCGAGGAGGTGGCACGCGGGCAGGAAATCTTCGCGGAAGCATTACGGCGCATGAATCGGCCCATCGGCGATGCATGGTTTCACACCATCTTGATTCCCGAAGATGATGTTCGAGCCTTTATTACTGAAGAGCTAGAGGTACTCCTTGCGCCCAAGATCGCCGAGGTTATTGACCCAGAACAGCTCGAACTGATGCGCCTAGACTTTTCAGTCAAACCCCCATCAACCAATAACGAACCCGGTCCGCATCAGGATTATGCACTTGTGGATGAGCGTGAGGCCACGAGTTTTTACGCTTGGATACCCCTTGTAGACATGAATGAATTCAACGGCACGCTGCATGTGGTGCCGGGGTCTCACCGCTACACAAATCTGATTCGATCTTTCCACGTCCCCTCTACCTTTGATGATGTGCTCGATTCTGTCCGCGCGGCGGCCCTGCGCTTTGATTGTTTGGCGGGAGAACTCATCTTGATGGTCTCGGGCGTGATTCACTTTTCACCGCCCAATAGCTCAGATGAGATCCGTCTCGCAGCGCATGGAATGCTCGTGCCAAGCAAGATTCCCCTCAAGTTCTTCTTTGCTGACGAGCAAACTCCTGAAGGAAAAGTCGAATGCTACGAGGCTGATATCGACAGCTATGTGAGCCAACTTCACCAAGGTCGACCCGCTCTAGAGGTGCAGCCAATCCAAATACTTGAGCGTCCGCCGCAAGGCATGACTCCCGAGCGGTTCCTCGCTGGCCTTAGAGCCACCACAGACGCGCAAGGTTCAGTGCCTCTCTCAACTAGCCAACAGAGCGCGTCTTTGCCCTCTGAACAGTAGAGTCGAAGCGTGCGCACTAGGTCTGATCGGCGGCAGAGCAGGGCGGTGGATACCAGCCCTGCCCCTCTCAGGCTGCTGGGAGTGTTGCTGCTCGGCTGCAGCGCAGCAGTTGCCCGGGTCGGTCTTGGTTCACTGAAGGACCTTGCAATCGGAGCAGCGCTACTGATGATCGGTGCGCTGCTGATCTGGATTTTGCAGCCTCGGGCGTTTGGTCCGCGCCGATGGCTGTCATTGGGTGCTGTCGCTGCAATTGCGGCGATTGCCGTGGCCTCCGTCCAGATTGGTTTCGTCTTCCCATTCGTGGTCGTTGGTCTGGGAACCGTGCTTGCCTACGGGGTTCTCGTTCGTTGGTCGTTGCCACTGCAGTGGCCCCAGCGAACCCCCGCAATCGCCGGCCTTGCTCTTGGGCCACTGATTGTTTCAATGCTGTTGTGGTACCGATCGCCTTCTCTTGTCAGCTTCATCCTGCTTGGACTCCTTACCGTTGCGCTACTCGAGTTGTATGCCAGGGCACACAACACTGCGCAGGGGATTGACTCCGGAATTGCTCGTGCTGCTCGCTCGCTTGGCCAAGGAGTTACCGCTGTTCTTGCCACCTTGATCATGGTGTTGCTGATCGTTCCGCTCAATTTGGTCTCTCGATTGTTTAAGTACTCACCACTTGACGGCGGATGGGCGAGTCGTAGTTCGGCTTGGGTTCCAGTTGCTAGCGAGGGTGTTCGATCAGAGTCGGGCGAGCCAGCGCAAGCTCGAAGCATGGCGATGCGAGAGCCTCGGCCTACTAAGAAGGTCCGCCGCCGCGGTCATCTGCGCCTTTTGGTTCCAACATTTGCTCTGGTAGTAGTTGGGCTACTGATGGGCGTTGGTCCCGTGAAGCTCTCGCTGTCGGATTCCGCTCAAGAAGTAGCAACACAACAGGATCGCCCGAGCACCTTCACTCGTCCATTCGAAGAAGATCCGGCCTTCAAAGATGCGCCATGGGCACAGAATCTTCGAGTCAATCTGTTGGATGCGTGGAACAACTTAGAGTTCAACGCAGCAGTTGGCGGTTGGCGCATTAAGGATGTGAGTTCTCAATACATCAACGTTCGCAACGGTGAGCGCCGCACCACTGCTGCAGACCCAACGTTGGGAACCCCGATTGTGATTTGGTTCTTCGGTGGATCAGCTGCGTTCGGTGCTGGCCAACGAGACGAACACACGATTCCCTCCGAGCTCGTCAAGCTGGCCCAGGAACAAGGGGTGCCCTTAGAGATTCACAACTTTGCTGTTCCTGCCACAGTGAACTGGCAATCAGCGATGCTTCTGATTGCTCAACTGCAGGGTGGCGAGAAGCCAGATCTAGTGGTGATCTACGACGGTGCAAATGACGTTTCACTGCAGGGTGTGCTTGCCGCGCAGGGAAAGGGAGCCTCACCGCAGCCAGCCTCGCTCATCGACGGCGAACTTGATGCAGTGCTCAGCAAGCGTGCAACGGCCAACGCTGCACAGGACTCAGAAACGAAGCAGACACTGCTTCCGCCGAGCAAGGCTCGCACCCCAGATAAGGAACTGACCCCTGCAGCCTCGGGGCAGATGGTGCTACAGCGCTATGGCAGTGGGATCGAGGTCATCCGGAAATTCTCCGAGCTCTCATCTGTTCCGGTGCTGATTTTCTGGCAGCCAGATATTCGAACCAAGCAGCCCCAATCTGCAGCCGATGCAGACACCCTTGCCGCAGTCAAAGTTGATCAAGACTCGGTACGTGCTTGGACTGAAACATCTGACGCGGTTCGAGCGGGATTGGGAGCGCTTGGGGTTACTGACCTTTCGGGGGTTTTTGATGGGCAAACCGAACCCATCTATTGGGACACGGTGCATACAAACGAACTTGGCTCGAGGGTTGTGGCCGAGAAGATGTTGCAGGAGTTGCAACCCACCCTGCAGGACATCTCAAAGCAGCAGGGTTAGGCCACAACACCACTTAGTCGGGCACAACTACTGCGTTTGGTCCCGTCCACTCCGGTTGGTCTGCTTTGCAGAACAGGCAGTCATCAATCACGAGGTAGTCCATCTGTGTTGTCATAAAGCAACGGTAGGCGTCTTCGGCGCTCAACACGATGGGTTCACCTCGAACATTGAAAGAGGTATTTACTAACACGGGGCAGTCGGTAAGTTCGTCAAAGGCGAGCAGAATTCCGTGGAGCTGTGGATTGCGCTGAGCATCGACAGTTTGGATTCGAGCAGTGCCGTCAACATGGGTTACGGCCGGTAGCGGTGATTCCACATGCATCAGGCGTGCCGAGAGGTCCATCAAGTCCGAGAAAATGGGGTCTTCTGCCGCGTCTGCGCTTGCTGGTTGTGCCCCACGCACAGGTGCAACGAAAGACATATACGGCGAAGGGCAATCAAGGTCGAAGAACTCCGATGAGCGTTCGGCAAGAACGATTGGAGCGAAGGGTCGAAACGACTCTCGGTTCTTGATGCTCAAATTGAGCCGCCGCTGCATTGCCGGTGATCGAGGGTCCGCCAAAATAGACCGATTGCCAAGGGCCCGTGGGCCAAATTCCATACGCCCAGAACACAAGCCAAGAATTGCTTCATCAGCAAGAACTGCTGCAACTCTGCCTGCGAGTTCAGCCGAATCCATGAACTGTTCATGTGGTCGACCAAGAGCGGTGAAGGCCTCACTCATGCTTGTCTGGCTCGGTAGTGGGCCGACGAGCGCCCCGTTCATTGAGTCCTCGCCGGCAGGGTCGGGACGCTCGCCGCCGAAGACCTCATGCCACGCCCATAAGGCACAGCCCAGAGCCGACCCAGCATCGCCAGCTGCTGGCTGCACCCAGACCTGGCGAAAGGGGCCTTCGCGCAGCAGTCTTCCGTTCGCCACACAGTTGAGGGCAACACCGCCGCCGAGCACTACGTGGTCTGCGCCAGTAAGAGTGTGGGCGTGGTGTGCAACTCGGAGTACAACCTGTTCAAGAACAACCTGAATGGAGCGCGCAAGGTCGCATTCGCGTCGCGTGATGGGAGCTTCAGGCTGTCGAGGAGGCCCATCAAAGAGTTGATCAAACTTCTTACTCGTCATGCGCTTGCCGGCAAGATAATCAAAGTAGTCAAGGTTGACGGTGAAGGATCCGTCATCGCGCAGGTCGATGACTTCGGCCAAAATTCGTTCTTCGTATCGAGGCTCACCAAAAGGTGCGAGCCCCATCAACTTGTATTCGCCGCTGTTCACTCCAAACCCGCAGGCCGAAGTAAACGCCGAGTACAACAAACCGATCGAGGAGGGAAACCGCATTTCTTGCAGAATGTCTATTTTGCTTGCGGCGCCGAACCCAATGGAGGAGGTAGCCCATTCCCCGACCCCATCAAAGGTGAGCACTGCCGCTGAGTCGAAAGGCGAAGGGTAAAACGCTGCTGCAGCATGGCTCATATGGTGTTCGGCAAAAATTGTCTGCTCGGCAGGGGAGAAGCCGAGTTGTTTGAGTGTTCGGTCAAGCCCGTATGACACCCAAAGCTTTCGACGCAGCGACTCTTCCATTGCTCGGGGAAAGGTGCTGATTCCCTTCAGGCCGACAGCAGTGAAGGTCTTGAGGACCCGTACGAATGAACTCAGCGGCTTCTCGTAATACGCCACAGTGATTGGTGCATCTCTAGTTACGTTGCCTGCTTGTAGGCAGTATTTGATTGAGTGAACGGGAAGCGACGGATCGTTCTTGATGCGAGTGAAGCGTTCTTCTTGGGCAGCAGCAACAAGTTTGCCATCGCACAACAGCGCCGCTGCTGCATCGTGGTACAAGCCGCTGACCCCTAAGACAAAGTGATGGTCCATCGAACTAGCTGCTCATCGGATTTGGAGTCATCGGATCAGAAGTCATCGGATCAGAAGAAGGTGTAGACCGCGTAGGGGACAACGGCCTGAGTGGCAGTACCGAGAGCGATGGCCACCATGAGTAGCGCTGCGAGTGGAATAAGCCACCATGCCCTATTCAGGCGGGCGTACAGCAAAAAGTCGGCTGCCAAGCGACGTGCATGGCGAAAGAAGAGCACGTCAGGAACCTTAGCCCTCACGGTTACTCAGGCACCGCTCCGCTGCGGTCAAGCAAGCTTCTCGGGCCAAGAAGACCAGGTGGTTTTTAGGCCCTCAGTCAGCGGGGTTTGTGGCTTCCAGTCGAGTAGTTCGGCTGCAAGAACTCCGGTTGCACTGCGACGCAAGGGCTCCTCCGAGGTCAAACCCAAGGCAGCAGGTAGGGAAACCATGTTCAGAGTCGATGTTGAATCCGAGATACTGAGGATCTGCTGGCCTAAGTCCGCAATAGTGGTTTCTTGTGGTCCGCCAAGGTTGACTACCTGCCCTGAGCCGCGCTGGCACGCAGTAATAGTCCCCTCTACTGCGTCTTGGACAAAGACAAAGCTTCGGGTTTGCGAGCCATCCCCATAGATAGTTAGGTCTTGGCCATTCTGAGCGGCATCAAAGAACAAGGTGATGACTGATGGATCAACGAACCGCGGCATTCTTGGCCCATAAACATTGAAGTAACGAATGACCGCCGCCGGGCGCCTAGCTGTTGACCCTGCAGTAAGGGCAAGGTGTTCCATGCATGCTTTGGCGTGGGCATAACTCCATCGCGCTGCCTGAGGTGGCCCGAGTAGTCCTGGAGTTTGCTCGTCGAACGGTGTCGCAACGCTTCTACCGTAAATTTCAGAACTTGATGCCACCACAAAGAGCGCATCAGGGGCTGCAGCGCGAAGCAGGTTTGCAGTACCAGTGACTGCTACTTCTATCACCCGCGCTGGATCGGCAATCGTGGATTTCACTCCCACGACTGAGGCCAAGTGATAGACGGCGTCAAAATCGGGTGCGAGGTCTTCTACCAAGTCCTGATCTGTTACCGAACCCTCAACCAGAGTGACCCGATCAGCAAGGTGCGAAAGGTTGTCGGCAGATCCTCGACTGAGGTCATCAAGCACCGTGCAGTCATCGCCTCGGGCGACTAGGGCGTCAACAAGGTGGGACCCTATAAACCCTGCCCCGCCCGTAATGAGTGCTCGCATCGTCCTAGGCTACCAAAAACGGTACGAAATCGATGATGGCTACAGATCAAGGTGGCAGTAGTACGTTCTGTAGCTGTGAGTGACCCTTGTCGAAGCTTGAGCTTTGTCCTCCCCTTTTGGAATGAGGTTGAAGGTGCTGAGCGCACAATTGCCGTGGTCAGCGAAGCTGCTACTGAACTCATACAGACCGCAGTGGTGTCAGGTGTAGAGATTCTGGCAGTCAACGATGGCAGCACAGATGCAACCGCTCAGCTTCTTGACTCGCTTGCTCAGCAGAACTCATACCTGCGAGTTGTGCACCACGCAGAGAATCAGGGTTTAGGGGGAGCGCTTCGCACAGGGTTTGTCGAGGCAAGTTCGGATTGGATTTTCTATACCGACTCGGACTTGCCCGTTGACCCGATGGTGTGCGAGCGGGCCTTTCGCGCCACCGAGCTACATGATGCAGACATCGTCTCGTGCTACCGGCTAGATCGCACAGGGGAGGGCATTCGTCGAGAGGTCTTGTCTGCGGTCTACAACACCGCCGTGCGAGTTCTGACCGGGTTGAATGTTCGAGACGTAAACTTTGCGGCAAAACTGCTGCGTCGAGAGTCGGTGAGTGGTTGCCTCCCAGTAAGTAATTCACTGTTCTTTGATGCTGAACTTCTTGCGAGAGCCATGCGAGGGGGCGCAACCCTGCAACAGATCGGTGTGGACTATTTCCCGCGTTCGGTGGGTACTTCGACTCTGTCCTCGATGAAATCAATCCGAGACACGGCGAGCGATCTTGCTCGTCTCGGTCCAAGCGTCAGTATCCGCAAGTAATTTCCACCGATTCGCCTCAGCTTGGCGTCCTTTCACAGGTGGTAACGGGCGGTGTCACTGTTAGAATTGCCGAGTCTTGAGGGGATCTGATTCTACTATCGACGCTAGCAACCCCAGTGCAGCCGATGACTGAGTGAACGGGTTGAATGAGGTGAAAAACGACAACCGAGCTACGAGAGTGTCGAGTGGGGCACTGGTTGTTGTTGCATGGCTGCTTGCGCTATTGCAGGCGCTTCTCGATCTGGGGTCACGGTTCGCGCAGATCAGTGCAATACCTGCCCTAGCGGCCCTGCAGGTTTGCCTAGTTCTGGGAGCCGTGATTTTAGCTGCGTTCATTTTGAGGCGAGTTGAAGTTTCGGTAGATGGAAGTGCTCTGAGCCAAACCGATTGGCCGCTTGCGGTGGCATTTGTAGCAACGGGTTTCGTCGTAGTGAGCCGCGTTGTTATCTCGGTTCTTGAACCAACTGTGGTCTGGCTCATCCCTGTAGTACTTCTTGCGCCGGCGGCACTCAGCTGGAAACTGATTCTTATGTATCGCTCGGGTAGCCGCCTGAGCAATGCCGCCTGCTTGCGAGTAGCAGCAACTTGGAGCACGGTTTTAGCCTTCTGCCTAGTTGCTTTCTCGGCAAGCCCAACTCGATGGAATCAAATTGAGGTTCGGTCAACTGCTTTGCACTGGGTCGGATGGAGCCTCACGATAGTTGCTTGCAGCGCAATTCTTTTCGGTCTTGTGACGCGCACCCGAGGAGTGGTGCTTCGGTTTGTGATCATCGCAGTTTCTGGCCTTGGAGTAGTGCTGAGCACAAGTACTGCAACAGGGCTTCCTGCAAGTTTGCAAACTCCGCTCCTGTTCTCGATAGGTGGGGGGTTCGTCATTCTTGCGGCGGTGCTGACCCCGAGCCGAGCCTTCGCTCAACTCGCTCATGTGCTGCGAGGTTCCGCCAAAGCAGCTGCCAAAAGGTCAGTTCGGATCTCTCAACAGTTGCTCGGAGTCCTGCGCAAAGCAAAGAGCAACAGCGCCCGGGTTTGGCGGCGAGGGCTTCACTTTGCCTCATTTGATCACGTGCCGGAACAGCGTCGTCTAACCCGGCAGCATTGTATTGGCGCAACAGCAATGGGACTCATCTCGGTGGGGTTCATCGCCCACGGCGTGTGGTGGGCAGATCGGGCGGGGTGGCAGCCAACTGGCCATGCAGCAACGCTGATGATGCGGGCATCTCAGGTCGGCACAGTCGACCATCCTTTGCTCGGGCTTGTAACGAGTCTTGGAAGCATCGGAAAGGGGTCGCATCTTGGCCCCTTGCCCATGGATCTACTCGCCCCATTCATTCGAGTATTTGGCGTTCGGACGGGTGCTCTGCTGGCCGCCGCTGCCTTTACGCTCTTGTGCTGGGTGGTCTCGGTTTGGTCCGCATGGAGAGCCGCTGGCGTCACTGCGGCTCTGGCGGCTTGGGTAATGATCCCTGTTGTCATTGCGGTACCTGCGCTCGGAGCGTTCTGGGAAGCAAATAACATTTCCATCTCTCTGCTTGCCATCACCGCAACGCTGCTTGCAAGTTGGGCAGCGGCTTCGGGTACGCCTAGGGCTTGGTGGTGGGCCGTTGGACTCGGTTCGTTCTGCGCTCAGTCCTACATACCCCATGCACTCATCATTATTGGTCCAGTCGTTTTCTCTGGCCTAGCACTTGCAGGATCAAGGCGAGCAGAGACAGATCCAGATCGGAAGCGTTACCTTCAGAAGGTCATCAGGGTTGGTTGGCTAATTGCTGCGGTTGCCTGGTTGCAGCCAGCATTAGATGCCGTGTTGCATCAGGGTGGAAACATCCGCGAACTAGTCCTAGAAGTGTCCAACCCTCAACCCAATGTGGGGATCTCTGGGTTTCCAAGAGCAATTGCTTGGGTGTTTGCGGTGCCGCCAAGATGGGGAGAGATCACGAAGAGTTTTGCTCAGGCGGGCAACGCCGAGGAGTTTATTCGTGGGTCGCTCTTAGCAGGCCTTCTCGTGGCGCTTCTGCTTGGGTACCTCTGGTGGCGAAGCAGATCAAACCTGGCGAGTAACGAGCGGCAACTGCGGATAGTCACCTTGTTGGTTCTGCTTGGAACCGGACTCAACGTGACACAGCTACCCCAAGACTTTCTGCGGTCGTTCCAGCTTGGCTGGCTAGTCGTGGTCTCAATTTTTGTTTGGTTCAGCGTTGCTCTTTCGGTGTTTCTTGCGACTCGTGAGCGGCTCGTTGAACTCATTTCGCTGCGGTGGGGCCAAGCGCTGCGTGCAGGAGCATTCTCTGTTTCTGCTCTGGCGGTCATTGCCCTAGGAGTGTCTGGGCCCGAACGGATACAAGATGTGAAGGATCGCGCCTTTACAATTGATGCTCTGATTGACCCATTAGTTGAACAGACACTGACGGCGTTTGATAGCGGCGATGCAGTGCTCGTTCCTCAGGCCGGTGGCAGACTCAATGAAATTGCCACCGATACTCTTCTTTCAAACCTGATTGTGGGCGGCCTCAACGCAAGAGTTGAGACCAGCCCAAGCGGTATGAACTACGGAGAGCGCCGCATGGTGACGCAGTGGTCTGGGCCGGCAATTTGGATCACCAGCGCCCTCAGTCCAATCAAGCCGAATGGCAAGTTGCTGGCATCAGCTTCGGAACCTAGCTGGAACAAGAAGCGCTTCGATCAACTTGCCAAGCAGGTCGCTACAACGGTTCGTGCAGCACCCGAAGTCAGACTGCAACCATGGGTAGACCGATACTTGGTTCGCTATCTGAGTGGCTGGATTCCAGATGAAGACCTGTGCTCGACGGTAGAGCAGATTCGATCGGGAACCTATCCTCTTGCCTCGCTTCCTCCGGAGCTTTTGCTCACCCTGTACGCAGATTTGGCCATCTCGGCCCCACGTCTTGAAGAATCAATTCAAGATGAGGTCTCTGGAAGCATCGGGCAAGGACCACTAGAAGTGTGGCTGACAGAGATTGAACAACCCGTGCCTATTGCGGGCACCAATCTTTTGCGTAATGGAAAAACCTGTCCCGAATCTTCGGGTCCTTCCTGAATCGGCTACCGCCAGAGCGTTGAACTGCGAACGGACCAAAACTGAATGCCAGTGGTAAACTTTGCAGGTGTCATCCCTAGCGAAGATTCGTGACAGATGAACCTTGGTCGGATGCCAGCGGTCCTTCGGTCCTCGACGCTGGCACTTCGTCAGAGGTCTACTCTGCCGCAGACCCTGATTTTCTTTGTGACATCTCGTTGCAATGCGCGCTGCGATTTTTGTCTCTATAAAGACTCAGTCGAAAATCCGACTCGTCGCAGTGAGGAACTCACAGTAGAAGAGGTAACCAAGATTGCTGCGGCCTACGGTCCGTTGCACTACCTTGCGCTCTCTGGGGGTGAGCCGTTCGTCCGGAAAGATGTTGGCGAAATATGTCAAGCCTTTATCGACCACTGCGGTACCTCTGTTATTGGTATCCCCTCGAACTTCGCCTACGGCGAGGTCATGGTTGAAACAATCGAATCACTGGTTTCTCGAAACCCGAATGTGATCGTGGAACTGCAGATGTCGATCGATCATCTTGGTGCTCGGCACGATCTCAGCCGAGGCATAGATGGGCTCTTTGAGTCAGCCATAGCCACCTTTCAGCAGCTTCAGGTGATCCGTGGCCGTCACCGAAACCTTTCCCTCAAAGTCAACTTGGTATGGCTTGAACGCAACCGAGATGACGTTGATGCCATCGTCGAGGGGCTTCGCTCCAGAATTAAAGTTGACCGAATTCATTTGACCTTTCCCCACGAAAAAATCTCTCCGTCTGGAGCATCGGCTGAGCAACTTGAAGACTTTGATCGTTTTTGGGGTCCGGCCGAGAAGGTGTCGAGTGATTCTGATGGTGAGCGGGACTTGTTCACCTTGCCCATGCGTGCTGCCAAAGTCTCGGCCCATCGGATTCTGCGTGAAGCAATGACGGGGGAGACACCCATGGGCGCCATTTGCGAAGCTGGCAAGCACCTAGCAGTCATCGATGAGCGTGGAGAAGTCTTCCCCTGCGAAACCATTTGGGAGTCAGTAGGAAACCTTCGCGAGCATGACTACAGCATGGGTGAAGTGCTCTCTGGCCCCAGGTACGAAGCCTTTCGGCAAAAGTATCTTGGCCCAGATGCATGTAATTGCACATGGTCATGTGCCGCAGTGACTGCGGTTTCGGTGTCTTTGCGAAGGTACCCTCAGTTGGCCAGCGATGCTGCACGGATTGCCCTGGGTATTCCAGCTTCAAAATGACGGAATCTTCTGACCCGCAAGTCTCGGTTCTTGTTGCATGTACTAGGCCAGAACTTATTGAGGGAATTCTTCGAGCACTCCTCAGCGAAGCAGATTCGGCCTCTTGTGAGCTTGTTGTTGGGGGGGCCGTCGGAGGCCTTTGCCTAAGCCCAACGCACCTGCCGGTCACGCTCATTGAATGTGATCCTAAGCAGCTGAATCAAACTCGTCTCCTCATGGCTGAACGCGCAAGAGGCTCGGTACTTGCATTCCTTGATGATGATGCCGTGCCGTTACCTGGCTGGTTGGCAGTAGCTGCGAGTTTGCCAGCCGATTCGACAGAGATCTGGACCGGTCCTGAAATCCCCACCCGAAGCAGTCCTGGAGCAGTGCTGGCATCCCAGGTTGGGGCGAGCATTCTTGCCGAAGGGTATTGGGGGCATATCGGAGTGGGCGATCATCCGGTTCGCTGGTACGAGGTCCCTTTTTGCAACCTAGTCCTGCGAAGCGAACTTCTTGACCATGTTGGTCTGCCAGATGCGAAAATGGTCTGGGACCTAGATGACTTTGACTTCTGTCGCCGTGCAGCCGTTCAGGGTGCAGGATTTAGGACGCGGCAGGGTCTGAGTATCCGTCATGATCGATACCCCGATCGCATCTCAGACTGGTTCATCCGAAAGGCCCGGGATCGCTATCGGACGGGATCCAAGTTGGTTCGATACCCAGCGCTCTATCTGAAGATTCCGAGTGTGGTCGTAGCTGCAGGCCTGCCTTGGGCTGGTCTTGTTGTTCTAGGTGTGGCTAGACGACGTCGATGGCAAGTTGTAGGTATGTTCGGTGGGGCCTACTTCCTCGCTGTGGCAGTCGAAGCCACAAGTAAAGAGCGCAAAGGCTGCAGCGCCGGAAAGTTCGCGGCGGGTCTGATTGCTCTGCACGTCACCTCCACGGCTGCGTTGCAGGCTGGTCTTGCCATGGGCATGGCCGAGAAGCTACTTGGCCTTCCCGACAAGAACTTGCCAACCCAGAGCAGTTCTTGATTATGTCTTTACAGTTTGTTTCTAGCTGTTGGTAGGAATGTCGCCTGAGTCAAGTACGTACTTTGCCCGCCGGATTTCGCCTGCGCGCTGCATACTGACGTCGAACTCTTCCAAGCTGAGGTGTTGATTCGGGTTTGGCCGTGTGCCTAAGAACTTGAGGCCGTCAGGACGCCCAAGCACTGACTCCATATCGTCTTCAAGCCAGAAATGGGTGCCGGCCTCCCAAAGGTCAAACTGGGTTGGGTCCTCAGCATTACGGATCCACAGCACTGTTTGAGCGTCTTGTGGAACCATCTCGATTTGGAACGTGATGCGAGGGTTCTCGGAAAGATTGTCACTTGACCAATGCAGGAGTGAATCATCAAAAATCAGCGCTTCACCAGCCGCTACGTTGACCGGTTCGAGGTAAGTCTCGATCAGTTCGGTCTCGAACTCATCAAAAAAACGATCCGAAGTCGCTGCTGCAATATCGGGGAAGATTCGATGACCCCCCGGAACAACGCGAATAGTCCCGTTCTTAAATCCGGTGTCCTGCAAGGGTGCCCACACAGTGAAGGTGGGAACGTCGATATCTTCGATAGTCGGCCAGTTCTGGTGAATCTCAAAGCGCCCGGCACCGGGTGGCTTGACGTAGACGTTGCTCGTCAAAATTCGGTAGCCCGGTAAGACCGCCTTGATCTTCTCGCCCATAGCGTTGCGAACGAGTTGATCGGACTGCTTTCTGTACTCGCGGTTTGGGTCTAGAAAAGTGCAGTGGTAATCGCAGCGAGGGTTTTCTAGGTTCCGGGGGTCGAAATCATCGGTGGGTGAGAGCAACGAGAACTCCTCGCGAAGCTTGCTCATCTCGCTCGGTGACAGCAGCGGAACCTTGACAAAGCCATCTGCCCAAAACGCAGCATCAAGGCTGGCATCGTTGAACATCTGTGGTGGCTTGATCCGGCCGTCTTCTTGGCGCTCGAATCCTTCGTACACGGGTGTATTCATCTCACTCCAGAACTGGTTCTGTTTCGGGGAATGTGCAGCAAAAATTAAACACAGCAGAAATCAAACACAGTCAGACACCAAGCTTGAACCGAGCACGCCTCCTGCCTGCGCAGGTGGTTCTCCGATGACGAAGTTGAGGTAGAAGGATCGGTCAATCTGGTACCTCATGAGTTCAGAATCTTCGTTCATCCAGTAGTGATGCAGTTCGGCTTCGGTTGGGCCAACAACGCATCCCACTGCGACTCGGTCAAGATCGGTGGTGTTGGGCGGAGAAAAATGCACAACGCGATTGTCCATGATGATTGCCTGGCCGGCCCGCATTGAGATCACGGGGCGGTCCTCAAGATCAGCTACTGCTAGCTCGCAACGCTCATAGGTTGCAACGTTGGATGGCCGAAGGAAATCGATCCGTTTATGCGACCCAGACACCAGCCCAAGAGTTCCGTTAGCCGGCGTTGTGTCAACAAGTGGGCACCAGACGGTGGCCGAACTGAACTGTTGCTCGTCTAGAAACGTCCAGTCCACATGCGGCGGGACCATGTCTGAATGCGGGTCTTTGACAATGAAGTTGGCGAACATGATCCGGTAATCATCGAGTACGTGTTCTAGTGCCGGGCCAATGTGTTCTTGCATGAGGTCGAACACCTCGGCGCGGTATTGGGGTCGCTTGTCATAGATAGAGGTGTTGAAGCCGTTCACCCAGTCGAACTGTGTTCTTTGTTCGTGGTCCATTGAGTCGTAGCGCTGACGCAGAGCGAACACGGTTGCCGGGTCAATCAGATCGACCACTACAAAGCCAACTTCGGCAAACTGCCGTTGTAGTTCTGGGTCACGCAATGTGCTGCGGCGAGGCGCTGTAACGGTTGGTTCTGCGCGACCGTTGAGACCCCTCCCTCGGATCGCCTGAAGCAAATTCCGCATAGCTGTCATGGTACAGGGAATGCTTGGCGAATCGACTGCCGTTACGAGCGGCTCTGCCCGAGCGCCGGTAGGCTCTAGTCATGACTCGGGTAAGTGATGGCATTGACCGGGTTCCGCTCTTATTGAACGAGTCGGCCGACCAAGAGTTTCGCGATCAGGGCTTTGCCGTTGTGCCTTTCGTTGCCCCTGAGCGCCTTGATGCTCTTCGTCAGCGGATGACCGAGCTGATTCCGCCAGACAGTGGCCCGTTCTTTACTCTGTATCGCAATGACACTCCTGAAATCCGCAGAGTCTTAGACGCTGCAGTTCGGGAAGAACTGCAGCCACAAGCCGATGCAATGATGTGTAACCACCGGTTCTATGTGGGCAGCATCTTGGTGAAATTTCCTGGAGAAGGAAGCTTCTTAGACCCCCACCAAGATTGGTCATTTGTCGACGAAACCCAACATGTCAGCGGGATTGTCTGGTTACCGCTTGAGGCAACAAACGAGGGTAACGGTGGGTTGAGTGTGGTACCCGGGAGTCATCGCTTTGACCTTCCCTACCGCGGAACTCCTCCGGAGCCGATTGATCAGTATCTCGATGGCTTAGTCAACGTCACAACTCGGCCTGGTGAGGCCGTGATCTATCACAACGCGCTAATCCACGGCTCAAGCGAGAATCAGTCGGACCATCCACGCATCGTTATGGCGTTGGGCTTTGTTTCGAAGCAGGCTGACCTTGTGCACTTCTTTACTGACAACGCTGGCCAGAAGTGGCGCTATCGGGTTGCAGATGACTTGCCTTTTACGTATCAGCCGCCCAGCCCGCCAAAAGGCGCAGTGGTGCTACAGGTGGAACCTTGGCCTAGCTAGGTCTTCGGCCGAGAAGTTCTGCCGGTGACTGTTACCGGCAGGTCGCGGCGTTGTAGAACTCAATCTCTCTGATCTGTTGCTGGAAGCTGTCAAACGGTGCCTTCTCAAACCGCAGCGCGTCAAGGGTCGTGCCGAGCGAAGGGTCCGACCCGTTCCAACCTGCGTCACGGAGTTGATTGGTGAGCAGGATGAGAGAACCGCGAATGCCCAAGATGTTATCGGTGAGTTCTGGTGGCCCCACCTGCAGGTAGCGGTCAAAGTTGATAAGGATTTTCAACATTGTTTGCTCGGCGTTGACTGATGAATCAGTAAAGATGAGTTGCAGAGACTCAACTGATTTCACCATGCCGCAGAGGGACTCCACGCTTGACGAATCAGGCAGGAACAGTGACTTCGGTGGGGCAGTGGTAGTCACCGGAGGAATTGTGGTGGTAGTCGTAGACGCCGTGCTTGTCGTCGTTGATGTCCTGCGCGAACCACTCGGCCGCTTGCCTCGAGGAATTGTGGTTGGCCCAGCGGTGGTCGAGGGCGCAGCAAAAGAAAACTTTGACCGATCTACCACTCTGTCTTCGCCATCGAAACCAGGGGCAGCGGCAGACTGATCTATGCGAATTTCACCGTCAGAACCAAGGGTGGTCAGCAGAATCGCAGCTGAGGCAATGACTGCAACAGCAAACACTCCCCACCATCTCATTGGAGTCATGAGGCACCCCCAAGGATCCAGTCTTCAACTGCGGGAGCGATGACCGAAACATCAAGTTGGCTGCGCCCAAACTCAATGCCTTGCTTGCCGAGGCGAGAGCGACGGTCTGAATCGCCAAGCAGTTCGGCGACTACCTCAGTGATGTTTTGTTGCTTTGGATAAGGGAGCACAACAGCACAGCCTGACTCCTGAGCCATCTCAGCTAGGCCGCCACTGTTAAAACCAACCACTACGACACCAAGCGAAATCGCCTCGGCGCACGCTAAGGGGTACGCATCCTCTCGAGCAGTTGAGACAAAGACATCAAACTTGCTCATGGTCGCGGCAGTGCTCGCTACCTGACCCGTGAAAGTCACCTGCCCTGCTAGTCCTAGTTGTTGCATCTCGTGCTCCAATGGCCAAAACGCTGCTGAGTCGGGATGCTCTCCGCCAAGCCAAGTAAAGCGTATGTTCTTTTTGGGTAGCGTGTCTTTCAGTTCCGCTGCGATCCTGAGCCAAATCTCTGGTGCCTTACGCCAGTCGGTCATTCCGCTTCCGCCAACGTGTAACGAATCAGTGGACTTGTGCATCAGGTCAAGGCCCTCGAACTCGCTCAGGTCCACTGGTGGGTGGATCATGGAGACCCTTGTTGGACTCACTCCCAGCTCGCTCACGAGGAAGTTTCTGACTGCTTCGGAGACAGCCAAAAAGCGGTCAGTCTTTGCAAGCAGAAACTCGCGATCAACCCTCTTTAGATTGCCAAACCAGCCAGTAGAGAGTTCATGCGCAATCGTTAAAACCTGACCGCTTGGTCGCAGGTGACGCAGAAGCTCAACCGTGGCAACGGTTGCTCCGTTCACGATGGTGATATCGGGTTGGGGTTGTGCGGCTCGAAAGCGATTGCCGCTGACTCTTGCCCGACTCGCTATGCCCACAGCGCGCTGCCCAACTGCCTCTGCGTGAAGAGCACGGGCAAAGCTCCGAAAGCTCATCTCGGGTGACCGTGGGTCAAGCCTGGCCACAGAAGTGGTTGTTAGGCCAGCGAATTGAGATACGAGCTCTCCTGGTCTGGCAATGACAACTTCGGTGTCGAACCTTGCCGGATTGGCGAACCAATATCGCAACAACCGAAGCAGGTAGATCGGAGGCCCGCTTCGCTCGGCGCCATGTGCGAGGAACCTAACGAGCGGTCGGTTCACCCTTCAGCTGCTGATGGGTGATGGACCAGGGATCTGATCGCCATCGTTTTGGTCGTTTCCGAAGTGGCCTGCCGGGGTACTGCCGTCTGATTCCATTCCGGGCAGCACGGCTTCGTCCAGCTTTGGAACATCTGGAACGCTGCGCTTAAAGAGCTTGGGCAAGAAGCGACTGCGAGACTCTTTGGAGTAGCCGTAGTAGTCGTACAGCGAGCCGTATGCGCCCTCTGCATCCACACCGTTCAAGATGGTGCCCACAAGTGGGTTGTTCACCTGGGTGAGGCGCTCAAGCGAACGCTTCACTTCTCTCTTAGAGGTGCTATTTGCCTTTGCAATGAACAACGAGGCATCAACGCAGCGAGACAACACAAGGGAGTCAGTGACTGGCAACACGGGCGGGCAGTCAAGGAACACAATGGAATGGTTATCAAGCAAAGACTGGATGAGTTCTGAAGTGCGATCCAAGCTAAGAAGCTCGGACGGGTTCGGTGGGCGAGGCCCAGAGGGCAGTACTCGGATATTGGGGTGAATAGGTGATTGCTGCAACGCAACTTCGAGGGGCACCTCTCCAAGCAGGACAGAGGTCAGCCCGATGGCGCCATCAACTTGCATAAAGCTATGTGCTCGTGGCCGACGAAGGTCGCAGCCAACGATAGCTACGGGCATGCCCGCTTCGGCAAAGGCAATCGCAAGGTTGGCCATAGTCGAGGTCTTGCCCTCATGAGCACTCGCGCTCGTGATCTGAACAATCCCCATTGGGCGATGCAAAGCTAGGTATTGCAGTGTGGTTCTTAGGCCGCGATACGCCTCGGCTGTGGCCGACATCGGCGCCGCCTGAGTGGTGAGGCGTGGCTCGTCTTTGTTTTTCCAACCATCATCCAAGGGGATTAGGCCCAATGTTGGAATGCCCTTTGTGGCACGCTCAAGATCGCCCGGGCTACGGATTGAGTCATCCACCTGCTCAAGCAGGAGCGCTAGGCCAACTCCGAGGAAGAATCCGATCAGTGCTGCTTGCACTAGGTCTCGAAGGATATTGGGTGAAATGGGCGAGGATGGGACAGTGGCGGGATTGAGGATCTGCACGCCGCCAGTTGTGGTGAGGCGCTCGGAGAGCTGCAGCACCTGGAGCCGCTGCTGATAATCGCTCAGCTGATTCTCCATATCGGCGCGACGCACCTGAATCTGCTGATCTAGCCGATCACGCTCTGCGCTCAAATCTGCATACGTCGGGTCGGTAGTCGGCGTAGCTGCAAGCTTTGCGTCGAGTGCAGCGAGGGGCTTGTTGATGGCATCGATCTCTGCCTGAAAGTCATCGATTTGCTGTTGCAAGACCAGCTTGGACTGAGTGAGATCATTGACAATCGCGTTGAATCGCTCTGTTTGGTAGGTCTCGGCGTAGACGTTGACTTTACGAGCAGCATCTTTGGGGTTTGAGTCAGTGGCCGAAAGAATGATGACATCGTCATCCCCTCCAGAAACCGCCGAGATCGAGATCTTCTCTCCGTATGCCTTGGCCACCGCAGTGCGCACGGCTAATGAATTAATGATCTTCAGCTCGTTTTGCACGGCCCGTGTCGGGTCAACTGAGGACTGCGCCGGAGAGAAAATTGATTCGGACTGTTTGGGCTGCAGAAGTAGTTGTGAAGAAGCTTCATAGATTGGAGTTTTCGAGAAATCTAGGGCCCCGACGATTGCTACAACTAAAACCATGGTCCCTGCAATAACCATCCACCGCCGGCGCAATACGGCGATGTACTCGCCAATATTGGTCTCGGTCCGCTCCTGCATTGGTTCCATGTGTTACTTCCCCCTACTGATCAGCGTTATTGCGCACAAGAGTCAAAATTAAGTATGCCGGGAATAGCTCAAGATGCGCGAAAGTAAAATTACCTACTCACGCAGTTTGTTTACTTTCAGCAGCACGTTGGGAACAGATTCCGAGGAGTTGAGCGTAAATGGCCTCAACCTGACGAACGACAACATGTTGCTCAAACTCGGTAGTGACGAGTTGCCTTCCGCGGTTTCCCATTTCGCCACGCTCCTCCGGGGTCATCTCTAGGAGGGTTGAAAGGCCGTCAGCTAAGGCTAGGTAGTCGCGAGGTTCGGTCAGGATGCCGACCCCTGCATCCTTGACGGCATGCGCAATCTCACCCGTTTCGGTTGCAACAAACGGGAGCCTGCTCGCCATGTATTCCAATAAGACGAGCGGCCCTGACTCATTCTTAGAAGAAAAGACTCCTGCGTCGGCCCCAGCCATGAGCGATGGCGCATCGTTTCGAACGCCGATGGTTCGCACGAGATGGTCGATCTTGAGTCGTCCGAGCATCTCCATGCATCCCTCAAAATATGCTGGGTCTGCAGTTGTGCTGCCGCAGACCACAAGGCGAAGGCTTTCTTGCTGGGCCTTGCTGAGTTCTGCGATTGCCTGAAATAAGGTGGGGTGATCCTTCTGCGGCCGAAAGTTGGCCACCATGAGGAGCACGAGATTGCCTTCACCGAGATCAAATTCTTGCCTCAGGTCAATGGGCGTGGCGGTAGAGAAGCGTGCAAGATCAACACCACTTCGAACCAGACTGACTTTGGCTGCCGGTAAGCCAACGGTATCGATTGCCCAGCGGCAGAGCCTTGACTCAACGCCGATATAGGCATCGACACCTTGATGCAACGGAATTTTGAGGCCTCGACCAGCACTGCGGTCAAGGTGCATCCTGCCGAAGTGATCATGAAAAACATGTTGAGCGCTGATAATTCCCAGAGCCTTGCAGAGCGCAATAAAGCGCATGGTTCCGCGCCCATGGCTGTGCAGGATATCGATTCCTTCGTTGCGGACGTACTTACCAAACGCGAGCAGTTTGACTAAATCCCAAGTTGCTGATCGTTCGAGAACCATGATCTCTACGTCAGATTTTAGGCTTGAGCGAAGAAGTCCATCGCAGCGAGTTGCGCAGAAATAGACCTCGTGCAGATCTCTGTCCAAGCTGTTGGCAATATCAACTGCAACTTGTTCGGCGCCACCCACCTGCAGTGAGTCGGTCACCATCATGACTTTCGTCTTTCGAAGCATCAGAGGCTGTCGCTTCCGCTTTTCATTCTGGGCTCCTGTGCGCTGCGTTTTCCCGGACGAATAGATCGCACCGTATCTCCGGCGATGGCCGCGATTCCGAGTCGATCCCAGCCGTAGGCGCCAGAGCGAACCCCCTCTGCGATGTTGCGAAGGCGGCCGACAACAGATCCTTTACCTTGGACTCTTCCTCGGTGGTGATTCGCGATCTGAACCAGGGTGTGGGCTTCTTCAAAGTCGCCCATCTCGTTCGCTCGTTCTGCTGCGGCCTCAAGCTGATCTGCTCGTGCAAGGTGAGTTTGGTTGCTGAACTCGACTGGCGAGGCCAGCACAGCAGTAGTTGCCCGACCGAGTGCTCGGGAAAGCTGCGCCCCAACTAATACCCCGGTTTCTTGGTCTGGGTGGACCCGAAACCCCAGGAGTGATTCGGGAAGTGCACGAACGGTTCCTACCGAGGCTGCAATAAGAGACAGCCAGCGGTCATGCCGCATGGGGGCAGCTTTATTCTCTAGAGCTTCGGGAAATGGCAGCGATGCAGCTACTGCTCGGCGCCGGACTGCCATGGTGCAACCTGTAGTGAGTGCTCGGCGGGCAAAGAGTTCTTCCGGCACGACCGCACGCTTTCTCAGGGTGCGTCCCACTAGGCGTGTATCCCAAAGTCGTTCACCCAGCGGTTGACCCTCGGGACCGATCAAGTCGGCGTCAGAGAACACCATGGTGACTGTTGGGTCCAACTCAAGTTCATCAATGAGTCGCCGCAGTTTGGTTGGATACCAAATGTCATCTTGGTCTGCGAGAGCGATAAAGCGACCATGGCAGCGAGTCAGAGCAGCGGCGAAATTTGCTGTGGAGCCGAGCCGGTGTTGGTTCACCTCTAGGCGAACCTCGAAGGGGGCCTGTTTCGCGAACTTCTCTATCAGCAAAACCGTATCGTCATCGGAGCAGTCATCTTGTACAACAACTTCATCTGGCAGGAGTTGCTGAGAGGCGATTGATCCAAGGAGTTGCTCAATCCACCGCGCTCCATTGAGCGTGCAGAGAGCTACCGATACCTCGCACTGGGCGCGGGGGTAGCGGGTGCGGGGAGAGGTGGTGTGCTCAGGGGTCATAAGGAACGGGGCAAGAGACTGAGGTTCGTAAACAAGAACGGGAAACAAACAACTCGGCGTATCGTATCCTGAGTAGGTTGAGAATCCTCGTGCTCAGGACCCGTTGTCACACTAGAGCGAAGCCAGAGCCACGGGGAGTTTCTCTTCGGCACAAGTTCAAGCAAGAAACGTTCAAGATGAATGAACTGAACACGGGGGGCCAGTGGCTGTAACAGTAGATCTGCTCGTTTGGGGTAAGTGGAAGCGTGACTGGACGCTGGGGTCTGTGAGGTCGCTCTCATCGAGTATCCCCAGCGCAGCGGCCGAGATTGAAGATCTGCTTGCTACGACTCAGGCAGATTGGTTGCTGTTTTGGGATCCACTACTAGGTGAGCCCGATCTGGAACTTGTAGGAGCACTCGTACTTGAGCGGGCCGATGCGTGGCACTCAGGGCTCTGTTTTGGGCTTGCTGGAGAGCCGGAAGAGCACGATTACATCCACCCGATTTGGCCGCTTGCCTTAGATGCTGATCCATCCTTGGACTCAGTCTCTTGGCGACTTTCGCTCTCTGCGCTGCTTGTCAAGACAGAGGTACTCCGCACGCTTGGTGGCCTTGACGCAGCGTTCCAAGGTGCGACTGGGGCGGGCCTTGAACTGGGCCGACGAATGATCGACCGAGGAGCCGTGGTGATGCATACGCCACGCCTTGTAAACAGTCGCGGTTCGTTGTCGGATCGCCTGAGTGAGCATGACCGCTTTGTGTTTCTGCGCCGAGTTTTTGGTCGCAAGTGGGTGCGATACGCGGCTCTCCGCAGATCGATGACACACCTTCGGCCGCTCAAAGTTCGCTCGGCGTTAAGAAGTTCGGCGGATGCCACAAGCGCAACAAAGCGTCCTGGAAGTGCCGACCAGGTTGTCACCAGAGACAGCGTGAAAAGCCCCGAGAACCCCCGAATCACTGTTGTCTTGCCCACTCTCGGACGCTACGAACTATTGCGGCCTGTGCTTGAACAGTTGCGTAAGCAGACCCTGATGGCAGAGCAAGTAGTGGTGGTGGATCAAAACGACGTAGACAAGCGTGATCACGCAATCTATGAGGAGTTTGCCGACCTGAACCTTGAAGTGATTTTTCAAGTGGAACGCGGGCAGTGGTTGGCACGAAATGCAGCCGTTGAGCAGGCCACAGGTGAGTGGATTGCGTTTGTCGATGACGACTCTGAAGTCGGCCCAGACTTTTTGGAGCAGCACCTTGAGGGTTTGCATCGTTACGATGCCGACCTTTCAACAGGAGCATCTTTGGCAGTTATTGGTGCTCCTATCCCAGAGAACTACGCGTTCTTTCGTGTCGCTGATCAATGGGACTCTGGCAACGGAATGTGCCATCGAAGCCTTTTCGAGCGCTTCGGTCTTTTTGATCAGCAGTTCGATCGTCAGCGCCGTGGGGACGCAGAGTTTGGCCTGCGAGTCCAACTCGGCGGCTGTTTGGTAATTCACAACCCTCATGCGATTCGGGTACACCTCAAGGCTCAAGAGGGCGGTCTTCGCACCTTTGGCTCTCTCGATGGCTTCAGGCATCGCGATCGCACTTCGCCGCTTCCCCTCCCTTCGATGGTGTACTACACCAAGCGTTATCACTCCAAGCGACAAGTGCGCGAGGACTTAATGATTGGGTTGTCCCAGGCAATCGTGCCGTATGAACTCAAGCGCCGCGCTTCTCCGCGGCAGTGGATGGGCTTTGTCGCCGGTGAAGCCGTGCACTTGCCGTCCACGGTCAAGCGTGTGCGTGCCTCATTGCGGATTGCTG
>JBIKPA010000105.1:0-9131 GCA_044357715.1 Microthrixaceae bacterium
ACGAACTAGTTCATCAGAAATATGACGTTTGGGGCGGCTTTCTACAAGGGCAACCTCGAGCGGCACGAGTTGTCCGTCGGGATCGGGGCCTGAGACAGACAAGAACCAAGCGTTATCTTTATCGGGAGGATCAAGGGTGATCACTAGTCGCGCATCCGTGGGGGTTGTGACGGCGCTTGACCATCGCTCCATTCGCTTTGCGATATCGGCGCCTAAACGTGCCGGGGTTTCAAAGCCAGAGCCATCCATGCGAGTAAGAACTGCCTCTGCGATGCTCGCTGAGTCGTTGGGGTCCGGCGGGGGAGCGGGCAGGGTCAGCTTGCTTGCAGCATCGCTCACGATGGCATTGATGATGGATCCCAGCACGGACAAGGTCAGAGGCTTGGCCTCAGTGCGTTCAAGCGCAGTTACTGGTCCGGGCATTGCTGCTGCAAGGTCGTTGAGTTCAGTCGCACCCAGCAGGGCAGGCCCCCAGCGAACCGAAAGCTCGGTTCGTCCTTCCACCCCTTCTTGCTGGCGTCCGCGCCGACGATTACGAATATTAGGAACAATTTGTCCGGCTGCAACAAGGCGAACCGCCCAGACAGCAACGCGTCCAAGCCAAGTCACACTCGACCCGATTGCGTCATTATCGTGACCACCTCCAACGTTTGCCAACCAGCCAATTGCATCGCCGATCGGTAGAGCAAGCGCAGGAGCAGCAGTTCCAGAGGGCAGCTTGACCGGAGGGTGAGAAGTCCATCCCGTAGCTAGAACCCCAGCGTTCTCTAAACGTGCTGCTAGGTCCGCAGCATTTGCTGGTGCAGTTCCAGGTCCAGCGGCCCACACAACGAGTCGGCCCGCCGCCCACGAAGCTTGAAGGCGCACCTCGCCTGCAGACTCAAGAAGCACAGGATCATTGCCAGACTTGGTATCGCCAACGAGACGGTCAAGTGCGGCCTCTAGACGGTCTCTTTCAGCTTCAAAGTCAGATATCACCTGTTCGCGCTCGGGTGTCTTTAGCCGACGGACTGCAGTCAGGTCTTCTTCTGTCCGAAAGAGCAGGCGTTCAAGGGTCCACTTCCATGGCCCTTGGTGCTTCTCAAGCATTGCGAGCTGAGCAGTGGTCGCCTCTGCCGCAGCAGCAGCTTCGACGGCGAAGGTGAAGCCAGGTGGCAAACTGCCTTGGCTGCGACTCACTGTTATTTGTTCCCCTACGGTTTGCATATGCTCCTCGGCGCTCACAGCGCTGATGCCCCTCTCACCACAAGTTCTGGTAGTTCTCACTCTGGGAGTTAGAACAGACATGTCCCTGCGGGGCGTGATTCTCTGGTGCAACCCAACTGAATTGCTACGACCATCGCGGCGCCGGCTCTACTCGAAAGGAGGCTGTGCCCTGATGGGATATGTACCCCCGTCAGTATAGACCACAGAGTTGACCTCTGGAGTAGTCAGGTTTATCGGCAATTGCATCTAGAGTGATCGCATGGGAAGTTCAGGCGGAAAGCCACGCAAGCCAAAGCAACATAAATTGCCAAAGGTGGGGTCTCCAGAGAATCTTGAGTACGACATCAAGATGAAGCGAAAAGAAGCCTTCGGTGGTTGGCCGATCGTTCTTGTTATGGGAATCCTTGTGCTCGGCTTCTTCGCTTGGATCGTCTTCACTGCCCTGTAATCAGCTTTCGTTGCTGCCGCCTGCAGTCCATTTACTTACGTAGATGGTGCCGTGTCCGCCGGAAGTTCATCCCCATTTTTCCTGGGCTTCAGATGTCTAAAAGGACCGTAGAAACAATTCTGCGTAATCGGTACAGCATTATCTGCCGAGATGGTCTACACTTGTGACGTTGGGACAGCCACACGG
This sequence comes from Microthrixaceae bacterium, assembly GCA_044357715.1. Classification (GTDB taxonomy): domain Bacteria; phylum Actinomycetota; class Acidimicrobiia; order Acidimicrobiales; family Microtrichaceae; genus IMCC26207. The sequence continues at coordinate 1,841 of JBIKPA010000105.1, forward strand.
GCTTGCTCGAAAGTGAAAAGAGAAGAAGTTGGCAACAGGAACCGTAAAGTTCTTCAATTCCGAGAAGGGCTTCGGCTTCATCTCGCGTGAGCAAGGCGAGGATGTCTTCGTCCACTACTCAAACATTCAAGGAAGTGGATACAAGAGCTTGGAAGAGGGACAGCGCGTTGAGTTTGACGTAGCTCCCGGCCGTAAGGGTGAAGAAGCCCAGAACGTTCGAGTCGTCTGAAACTAAGTTTTATTTGGGGGCCGCCGGCTGCTAGCCGGCGGCTTTCTTATTTCCTGAAACAGCTTCGCTCAGGCCTATTACGAGCCCAGCGTTGCTAGCTACCCATCTCTACCGAGAAGATGCTCAGCTTCTGTTTCCCATGATGTGATTCTCTCTGGGTTACGTGACAAAATCTATATCTCGGTATCTAACATTCGCAGCACCGTTTTGTGCTGTGTCGGCAGCGGACGAAGGAGCACCATGGGTGCGAGTCGAACAAGCTTTGAGAAACTGCAGCGTGATCGGGCCAAAAAAGCCAAGGCATCTGCCAAGAGAGACAAGCGACTCGACAAGAGTCCCGAAGATGCTCTGACGCGTGACGAGGATGAAGAGATGATTGAACTCTCTTCCTTTTCAGAGGGCGACGAGATTCCACCAGATCAGCTGCTGAAGATGGTTGCGGACCTTCATAAGCAGTTCGAAGATGAAGAGATCACTTTCGAGGACTTTGAAGACCGCAAAACAGAGCTATTCGCTCTTCTTAGCGTCGACTGAGTTAGCGGTTCTTGGTTGATCTGTTCCTGTTGGTAACCGTGTAGCAGTACCCACACAGCTAGTGTCATCAGCTATGGCAGACAGTGACGTTCACGAGGTTTCTTCCCCTTCGGCCAAGCCAGCGTTGCTGGGCCGGATCGGCAGATTCATGGCCCGTCATCACAGGCTGGTCTTGCTTGGCTGGCTCATCATTATCGTGGCCTCTGGCTACGTGGGCGGCATCTACAAAAAGAGCGTCTCAGATAACTTTCGGATCCCAAACTCCGACTCCCAAGCTGCATACGATCTTTTGGATCAGCGATTTGGCTCACAGAATGCTGCTACTGCAACGGTAGTATTTGCATCTCCGAAGGGCTCCCTGCTTACTGAGGAAGCCAACGCTGCTGCCATCGATTCTGCAGTCACGAAGTTGACAAGCCTCGAGGGCGTGAGTGCGGTGTCTAATCCCGTCTCAACTTCAGGAACGGATTCGCTGCAGCAGATCGTCGGAAAGCTTCCAGCAGACCAGGCTGCAGCTGTTGAAGGGATCGCCAAGAACATCCCCTCTGCGCTGAGCAAGAGTGGCAGCGTTGCCTACTCAACAGTGACGTTCAAGAAGTCGGCTTTGGATCTCATGAACAAGTACCCCGTGAGCGCAGACACCAAGGCTGCTGACTACATCAACCCGTACTCGCAGGTGAACAATGCTGTACGAGCAGCACGAGCTGCAGGCCTGACCGTGGCGGTTGGGGGAGTCGTTGCAGATACATGGAATGTACCGATTAGTGCTCTGGCGAGCCACGCCGATGAGATTGGGCTGTTTCTCGGCGCTCTCCTGCTTCTGTTTGCATTCGGTTCTCTCTGGGGAATGGCGATTCCAATTGCAACGGCACTGTTCGGTGCCGCCACTGCAAGCGGAGTTGTCTTCGTGCTCGCTAACTTCACCACCGTTTCATCTGCTGCACCGCCCGTTGCGCTTATGATTAGCCTCGGCGTGGGTTTGGACTACTCGCTCTTAATTGTCACGAGGTATCGAGAATTCATCGAAGCAGGGGAGGAACCCGTCTCAGCCGTTGGCCACGCTCTGCAGACTGCGGGTAACGCAGCGTTGTTTGCAGGTATCACCGTAGTGGTTGCTCTTTTGGGTTTACTGCTCGTTCCGATTCCACTTGTACAGACCCTTGGTTTAGCGGCTGCTCTTGGCGTATCCGTCATGATGGTAGCTGCGATGACCCTGCTTCCTGCATGGTTGGGCTTTGCCGGATCACGAATTGATGCGATCCTGCTGCCAGGTCGAAAGAAGGAGCAGAAAGATCCGGCCACAGCGTTTTGGGGTCGCTTCGCTACTGCAATATCGGGTCGTCCATGGCTGAGTCTCTTAGCAGGGTCGGTCACCTTAATTCTTCTTGCAGCACCATTTCTGAGTATTCAGTTCGGCATGCCAGATGACGGCTCAGACCCAAAATCGCTTTCACAACGCATTGCCTACGATCTCATGAAGGATGGATTCGGCGAGGGAGTCAACGCTCCGCTGCTCGTTGCGGTGGGTCTCAATGGGGACACGTCAGGGAACTATCTAGATGCCCTGACAGAGCTTGCTCCAATTAATAAGGCCCTTGCAGCCGAACAGCCATCCGGCACAATCGAAGGTGTTCAGTATTCGCTTGGACCCATTCCGAACTCCCTAGACAAGACCACGGCGGTGATTTATCAGATCACCCCAACCTCTGGGCCAGACGCCCCTGAGACAAAGGCACTCGTGGAGAGGCTCAGATCATCTTTGTCGACGGCAACTGAGGGGACATCACTAGATGCCCACCTCGGAGGTAGCACAGCAACGCTGATCGATCTGACTGACATTGTGCAGCACTATCTTCCAATCGTGATTGGCGCGGTTGTCCTCGGGGCATTCATCTTGTTGATGCTGGTGTTTCGGTCGATCCTTGTTCCGTTGAAAGCTGCGATCATGAATTTAGTCTCGATTTCCGCTGCCTACGGGGTAGTGGTTGCCGTATTTCAGTGGGGCTGGGCGCGTCAGATTGTGGGCCTTTCGGAGACCATCCCGATTGTCTCCTTTGTGCCCCTCGTGATGTTTGTCATTCTGTTCGGCCTATCAATGGACTACGAGGTTTTTCTGATGAGTCGCATGAAGGAGATCTGGGATTCCACACACGACCCAAGACAATCGGTGGTCCTCGGGGTTGCCACCACTGCACGAGTAATAACTACCGCCGCACTCATCATGATGGCCGTATTTTTCTCATTCGTAGCTAGCCCTAGTCCGACGGTGAAGCTCATCGGCTTCGGCATGGCAGTTGCAGTTTTGATCGACTCAACCATTGTTCGCATGATTCTGGTCCCAGCAATCATGGAATTGTTCGGTGCGAAGGCCTGGTACTTCCCAAGCTGGCTGTCTTGGTTGCCGCACATCAACATTGAGGGCAAGAGTGCGATGGTTACTCCAGAGCCGGGCTCCGTGAGCACCGGGACTGAATAAGACAAACAGCGGTCCGCACTTCGGGCTAGCCCTGCTCTGTGCCTAATCCAACTTGTTCTGCAAGCTCGGCGCGAACAGTATCCATATCGAGAGCCTGAACCTGAGTGATCAGGTCGCCGAGCACGTCCTTCGACAATGCCCCTGGCTGAGAGAACATCAGGATTCCATCTCGAAAAATCATCAACGTGGGGATCGACTGAATGCCAAGACCGCCTGCTAGTTGTTGCTCTGCCTCGGTATCGACTTTTGCAAATGTGATCTCCGGGTTCAAGGTGGCAGCCTCTTCAAACACCGGGGCAAAAGCCCGGCAAGGGCCACACCAAGATGCCCAGAAATCGACTAAGACGATTCCAGGTGCAGTCACGGTTTCTTCAAACACCGACTCGGTCAACTCGATTGCGCTCATGTGCTCTCACTCTGTTTCTAGTCGAAACCTTGGACCTGCTTGCCTCTCAAAAGCGTGCAGCCCGAAGGTATTTGAATGTTATAGGCAGAGCTCCGCTGGCCGACATAGCCTGATGAGTCCATGGCCATAAATTTAGGTTCACATCTGCATAATCTCGTATTTCCAACCTCCCATGCAGCAAGCTCGACCAGATCGGGCCGAGCGAAAGATGCCATGTTGCGGAGTCTCATCTCTGCGGGAGCCCCGACTCCGCGAATAGCTATTCTGGGCGCTGGCGCAGCTGGAATATGCATGGCTCTCCAACTGCTTGAACAGGGGATTACCTCGTTCACCATCTACGAGAAGGCTGACGGGGTCGGGGGAACTTGGCGCGCCAACACCTACCCAGGTGCCGCCTGCGATGTTCCCTCCCACCTCTACAGTTTCTCTTTTGCGCCAAAGGTTGACTGGACACGAAAGTTTCCTGAACAGCCCGAGATCCTTGGGTATTTTGAGTCATTAGTTGAGCAGCACGACCTTGCTCCACATATTGAGTTCAACACCGAAGTCGCCTCTGCAATCTGGGATGAGAGCCGCAGCCTCTGGTGTATTGAGTTGCTTCGTGGTGCGGGTGTCACCGATGACCGTCTAGTTACGGGGGAGACCGAGACGCCTCGGACAGCCCCTGAACGAGTAGAGGCAGAGATTGTAGTGAGTGGACTTGGGCAACTAAATCGCCCGAACATTCCAAACATTGAGGGACTCGATTCCTTTGAGGGCACCAAGTTTCATTCTGCACACTGGGATCATGATCACGATCTGAGCGGCAAACGAGTTGCCGTGATTGGCATCGGCGCTAGCGCTATTCAGTTTGTTCCTCAGGTTGCTAGTCAAGTGGCAGAACTAACGTTGTTCCAACGCAGCGTCAATTACGTTGCACCCAAACCTGATCGCCCCTTTAAATCCTCAGAACAGTGGGCGTTGCAGCACATTCCTGGTGCTCATCAGGCGTATCGGAGTTCGATCTATTGGCGCTTTGAGTTCCGCTTTCGACTCATGAAGAAGGGCAGTCGACTCGGTGGTCTTCTGCAGAAGAAGTTTGCCGAGCAGGTTTCATCACTTGCGTCTCCGAAGCTCCCCCTGACAGCGCTCGTACCCGATTACACCCCAGGCTGCCGACGAATACTGATAGCGAATGACTGGTACCCAACATTACTGAAGCCAAATACTCGAGTGGTGACCGATGGAATCTCTGAGATCACCAAGACCGGGATCAAAACAGATTCCGGCGAAGAGATCAACGTAGACACAATCATCTTCGGCACAGGCTTTCAGGCCACCGAGTTTCTGGCTCCGCTTCGTATTACCGGACGTGATGGCCAAGAACTGAGTGAGGTGTGGAGAGACGGTGCTCGGGCTTTCTTAGGATTGGCTGTTGCCGGCTTTCCAAATTTCTTCATCTTGTACGGGCCCAACACCAACCTTGGTCACAACTCGATTCTGTTTATGATCGAGCAACAAGTTGGCTACATTCGTCAGATCATCGATGAGTTCGTGCTGAGGAGCGTCACCTCCACAGAAGTCCATGAAAACGCCATGAATACCTTCGATTCTGAGATATCGCGGGCTACTGCACAGACGGTGTGGGCTGAAGACTGCAGTAGCTGGTACAAGAATTCCAGTGGGCGGGTGACCAACAACTGGCCTGATTACACCGTCAAATACAAACAGCGACTAGCTCACCCAGACCCACGCGACTGGTTCGTCCGCACAGCTAGTCAAGCTGCAGATCGCGTATGAACTGATCAAGAAATTCACGGTTTCTCACTCGGCGCATCGGTGGCAGTAGATCAAGAATCCGGTTGCGGTATTGCGCTTCCGCCAAACGAGGGTCACATATCACGACCACCCCTTTGTCGGTTGCAGTCCGGATGAGCCGCCCGACTCCCTGCGCTAGTTGCATCCCGGCTGTTGGGACTGACACCTCCATAAAGGCGGCATCCCCAACAACCTCACAGCGAGCCTGCACAATTGGATCTGTAGGCACGGGAAACGGAATTTTGTCGAGGATTACTGCCGAACATGTTGTTCCCGGACTTGAGATTCCGGTCCAGAAGCTTGCAGTGGCAAAGAGGCTTGCGTGCTCATCGCTCAGAAACTGTTCCTGTAGGACGGGGTTTGGAGCATCGCCTTGCGCCAACAAAGTAAAGCCAACTAGTCGTTCACGACATAGTTCAACAGTGGCTCGTAGCATCCGGTTTGAGGTGAACAGTGCAAGGGTTCTTCCCGAGAGCGCCCGGATGACATGTTCGACTTCCTGTGCTACTTCCTCTGCCCAGTCCGGATGGTTTGGCCTGTGGATCTTGGGAACAAATAGGACTGCCTGATCTTGAAAATTGAATGGCGAAGGCACCGACAAGTACTCGGCTTGAAGGCCAAGGCGACTAGCTGTTCCTGAGTCCAAAGTGGCCGAACAGCAGATAACGGTGAGGTCCTTCTCTGCCCATGCCTGCGTGCGTAGCGTGTCGGCAACGTCGATTCGAGTCAGCCTGAGGACATGGCGATAGTTGCGGGCGGGCTCAACCCAAAGCACGGTTCCTTTACCAAGCTTTCCGAGCAGAGATTGGGTGTCGTCAACGAGCGACTCCGCTATACGTACTGAGCGTTCTATTCGGTGCTTCGCAGTAGATTCTCCTGCGTGGCGCGCTGCGGCCCGAAGGCTATTCAGTGCGCGGTCAGCTGCAACTGAGGCAGTAGACACTGCAGCTGCAAGATCTGCGCCAAGGCCTTCAGTGAGTCGAGTAGTGCCCGCACCAGCGATTCCCTCCATACAGGCCTCGAGCATTACTCCGGCTGATCTCAGGGAGCCTGCCACCTTGTCATCGCCTGCGACGCATCGATCATGAACCCGTGCAAGATTGAGTAAACGCCCCTCGGTAAGTTCAATGCTGAGTGAACCAACAATCGAGTCTTCAAACTCGTGCGCCTCGTCAATAACGAGTTGAGTGTGCGGCGGCAAGAGGGTTCCCCCAGTTTGGATATGCGCCCCATAGAGATGAGCGTTTACCACAACAATGTCGGCTGACTCAGCATCGGCTCGAGCCTGTTCTGACTTGCAGTCCGTTGAGTAGGAACACTTACTTGCTCCTACGCACTCACCGGGTCCTACCGATACTGTGGACCAAGCTTTCCAATGCGGGGTGATGGGCAACTCGGCCATATCGCCTGTGCGTGAACCCTCCGCCCAGTGAACGATCGACTCGATTTCTTCGCGCAACTCGCTGTCACTGAGATCAACCTCATTCACAGGTTCGTCGGCGCCAAGATCCAAACCTTGTTGCCCGGTTCCCTCTAGTTGCACGCGAATCTCGGCAATGGCTGCCTCGCAAACATAATTGGAGCGACCCTTCAAGACTGCGTAGCTGAACGCGTTGTCGAGTACCTCCTGCAAAAACGGAAGCTCTACCGAGGCAAGTTGGTCCTGTAATGCCTTTGAGGAGGTGACAATCACTGTTCTTGCGCCGCTAGAAGCACCAAGAATCGCTGGGATCAAATAGGCAATCGACTTTCCGACCCCAGTTGGACCCTGTACTGCAAGATGCTGTTTGGCAGCGAGGGCCCGCTCTACTGCCTGAGTCATTTGCAGTTGCTGAGGTCGCTCCTCGCC
>JBIKPA010000307.1:0-2549 GCA_044357715.1 Microthrixaceae bacterium
CTTTACTCATGGCCATGTTGATCATGTAGGTGGTGTTGGCGAGTTTGAAGCGGAGGATAACGCAGCCCCCATCAAGGTGATCGCTCATGAAAACCTTCCGCTTCGCTTTGATCGGTACCGGCTCACTAGTGGGTACAACGGCGTTATCAATCAGCGGCAATTCCAGCTCGGTGCCCCGCTGTTTCCAACCGAGTTTCGCTACCCCGATGAAACCTACGTAGCTGAGTTCAGCCTGCCGTTCGGCAATGAGTCCCTAAACCTCTTTCACGATAAAGGCGAGACCGACGATGCCACTTGGGTGTGGTCGCCTGAGCGGCAAGTTCTTTGCACCGGGGACTTGTTTATTTGGGTGGCGCCAAACTGCGGTAACCCGCAGAAGGTTCAGCGTTACCCCGTGGAGTGGGCGCAGGCTCTTCGACGCATGGCTGCACTCGATGCCGAACTTCTTCTACCAGGGCATGGCTTGCCGATTGCTGGAGCAGCACAAATCCGAGTGGTGCTGACCGAGACTGCGGAATTTCTTGAGTCGCTCTGCACCCAGACGCTGGAGTTGATGAATGCGGGCGCACGCCTTGATGAACTCATCCACACAGTGACTCCACCTGCTCACCTCACTGACCGCCCCTGGTTGCAGCCCACCTACGATGACCCCGAATTTGTTGTGCATAACCTGTGGCGCCTGTACGGGGGTTGGTATAACGGCAACCCAGCCACCCTCAAGCCAGCACCCGAAGCGGCCCTTGCCCAAGAGCTTGCCGACCTTGCCGGTGGCGCAGCGGTACTTGCAACACGCGCGGCCGAACTGAGTGCAGCAGGTGAGCATCGCCTAGCTGGTCACCTAGCGGAACTTGCGGCTCAGGCCGCACCCAAAGACCAAGGAGTTCATGCTGTTCGCGCCGAGGTTTTCGCAGCACGTGCTCGACTCGAACTCTCGCTGATGTCGCAGGGGGTCTTCAAGTGGGCCGAACACGAATCCCGGAAAATCGCAGAAGCCACCGAAACTTGATGTCCCTGCTAGGGAAGCTAGATCACAGCAGCAGACTCGAGTTCTTCTGCATGAGTTCCGCTTCGCTGCGCCATCACCATAAACATCTCATCCCCGCGTTCGGTGCGCTCTACTCCCATCGAGGCCATCACTGCCATGAGCAAACCCTCGAAGGCATACCGGCGGTACCACTCCCAGCAGTCAGTCCAAGAAAGCTCAATTCCGTGGGCAAGCAGGCCTTGGTGGTACTGCTCTACTAGCTCACGCTCATGCTCAGCACGGGCCTCCGGTAGCAGGCTCCCGCCCACAAAGTAGGCAAGATCAGCGAGAGGGTATCCGTAGCTCACCGTTTGAAAATCAACCACTGCGACTCGGTCGGCACCAAACAACAAATTGTCGAGCCGGAAGTCGTTATGCGTCAACGTGCGTGGGCCTTGGCGCTCTGCCAAATATGCGGTCAGGTTCTCTCCCAGCCAGTTCACGGTTCGGGCCAGTTCAGGTGAGAGTCGATCCTCGTAGCGTTCGAGAAACTCGGGAAACAGCCCCGCCACCAATTGTGCAAACTCCGCTCCTGCCTGACCGCCCCGATTGAGCCAGGCCAAATCACAACCCTCCAAGGTGGAGTCATTCCAGCGTGGAGCATGAAGCCCTACTAGCTCGTCTACTGCAGCGGCGGCCTGATCCGAGCTACACCCGCGGAGCTGGTCTCCCTGAACGGCCGGCTTCTGATCGGCAAGAAGCAGCGCAAAGCCATCAGTCAGTTCGTCGTGGTCTGCAAAGAAACAACTCGGGCAGTTCACATCAACAGTGGCAGCTAGATCTCGGTAAAAAACGACTTCGAGTTCGTAATTACGCATGGTCCGTGCAGCATTCAGACTGATTGGGTTGGTGCTTGGCACTTTTGCAACAAGCTCCGAGGGCCCAGCGTTCGCAGTATCCCAACTCAGACTGAGCCGTCGTGTCTCTGCCACTTGGCCAGTGCCGATTGGCTCTGCACTCACTGCTAGAACCCTTGCACCTGCAGTATGTTCCGCTAGTGCTTGAGTCAAGAACTCTGCTGTTAGATCAGCTGCGCTCGTGGGCAGGTGGAGTCCAGAACTTTTCGAAGCCATAGCTATCGAAGAGTACTCATTGCGACCTGAGCAGGCACCGAGTATGTGAGTGCGAGTACCGTCGTCTCGTGCAGTTCCCCAAGATTCCTCAAGCACTACTGGGCTATGCAGGGCTGAATTCCCTCAGGGTCAACATTCTTCATCCTCTCTTGCATGACGCTGCTACTGCTGTTGTTGAGTTTTCTCGCGTGACGTTGCGTTGGGCTTATGTGGGAGCACAGGACCAGTCAAAGTTTGGCTTCGGCTCGTTTGGTAGCGGCAGCATCATTGAACAGCCCTACTCGGTGTTGCTCCAGCCTCAGCACATCTCGATTGGAAATGACACCCTGATAGCAGCAGGGGCAACCTTGGCAGTGTGGCCAGAAGGAGACCCCGAAACAACACCAACTCCAACTGAGCCGCTCTTGCGAATTGGATCAAGAGTCTGGGGTGCACGGGGTCTGTCAATCGTT
>JBIKPA010000106.1:0-9124 GCA_044357715.1 Microthrixaceae bacterium
ATAGTTGGGACTTCGGTGACGGCTCCCCAGCCGACACCACTGCCGACCCGACGCATGTGTACAACGCCGCAGGCTCGTACACGGCAACGCTCACGGTGACCGACAATAACGGGGCGACCAAGTCCAGCACTGTCGACGTGACCACGGTTGACAACATCACGCCAACGGCGGCCGCTCAGGTCAGTTCCTCGGCTGGTAAGACCAACATCACGACCTTCACCTTTGGCTCGGTCGGTTCAGAGGATTCCGATGGAACCTTCGCTCGCAGCTGGGACTTCGGTGACGGTACTGCTACAAGTGCTGCGGCTAGCCCGACGCACATGTACACCACAGCCGGTGTCTACAGCGTGGTCCTGACCATCACCGATGACAACGGTGCATCTTCTACGGCTGGCCTGACTGTGACGGTGCTCGACAACGTGGCACCCACCGCCTCGCCGGCGGTAAATACCACCTCTGGAACGAGCAGCGTCACCACCTTCAGCTTCACAGCTAACGCTGCAGATTCTGATGGCACCGTGTCCTCGTACCTCTGGAACTTCGGTGACGGAACCTTCGCTACGGCGGCGAATCCTTCAACCAAGAAGTTCAGCACGCCAGGTACCTACAACGTCACCGTCCGGGTGACCGATAACAACGGCGCCCAGACCACATCGGCGCCAATCACGATCACCATCTCATAAGTGTTGGGCACGGATTGGCGGCCCAAGGCTCCAATCCGTGCTTCAAATTTGATTCAAGCAGTAAGTCACAGTCAGTACAGGTAACGCAGTACGAGTACCACACCAGCAGAGGGAAGTGCAGGCGATGAAAACTCAACCGAATGCTCAAGTCAGAAATTCCAGGGGGACCAAGATGAACTCACAAAACGCAATGAGTAATGCTCGCAGGCGACCAAGCTTGTTCTCTGGGCGAGTCAAAGCACTCATCATCGCGCTGGCACTCCTTGCAGGAGCTGCTGTGGTCAACCCGATAGCTGGCGCACAGCCGGTAGGTAACCCGGGGGCGCTCAACCTAAAGATTGTCGATGGAACCATTGTTCTTGGCGCCCAGACCTTCCCACTGAAGCCTGCTGAGCTTGCCGAGTGCGGCGACGCAAAGAACAACGACGATGGCCAAGACACCATCATTGACTTCCCTAGTGACCCACAGTGCACAAGCCTGCTCGACGCATCTGAGGTGAAGCCTGGTTTTCAAGAAAAGAGAGACACAACCATTTCAGGTACGGTCAACGCTGCCGGTGCAGTCACGATCCCTCAGTCAGGAATCTTCTTTCCCCCGGTATACGTATTTGCCGTGGGTACGACAATCGACTTCCAGATCCAGCCGGTGAGTGCCGGAACAGGAAGCATTAATCCCCTTACTGGTGTAGCGACTCTGAACATCTCTGTGAAGATCAGCATTCAGGGCGCGCCGCAGGGGCAAGACCTCACATCAGCCTGCGGTATTTCGCCAATAAACTTGACCCTCAAGACCGGTACCACCAACCCGCCTATCCCGAATGAGCCCATCACGGGTGTTCCCTACAACGATGAAACCGGCAGAGCTACCCTCGTGGACAACTCCTTCTCGGCGCCTGGTGCCTCGGGTTGTGCAACTCTCGGTGCCGCAAACGGACCACTCAACGCAGAGGTCGGAGTCCCCGCAGCCTCTGGTGTGAATACCGCCATAATCGTTGTAGAGGCCAACCCCAAGGTCACAAAGGGTGTCAAGGCCTCAAACGTTCCCTCGGTAACCACTGGCAACGCTCCTCTGACGGTGAACTTCAATGGCACAGGCTCCACTGCCGCCAAGACCATCAGCAGCTATGCATGGGACTTTGGAAACGGAGAAACCGCTACTGGCCCGACGGCCTTCACCACCTATTCAACTCCGGGCACCTATCAGTCGAGGCTCACCGTGACCGACACGGACGGAGACGTAGATGTGTCCACCAAGACCATCACCGTCAATGTGCCACCGAATGTTCCACCGACTGCGGCAATTGGTAGTTCCGGTTCCGGTGGGCAGGCTCCCTACGCCGTTACCTTTGATGGCAGCGGTTCGAGTGACGCCGACGGATCGGTTGCTAGTTACGCCTGGGACTTCGGTAATGATCGAACTGCCACTGGAGCGGTTGCTTCGGCGAACTACACCTCGCCCGGCACCTACACAGCAACCCTGACTGTGACAGATAATCAAGGTGCTACCGGATCAGCAACGAAGCAAATTGTCGTGACTGGTGCGCCCAACATCGCGCCGACTGCAGTAATCACGACCGTCTCTGTGGCAGGCGTTATTCCACTTACGGTGAACCTTTCAGGCGGAAACTCCTCCGACCCAGATGGATCAATCGCCACGTATGCGTGGGATCTTGGTAACGGCCAGACTGCCACTGGTCCGAGCGCTCAGGCAGTGTTTGCAGAGGCCGGGGAGTACACCGTTACCTTGGTTGTCACCGACGATCGAGGTGCTACAAGCACCCAGACGCTCACGATTAACGTATCGGAGGATTCCAATATTCCGCCTGGAGCAGTCATTAGCTCAGATGTGGTCTCTGGAACTGCACCGCTACAGGTGACCTTCGATGGTTCTGGATCCAGCGATGTTGACGGAACCGTTGCGAGTTACGCATGGAACTTTGGTAACGGCCAGAACGGCTCGGGAGTAACCCCGCCTGCGGCCACCTACACGCTTCCCGGTACTTACACTGCAACCCTTACCGTGACAGACAATAAGGGTGCGACTGGCTCTATTTCTCGCACTATCACGGTGAACCGCCCACCAAATCAGTCGCCAGTGGCTGCTGTTGGTGCTACTCCCGCAGTTGGAAACGCTCCGCTGTTGGTACAACTCAGCAGCGCCGGATCTGCCGATCTTGATGGGGCTATCAGTAGTTACGCATGGAACTTTGGTAACGGGACAAACTCAACGAACCCGAACCCGAGCGCCATCTATAACACGCCCGGCACCTACTCGGTCTCGCTCACGGTGACTGACAACGACGGCGCTTCCGCAGTGAAGTCCACCACCGTCGTAGTCAACCCACCCAACGTGGCGCCAGTGCCATCATTCACCGCTACGCCCTTGACGGGAAGCGCTCCGCTTGTTGTAGACGTGAACGGCGCTGGGTCATCTGACGCAGACGGTTCGGTAGTGAGCTATGCATGGAACTTCGGCAATGGCCAGAATGCAACTGGTGCGCTTGCTCAAACCACCTACAACACCGCTGGAACATATGTGATTCGCCTAACGGTGACTGACAATCGCGGTACTAGCCGAAATACCACGTTGACCGTCGTCGCTGGTACAGCGAATATCCGGCCGATTGCAGTCATTTCGGCCTTGCCGACTTCTGGGCCTGCACCGCTACTGGTACAGCTCAGCTCCGCCGGATCAAGCGACCCTGATGGTCAGATCACCTCTTACGCCTGGGACTTCGGCGATGGGCGAACAGCTTCGGGCCCTCAGACTCAGGTGACCTATTCAACTCCTGGTACCTACACAGTTACCTTGAGGCTCACCGATAGCCGTGGTGGCACCAGTTCGGCTACCGAGTCTGTCACTGTGGATCCACCCGTTGTTGCCTCTGACCGAATCAAACTGCAGTTCGTCGGTGGAGTGAACTACACCTTTGATGGCAAGGTGCAGGGAGGAAACCTGAAGGTCACGAAAGATGCTTTCGGTATCAAGAGTGTGACCGGAACCGCACCGTACGCAGGGCCAGGCAACTCTGCTGCCTCAGTGACTGTCAACTTGAACCGAGTGCTTATCTTCAATGCATTCCTCGGCAGCATCGCAGTCAGCGATTCCACGAACGGAATCAATAATGTCAGTACGTCGCTGTTCCTCACACCGTTGACAAGCCCATCCGCCACCTCGGCTCGTGGCAGCGGAACAGGGACGACCGCTGGACGTTCCTATGGCATCTTGTTCACGATCGATGATCGTTCCTAATCGGAGCGAATCAGTTTGACTAGGCGTAACTGTTTAGGGTTGGGGGAGTAGAACCATGGCGGAGAAGACTCAGCGGAAACTCAGAGCAGGGCGTTTAAGCCTTGCTCTGAGTGCCCTTGGACTCGTTGCGATCATGGTGGGTGCATGCACCGTGGCACCTGGCGGCGGCGGTGGCGGAGGAGTCACCACGACCACGCTTGGCGGCGGGGGAGTCACCACCACAACCCCCGGGGGTGGTGGTGGGACGACCACGACTCTTCCTGGTGGATCAACCACTCCAACGTTGGTGGCCGGCCGCCAGCACACTTGCTCGCTTCGCCCGAATGCAACAGTGCGCTGTTGGGGTAACAATTCGCTTGGTCAACTTGGAAATGCCAGCTCAGTCTCATCGTCTATACCTGTTCAGGTATCCGGGCTCACGGGCGTGGTCGCCATTGCAGCTGGTGGGTTTCACACCTGTGCTTTGTTAAGCACTCAAGAGGTCTCTTGCTGGGGAAACAACTCCTCGGGGCAACTCGGAGATGGAAGTGAAACCAACAGCTCGATTCCTGTTACGGCATTTAATCTGACCGGCGTTGTGCGCATCGCAACCGGCGGGGATCACAGTTGTGCTGTGAAATCAACGGGCAAGGTTTCTTGCTGGGGCGATGGCTTCAGCGGTCAGCTCGGAACGGGATCAAACTCTTCTGCGCCCACTCCGCGCAGCGTGGCGGTGCTGACAGGAGCAGTGTCCGTCACTGCTGGAGACTCTCATACGTGTGCGCTCATCAATACGGGCAGCGTCTCGTGTTGGGGGGCAAGCAACAACGGTCAACTTGGCAGGGCCACTTTCTTAGATGAGAACGTTGCTGGCTCTGTGGTTGGACTAACGAACGCAACATCGGTAGTTGCGGGTGGATCGTTTACCTGCGCGAATCGCTCAACAGGCCTGCCAGTTTGTTGGGGAGACAATTTCTATGGGCAACTCGGCGACGGCGTATTTCTGCCACCGCCTCCGGTTGAGGGCGATCCGCCCCCCGAACCACGGCTTGCGAACACACCCCAGGCAGTCATCAGCCTGACAGCGGTTTCTTCGATTACTGCCGGTGGGGAACATGCCTGTGGTATTGCCGGTGCAGGAGCTGCTGCTTGTTGGGGGCGAAACAACAGCGGCCAGCTAGGCGATGGCACTGCCGTGAGCAACTCAACGCCTCAAGCCGTAGTCGGCCTGATTGGGCTTTCGCAGATTGTTGCCGGTGACGACCACACCTGTGCGCTGCGGACAAATGGCGCTGCTCTGTGCTGGGGTGACAATTCCTCTGGCCAACTCGGAACCGGGGACAACGTTTCGTCACTCGAACCTGTTTCGGTAACCGCCCTCTAATTGCTCGACGATCACTAGTGCACGTCAAGAAGCGCTACATCCAGTAATTCGGAGCCTCGGCAGTAATGGTGACGTCATGAGGGTGGGCTTCGCGAAGCCCCGCAGGGCTCATGCGAACAAATTGTGCGCCCTGTTGCAACTCTGGGATGGTGTGAGCCCCGCAGTAGCCCATTGCCGATCGCAGTCCGCCAACAAGTTGGTACAGAATTTTCTGCGCTTCGCCCTTATAGGGAACCCGTCCTTCGACTCCTTCGGGCACAACCTTTTCGGTGGACTCAACACCGTCTTGGAAGTAGCGGTCCTTAGAGAACGAGCGTGCACTCATAGCGCCAAGTGAACCCATGCCGCGGTACGTCTTGTAGCGCTCACCTTTCGACAACACAATCTCGCCTGGGGTCTCGTCTGCGCCTGCTAGCAGGCTTCCCACCATGATGACATCGGCTCCAGCGCCTATCGCCTTGGCAATATCGCCAGAGAATCTGACGCCACCGTCAGCGATTACCCCGACCCCATGCGCCGCTGCAACAGATGCGCACTCAAATACGGCGGTGAGTTGTGGCACGCCCACTCCAGCAACAATTCGGGTAGTGCAGATTGAACCTGGACCAACACCCACTTTGACTGCATCGGCTCCTGCCTCGATGAGCGCAGCAGCAGCCGCGCCTGTTGCAATGTTGCCGGCTGCTACCTCGATCGACAGGTTGGCTTTGATCTTTCGCACAACTTCAATCACTCCGGCGGAATGACCGTGAGCGGTATCTACCACGATCAAGTCGACTCCAGCATCAACAAGCGCCTGAGCGCGTTCAAGGGAGTCGTCCCCAACTCCAACGGCTGCAGCGCAGCGAAGTCGGCCCTGTTCGTCTTTGGTGGCGTTTGGGTACTTGAGCTTCTTCGAGATGTCTTTCACGGTGATCAGGCCCGTGATCCGGCCATCGGCATCAACTACGGGAAGCTTTTCAATACGGTGCCGCCCCAGAATCTCTTGAGCCTCTTCAAGTGTGGTCCCTTGCGCAGCGGTGATGAGTCCTTCAGAGGTCATGACCTCTGACACCGGCCGAGTCGGGTCGTCCTCAAAGCGCAGATCTCGGTTAGTCAGAATGCCGACGAGTCGATGGGATTCATCAACAATGGGCACACCCGAGATCCGAAACTTCGCCATGAGGTCGAGCGCAGACCCAACAAGATCATGGGGGTGCAGGGTAACTGGATCAACGATCATCCCTGACTCAGAGCGTTTAACCTTATCTACCTCGATCACCTGATCTTCAATAGACAGGTTTCGGTGGATCACTCCAAGGCCACCCTCACGAGCAATCGCAATTGCGAGTCGCGCCTCTGTCACGGTGTCCATAGCTGCAGACATCAATGGAATTGCAAGCCGGATTTTGGGCGTCAATTGCGTTGCGGTCGACACTTGTGAAGGAATCACATCTGATGCTGCGGGAAGCAGGCAGACATCATCAAAGGTGAGGCCCATAGGCCCGAACCGAGACAACGGATCTGCTGTGGTCCCCGTGGGGAGCGATGAGCCTGCCGGAACTTCATTTGGGGGCGTCATGCGCTGAGTCTAGTCACTCTGGCCGGAAGGCTCCTAGAGGGCCTGCGCACCGCTAACTTGGTAGCTGCGGCGATCTGTCGCCAACTGTCCAGGGAGACTGCTATGCCAACGTTATCTTTCGAAGGTGATACCAACGGCGAGATTCTTGTCAAGGTGCGCCGCTGGCTGGCCTCGGTCGAGGGTACGGAGCAAGGAAATATCAGCGCCGTGCAGGCAGTAAGCCAGGGGGCTGAACTGACCAAAGAAGCACTGCGAATCATTGCCACTTCTGCACCCGAGCCAATCGCGCAATCTGATGTAGTCAAGGGCCTGACCAACATGGGTTACAAGGTCACCGACGCTGCAAAAGATGCTGTGGTGGCTGGCCTAGACACTATTGAAGAGTCAACTGGCGGTGGCGTAGTGCATCAAGCAACGAAGGCAGCCGGCAAGGTTGTGTATCAGATGAATGCAACGGTCGCACGACAACTCCTCCGCTCTATCAAGAGCTAGGACGGCTTGAAGAGTGGCCATCCAACCATAACTAGCGGGTCTGAGGTCTCGGAGTAACCACAGAGGGCCTAGACTCACAGCTTTCCCAATTCCTTGAAGGTGACCGTGGCAGAAATCGAAATCGGCATCGGCAAGTCTGGCCGCCGGGGGTATTCCCTTGATGAGGTAGCCATCGTGCCGAGCCGTCGCACCCGTGACGCAGATGAGGTCGAGACCTCTTGGCAGATTGACGCGTACCAGTTTGAGATTCCTGTGATTGCCGCGCCACTTGACGGTGTGAGCAGCCCGGCCACAGCAATCGAGATGGGCCGCCTCGGTGGTGCTGCGGCGGTGCATGCCGAGGGCCTCTGGTGCCGATACGAAGACCCGAGTGACGTACTTGCAGAGATTGCCGAACTGACTGCTCAGAGCGGGTCGGTGCAGCGTAGTGACGCCGAGCGGATAGCCCGCATGCGAGAGATTTACGGGCGGGCCGTTGAACCGGAACTCATCGCACAGAGAGTGTCCGAGATTCGCGATGCCGGTGCGACCGTATGTATTGCGGTTACTCCAGCTTCAACCGAGTCGCTGCTCGCTCATATTGTTCGAGCTGAGCCAGACCTGCTGGTTATTCACGGCACGGTGACCTCTGCCGAGCACCTCACCGATGGTGCGCACGAACCGCTAGACCTCAAGCATCTTGTGCGACGACTAGAGGTGCCCGTGCTGGTAGGCGGTTGTGCGAGCTATCAGGCTGCACTGCACCTGATGCGCACTGGCGCAGCAGGAGTGTTGGTTGGGGTCGGCCCTGGGGTTGCCTCAACAACGGGACGGGTACTTGGAGTTGGCAATCCGCAGGCCACGGCAATTGCCGATGCACGCGCTGCGCGCATGCGCCACCTTGATGAAACGGGCGTGTACGTGCACGTCATCGCCGATGGCGGCATGCGCACTGGTGGCGACATTGCTAAAGCGGTGGTGTGTGGGGCCGACGGCGTCATGCTGGGCTCCCCGCTAGCTCGCGCCGATGAAGCCCCTGCAGGTGGGGCACTCTGGTCTCGTTCGAGTTTTCACCACAAATTGCCTCGCGGAGGCATGCGTCGAATCGATCAAGTAGGCAGTCTGGAACAGATTCTGAATGGCCCGGCTGACCGAGCAGATGGCCGAACCAACCTGATGGGTGCACTTCGTAAGTCGATGGCTGTTACTGGCTATGGCACGCTCAAAGAGTTCCAAAAGGCCGACCTGATGGTCATGAGTCCGCCAACTGTTCGCCCGGGTCAGCAGTGATGTCTGGAACTGATTCAGCAGCAGAATCGCTAGCCGAGAATATTGAGATGGCAGAGAAGTCTGATGACCTCATGATGATCGACCCCACCGGAGCTGAGCATCGCCTCATTCCAGAGCTGTCTAGCACCACACCAGAGGAGCGGGTCCTCGTGGTCGACTTTGGCGCGCAGTATTCGCAGCTCATCGCCCGCAGGGTCCGTGAGGCCAAGGTCTATTCAGAGATCGTGCCAAGCACTCTGAGCGCAGCAGAGTTTGCCGCTCGTCGACCGAGCGCAATCATCTTGTCGGGTGGCCCAAAGTCAGTTCACGTAGAGGGTGCTCCGGTAATCGACCCAGCGGTCTATGAGCTTGGAATTCCGATTCTTGGAATTTGTTATGGAGCGCAACTCATAGCGCAACAGCTCGGTGGGACTGTGGGCCGCGGCGGTTCTGGCGAGTATGGCCGAACCACCATGACCCGTAGCGCTGATGCAGAGTCGGTGTTGCTCACCGAAGATATTCCC
>JBIKPA010000107.1:0-9119 GCA_044357715.1 Microthrixaceae bacterium
GAACGTCAGGTCGGAGATTTCCAACTTGGCTGCAAAGGAACTGAACTCTTCGACAATCTCGTTGAAGCGGTCCTCAGAGAAGTCAACAAGATCCATCTTGTTGACTGCAATCACAAGGTGCGGGATCCGCAGCAGCGAAGCAATAAATGCATGCCGGCGAGACTGTTCAAGTACTCCCTTGCGAGCGTCAATCAGCACAATGGCAAGATCTGCTGTTGAGGCACCCGTGACCATATTGCGCGTGTACTGAACGTGGCCGGGCGTATCGGCGATGATGAACTTTCGCTTGGGAGTTGCGAAGTAGCGATACGCAACGTCGATGGTGATTCCTTGTTCGCGCTCGGCACGAAGGCCATCGGTCAGAAGTGCCAGATTGGGCCCCTCAAGTCCCATTCTTTCGCTGGCATCCTCAACCGAGGCCATCTGGTCTTCGAAGATTGATTTCGAATCAAAGAGCAGACGGCCGATCAGGGTCGACTTGCCGTCGTCTACAGAACCAGCCGTTGCAAAGCGCAGTAGTTCGCTCATTAAAAATACCCCTGACGCTTACGATCTTCCATTGCGGCTTCCGAGGCTCGGTCATCGGCCCGAGTCGCACCCCGTTCGGTCACGCGTGTGGCTGAAACCTCATCGATTACCTGTTGCACCGTTCTTGCATTGGACTCAACTGCACCCGTACACGAGGCATCCCCGACTGTACGAAACCGCACGGTTCGAGTTTCTGGCATCTCACCGTCCATCACGGTCACAAACTCCGTCACAGCGAGCAACATGCCGTCGCGCTCAAAGACCTCACGCTCATGCGCGTAATAGATATTTGGTACCTCAATACCGTCTGTTGCGATGTACTGCCAGATATCGAGTTCGGTCCAGTTGCTGAGCGGAAAGATACGAATATGTTCACCACGCAAATGACGGCCGTTATAAAGACTCCACAATTCTGGTCTCTGGTTCTTGGGATCCCATTGACCAAACTCGTCTCGGAAGGAATACACCCGCTCCTTTGAGCGGGCCTTCTCTTCGTCTCTTCGCGCACCACCAAAGGCTGCATCAAAACCGTGTTCCTCAAGCGCATCAAGCAAAGTCATGGTTTGAAGCTGATTACGGCTTGCCCTCGGGCCTGTTTGCTCAACCTGCTTACCGCTATCAATTGACTCTTGGACTGAAGCGACCACGAGTTTGATTCCGAGTTCCTCAACCCTACGGTCCCTGTACTCGTAGACCTCTTCGAAGTTATGACCTGTATCAACGTGCATGACGGGGAACGGAATTTTGGCTGGCCAAAATGCCTTCTCAGCCAAACGCAGCATCACGATGGAGTCTTTCCCGCCCGAGAACAACAGAACCGGCCGTTCAAACTCGGCTGCAACTTCTCGGATGATGTGGATCGACTCCGATTCGAGAGTCTTGAGATGTGAGAGTTCGTAATTCACTGCACAGCCAATCTAAAAAGTTGATACCGGTGAGGGGTGATCACATCTTGCAGTCAAAACCCCGAAGGCCACCCCGGTCTGCGTTGTGCATGAAATATAGCGATTGAACTGCCCCATACCACCCTTCACCGCCAGATCAGCTTGCCAACATGCGAACGACCCAAAGAGTTTTGGCCTAGATTCTGGCGATGGCAAGCCCAGATGATCACCTGCTCGCAGCCGAACTCGCAAAATCGGCTGGAGAACTTCTGTTGAACGTGCGGGCCGAACTCCAGCAGCAAGAAGCGGCCCAGTCTGAGATCAAGGACCAAGGTGATCGGCTTGCTCATGAGTTTTTGATGCAGGAACTGCGAAGCCATAGACCAACTGACTCGGTGCTGTCTGAGGAGTCCTCCGAGGCGGATCGCCTAGACCCAGCGCGCCTGACTGCCGAGCGCGTCTGGGTGATTGACCCACTCGACGGAACTCGCGAGTTTGGCGAGGGAAGATCCGACTGGGCTGTTCATGTAGCGCTTGTTGAGGCTGGAGTTCCAACTGCTGGTGCCGTTGCATTGCCTGGCTTAGGCCTCGTGTTTTCTACAGATAACCCACCAGAACTGCCGGCGGCGGGCATGCCTTTACGCGTGATCGTCAGTCGTTCACGGCCACCTGCCGAAGCTCTCAAGATTGCAGAGTCCCTCAACGCAGATCTAGTAGAGATGGGCTCCGCTGGCGCAAAGACCATGGCAATCTTGCGTGGCGAGGCCGACATCTACCCACACTCCGGCGGCCAATTCGAGTGGGATTCCTGCGCGCCTGTTGCAGTTGCAACTGCGGCAGGGTTGTCTTGTACTCGCCTTGATGGATCACCACTTGTTTACAACTGTGCCAATCCGTATCTGCCTGATCTGCTGATTTGTCGCCCCGCGAATACTGAACAAGTGCTCGCCGTGCTGAACTAGGTGCATGGCAGTACTTCCAACTTCTGATTCCCCCGAAGCAAACCAATTCACCGAGGATGCAGTTTCCGCAGATGTAGCAGAGTTTTCCTTCTCTGATCGTGGCCCTTGGGTGATCGACCGCAACCAACTCACATGGACTGCAGGAATTGTTCTGCTGCGAGAAAATACTCGCCGGCTCGTTCCGCAACTCACGGCCAAACGACGCTTGCCTCCGCCAGGCCGCCTTGCAGTGGTTTCGGCGCAGTTAGGCATTGCGGTGGTTGGGTGGGCTGCAATTGATCGCCGTCGCGGTGGGACTGCTTCGCGTTTGGGGTTGTCGCGCCGGTTGCGTACGGCGGCCGAGAAACTCGGCCCGACTTATATCAAGTTGGGCCAAGTCATTTCTAGCGGAGAAGGGCTGTTCCCTTCCGAACTAGTCGATGAGTTTAAAGCCTGCCGAGATCAGGTTCCCTCGGAGTCGTTTGATTCGGTTCGCCAGGTGATTGAGACCGACTTTGGTCGGCCCCTAGAGGCGGTGTTCTCACGCTTTGAGCGCACACCAATCGCCGCTGCCTCGATTGCGCAGGTTCACTCGGCGCAGCTTATTACTGGTGAAGATGTAGTGGTCAAAGTGCAAAGACCGACGATTCGCACTCAAGTGCAATCTGACTTAAAGGTCATGTCTTGGTTAGCTCCCTTCTTGGTGGGCCGAATCCCCATCGCCGCCTTGGCCAACCCGCCGGCTCTCGTTGAGCTCTTTGCCGAAACCATTACCGAAGAACTCGACTTTCGCCTTGAGGCAGAAAACATGCTCGACGTTGCGGCATCGTTTGCCGAACTCGGCCAGCGAGGCATGGTGATTGCCCGGCCTCACCCCGAGCTCGTTACTCGACGCGTTCTGGTCATGGAGCGCCTAAGTGGGTTTGGCTTCGACGATCTCGAGTCCATGCAAGCCGCAGGTATCGACACGCACGAGGTGCTCCGCATCGGCATGACCGGCTTTACCGAGAGCTGCATGGTGAACGGAATCTTCCACGGTGATTTGCACGGTGGAAATCTCTTTGTCATGACCGATGGCAGAATTGCGCTTCTGGACTTTGGGATTACGGCCCGCATGACCGACCTTGAGCGCACTGCCTTCCTCCGACTCATGATGACTGGTGCAACGGGAGACATCAAAGGACAACTCGCAGCATTCAGAGACCTCGGTGCTCTTCCTCCAGACACTGATCTTGATGATGTCATGAGAGAACTTCACCTTGACGAGCAGCCAATTGACCCGACCACACTCTCTCAGGAACAGCTCGTTGGGGAGTTGCAACGAATCATAAAATCCCTGCTTGGCATGGGTGCACGGCTGCCCAAGATTCTGATGCTGTACGTCAAGAACTTGGTGTTCCTAGACGGAGCGATGGCGGCCTTGGCACCTGACCTTGACCTGATTGCCGAAATTGCCACGCTGTCGACGTATCTCGCTGTGACCCATGGCGAGCGACTAGCGGCCGAGATTGGCGGAAATGCGATGGACTTTCGGCTCGATGCCGAAGCAATCTCTCGTAACACAGGGATTGATCTGTCCGATGGCGCAGGCCTGACATACAGCGATCTGCGTGAGCGCCGAGACATCATTCGCCAGCGTCTCGATCGAAGAAATGACTGATAAACAAGCGAAGCAACTAGCACTGATCGGCTCGAATGCTGAGTAATCTCAGGGTGAAATCGCCTAGATGCCGGTTGTCACAGCAATGAGTTCGGGGTTGAGGCCGCAGATCGGGCAGACTGTTATGTCCCCCTTTTAGCGCTGCGCGCAACCACGACCGGATTGTTCAATGACTTCACCTTCTGTTTCTGCTGGATCAAGTACTACACGCGTGCCCGTCGAGGGCATACGCAACGTAGCCATCATCGCTCACGTTGACCACGGAAAGACCACCTTGGTAGATGCCATGTTGCGTCAGTCAGGCGCATTCCGAGAAGGCGCCGCCGAGATCGACCGCATCATGGACAACACCGATCTTGAGCGCGAAAAAGGCATCACCATTCTTGCCAAGAACACAGCTGTTCGATGGACGGGTGAGGGTCGCGAGGAGGTCAAGATCAACATCGTTGACACTCCTGGCCACGCCGACTTCGGTGGAGAGGTTGAGCGGGCGCTCACCATGGTTGATGGCGTGGTGCTCCTTGTTGATGCATCCGAGGGGCCGCTGCCGCAAACACGCTTTGTGCTTCGCAAGGCACTAGCGCTCAACCTGCCCGTCATTTTGGCAGTGAACAAGGTTGATCGGCCTGACGCCCGCATCGATGAAGTGGTTTCCGAAGTTGAGGATCTGTTCATGGACCTTGACGCCGACATTGATCAGATCGACTTCCCAGTCATCTACTGCAATGGTCGCGCTGGCCGAGCCAGCATGACTCGCCCACAAGACCCTGATGATCTTGAAGCCGATCTCACACCGCTCTTTGAGTTGCTTGTAACTCACTTGCCAGCCCCCACCTATGAGCCCGATCATCCCTTGCAGGCATGGGTCACCAACTTAGATTCGAGTCAGTTCGTGGGCCGTTTGGCAATGTGCCGCGTGCTGCACGGCACCATCCGCAAAGGTCAACAGGTTTCTTGGTGTCGCACTGATGGTTCGGTGGAGCGAGCCAAGGTGGCTGTTTTGTATGTGACCGAAACTCATGAGCGTATCGAGGTAGACGAAGCCGGCCCGGGTGAAATTATTGCTGTTGCTGGTATCGAAGACGTCACAATTGGCGAGACTCTGAGTGACCCTGAGGATCCTCGCCCGATGCCCATCATTACCGTGGACGAACCCAGCTTGTCGATGACAATTGGAGTTAATACCTCTCCCCTGAATGGCCGAGAAGGCGACAAGGTCACCGCCCGACAGATTAAGGCACGCCTGGATGCCGAATTGGTAGGAAATGTGAGCCTTCGGGTGAACCCAACGGAGCGGCCTGACGCTTGGGAGGTTCATGCTCGCGGCGAGTTGCAGCTAGCAGTGCTTGTTGAGACCATGCGACGTGAAGGCTTTGAGATGAACGTGGGTAAGCCACAAGTTGTGACGCGTGAGATTGACGGCAAGATTCACGAACCCGTCGAGTCAGTCTCGGTGGATGTCCCAGAGGAGTACTTAGGCGCAGTGAGTCAGTTGCTAGCAACCCGCAAGGGTCAGCTTGTAGACATGGTCAATCACGGAACCGGCTGGGTGCGCATTGAGCAGCGAGTTCCTGCTCGTGGACTATTGGGCTTTCGCACCGAGTTCTTGACCGAGACCCGAGGCACCGGAATGCTGCATCAGATCTTTGACGGTTGGGCACCCTGGTTTGGTGAGATCCGATCACGCGATAGAGGCTCGATCGTGGCTGACCGTTCTGGACCAGTGACGGCCTATGCCGTAGTGCAGGTACAAGAGCGGGCTTCGCTGTTCGTTGGACCCGGAGACGTGGTCTACGAGGGCATGGTGATCGGCGAGAATTCACGTTCTGAAGACATGGACGTGAACATCTGCCGTGAAAAGAAACTGACGAATATGCGGACATCTTCATCTGACAACACCGAGCGCTTGACACCACCGCGCAGGCAGTCTCTGGAGCAGGCTCTTGAGTTCTTGGCCGAGGATGAATGTGTTGAGGTCACCCCCCAGGCAGTGCGCTTGAGGAAGGTTGCCCTTGATGCGGGCACCCGCGCACGCCTGACCAAGGCAATAAAGAGCGCCAAACTCTCGTAAGTTTCACTTGGTTCGCTAAACCCGACTTGTTTGGTCGGGTTTAGCGGCCTAACCTGAGGTTGTGAGTTCTCAAGCCCCGTTCTTTTCTTTCCCAAACCCTGTTAACGATGTTGCCGCTCGCACGGTGGCCACCGGCGTGGTCTTAATGGGATTGCTTGCGGCTGGCCTTGGGTGGGGCTGGGTACTCGTTCCTCTGACCTATGGATTCTTGGTTCGCTTGGCATGTGGTCCAAGATTCAGCCCGCTAGGCCTTCTCGCCACCAAGTTGGTCGCACCAAAACTGCCGCAGTTTGAGAAGTTGGTGTCAGGTCCGCCAAAGCGGTTTGCCCAAGCAATTGGGGTTGTTTTTTCGCTGTCAGCATCGGTTCTGTGGCTTCTCGGCGCCACGGGTGCTGCTCGTATCGTCTTGGTGTTCCTTACCCTTGCAGCTTTTCTTGAGGCTGCCTTCGGTTTCTGCTTGGGCTGCAAGATCTTCGCCCTTTTGATGCGAGCGGGAGTCATCCCCGAAGAGGTCTGCGCAGAATGCAACGACATCTCGCTGCGCATTCCCGGTTTGTCTTCTAGTTCTCGATAGCTCTCGCTCTTCTTGAGGGCCGCCTAGACTCATTTGCTGTGCGCCTTGTCATTGCGAATTGTTCAGTTGATTATGAGGGGCGCCTCTCAGCGCATCTCCCCAAGGCTGTCCGACTCATCATGGTGAAGGCCGACGGTTGTGTTGCTATCCACGCCGATGGGGGTGCCTACAAACCGCTCAACTGGATGAACGCTCCCAACCGCCTAGTCGAGCACCCCGACCATTGGACAGTGACCAACCCCAAAGGCGAGCAACTCATCATTCACCTCCACGAGAAACTCAATGATGTCAGCCAAGAGTTCGGTGCAGATCCCGGGCTTACCAAAGATGGGGTCGAGGCGCATCTCCAAGAATTACTAGCAGCCGACCCATCAGCTATCGCCGAGGATCTTGTGCTCATCCGACGAGAGTTCCCAACCGATATCGGGCCAGTTGATTTGCTATGCAGGGACGCGTCGGGCCAAGCGGTCGCAGTTGAGATTAAGCGCCGCGGGGATATTGATGGCGTGGAGCAACTTGTTCGCTACCTTGAGCGACTCGAGCGAGACCCAAAACTTCGAGGAATCCGTGGCGTGTTCGTGGCGCAGATCATCAAGCCTCAGGCAAAGGTACTTGCAGAGGCGCGAGGCCTGACCTGGGTCGAAGTAAATTACGAGCTGCTGCGCGGCACTCGCACCGAAGACCTCACGCTGTTCTGACCCCGGCAACAAGCGGCAAACCGAATCCTGTGAAGGCTGTTGGGTCTTGCCGCGTCTCTAGCAACAAAGTGCGCGAACCTTGATGGGTGACTCGTGCCCACAAGATCATCCTGTTGGTGATAGCAACCCCGCTTTTTTTGATTGGCGCCATCACTGCTGCTTGGGGGCTTGATCAGTGGCTCACAAGCGACAAGGTTGCACGGAACGTCGCAGTTGCGGGAGTGCAAGTTGGCGGGAGTACGCCGAGCGAACTTGACGCTCAACTACAGGCACTTGCAGAACAAGTTCCGAAGACCAAAGTGCAGATCGAGTCTGATTCGAACAAGATGACTACCACCGCAGGCGAAATTGGCCTGAGCATGAACGTCGAAGCAACAGCAAAGGAAATCAACGATATTGGTCGCGTTGACCCGCTGCCCCGCCGGCCGGTCCGATGGCTTCGGGCGCTCTTTGGTGCTCGGACCGTTGATGTTGCTCTCAGCGTGAATAGCGAGCAACTCACACCCACGCTTGTTGCGCTGCAGGGAGAACGCCGCTCCTTGCCAGTGGAGCCAAGCATCACTGCAACAGAAGAGGCCGTCACGCTAGTTGCCGGAACTCCCGGAACCGAGATCACGATGAAGGATGTGGTGACTGCCCTGCCCCAGTCAGTGTCAAGTCTTTCCAAACCGATCACCATCACAGTTGACCCCACCATCACTCAACCAGCCGTGTCGGATGCTTCGGTGCAAGCATTAGTCGATCAGGCAAACGCAGTGACCTCCGGGCCAATCAACCTGAATGCTGGTGGCACAAAGATCGAGGTTGAAGGCAAAGAGTTCCGGCCAGCGTTTGCTTTGACCACGGAAGGTTCCACACCCAAACTCACGATGAAGCCGGAAGCCGTCTCGCTGATACTTGAATCCGAGAACCCGTCAAAGCCCAACCCCACGAATGTGCGATTCGATATTGTCGGTGGTGTACCAACACCCGTGGGGGGTGAAGATGCGCAAGTGTGCTGCAATGAGGAGGCCCCGCAAAAAATTGTTGATGGCCTCCTTGCCGGCCAGACCACAATCGACCTGCCAACTCGCGTTGAGACTGCTCAACAAGGCCGTGATTGGGCCGCTGGTCTTGGCGTGAAGGAAGTCATTGGGTCGTTCACCACTAACCACAAGTGCTGCGAGTCTCGGGTAACGAATATTCACAAGATTGCCGACATTCTTCGCGGCACGCTGATTCCTCCAGGGGCCACCTTCTCTGTCAATGACACTGTCGGTAAACGCACCGCTGAAAAGGGTTTTGTTGAGGGCGGGGTGATTCAAGACGGTGAGTTCACCACTGATATCGGTGGAGGGGTCAGCCAGTTTGCAACAACAACGTTTAATGCTGCGTTCTTTGGCGGCCTAGATATTCCTTCCTACAAGGCGCATTCCAAATACATCAGCAGGTACCCTTTTGGACGCGAGGCAACTTTGGCCTACCCGAGCGTAGACCTGAAGATTCGCAACGAAACCCCCTATGGCGTAGTGATTTGGCCCACGTATAGCAATACCTCGCTCACCGTTAGTTTGTGGTCCACACCCTTTGCCAAAGGCGAGCAGACGGCACAAAACCCCAAATCAGGCTGCGGCAGTGTCTCTACTGAACGCACTCGCACCTTTGTGGATGGCCATACAGAAAAAGACACGTTCCGCGCGAAATACGACTGCGACTAGTACTTCGCCTAGATACGGCAAGGACTCGCCAAGCACCAGCCTCTGAGCCTCCCTAGTATGAGGGCA
>JBIKPA010000108.1:0-9113 GCA_044357715.1 Microthrixaceae bacterium
GTCCTTTGTTGGCAGGATCCGTAACGATTCCTCGGTCGAAAACGGTTTGGCGCTCTTCGTCTCGAACGACAACCTGCGCAAAGGTGCAGCGCTCAACACCATTCAGATTGCAGAGTTGTTGATTTCTGGAGTCTGACCTTCGCTCCCGACAGATTAGGTCGGAGGGTTCGTCACATATCGCTGTGCAGCTTCCTCAAGTGACAGCCCCATCTGGTTGGCGAGTGAAGCCACCCAAGCAATGACGTCGCCGAACTCATGCAGTTGCTGCTCGGGGGTTCCCTTGCGAACGGCCTGAGCGAGTTCGCCCACTTCTTCACAGAGCCAAGCAACAGTGGCGGCAATGCCCCGCTCACTATCAGCTTGGCCGTAGAGCTCTTGCATCAACTCTTGAAACGCTGAGATCTCCATGCCGAGACGTTATCCCCCCGGGCGATCAAGAGAACTCAACTGCGCATGAACACTTGCACCGTGAACACGGTCCGTTGACCGTTGCAGGTTCCCCATACGGCGCCTGCGCCCATCGAGGTGAAACTCGGGTCAAGAATATTTGCCCGGTGTCCTGGCGAGTTCAAGTAAGCGACATGGACCTGCTCAATGCTGCCACCTCTGCCAACATTCTCGCCTAGCTTGCGCCATTCAGGCGGCGCACCATCAGAGAGCGTGGAGTGGTAGATGCGGCAACTGTTGCGAAGCTGCACCGCCCAGGCATCTGCCTTGAGGTTCAAGGTGACGTGCTCAGTGAGTGCAGGAAGGCCATTTTGTGCTCGGGTCCAGTTGACTGCGCCAATCACTGCGAGGCGGTCTGAATCGGTAGATTCGCAAGAGGAGAGTGAAACAGCGCCAAGGGCAAGTGCCAAGAAGGCAAAAATGAGCCGGAAGGTGAATCCTCGAGTAACTCGAGCTCCTCTAGTTGTTGTGGGGGCGGGTGTGCCGTTCATGAATATGTTTTCGTCCCGTAGTGCCGCCACCTTGACTTTCTTTTTCAGTTTGTGACGAACAACCGGGTCGGTGGGATGAATCGATTGCAAAAACAACGGATCGCCTAGCCCTGTGGGCTAGGCGATCCACGTTGGTCGGGTGAGGGAGATTTGAACTCCCGACCTCCTCGTCCCGAACGAGGCGCGCTACCAAGCTGCGCTACCACCCGGATTGCGATGTGATCGTAGTTCTCAGGCTGCCTAGATGGTAACGGGGTCTGTCGTGAGAGGTTCTGCGTTGCCTTCGGTGTAACTGCTACCCGAGAGAATCTGTTGTACAGCCTTGCGAAGTCGCAGTGAGTTCAGTGGCTTGATAAGCCACCCATCTGCGCCGGCCCGATCTGCGATAAATACATCTGCCGACCGGTCCAGCAAGAGGAGAATCATTTGTGACTCAATGCGTCCAAAACTCTCTTCATTACGCAAACCCATGCAGGTCGCGACTCCACCCATGTTCCCTATCTGCAAGTCCAATACGACAAGAGCAGGGGCTAGACGGCGAACTGCGGCAAGGACTTCTCTACCTGCAGTGACGCGCTCCACCTGAGTGTTGGAGTCTGCGAGGGCTGCGTCGATACCGTCGAAGACCTCGTCGGCGTCAGTAGCAACCAGAATGATTTGAGGAGTTGAGGTGCTCACGCTTGTGAGGTTACCTCGGCGTCGAACATTGCCTCGCCCAGCTTCTTCAGTGTGGCCATGTTTGAGACCTCAAATGGCTGCACAGCTACCCGCACTACAGGTGCCGGTGCTAGTTCCGAAGCAAGTCCCGCTAGGTGTTCCTGTTCGCCGAGTGCAAGATACCGGGCGTCAGCAAGGCAACGATACTGATCGCCAAGAGCGGTTCCTGCAAAGCGCGAGGCAAGGGTTTCTGGCGAGAATTCGTCAAGGCCGTTCTTCGTGGTCGAACCGAAGTTGGGTTGCATTCGATTGACGATGAGGGCACGCACCGTGATTTTTAGTTCTTTCAAGCGTGAGGCGAAAAACTGTGCTTCAGCCATGGTGTCGGCATGTGGTGAGGCAATCAAAATGAAGGCGGTGCTCGGTTGAGAGAGCAGATCATCTACTTTGCTGGCTCGCTCTTTGAAGCCTTGTTCCATGCCCTCAAAGGCTCCGAAGAAGGCAATGGCATCTGCGATGACGTCGGCACCGACAACCTTCGATATAGATCGCAAGAGTGTTTGAGCAGCAACATTGACCGCTTTGACGATGCCACGAGTTGGAAGCATGAGCACCTTGTAAAGCCGGTGATCTAGGAACTTAGCTAGGCGCTTAGGCGCCTCTAGGAAGTCCAAAGCATTACGAGTAGGTGGAGTGTCGACCACCACAAGGTCGTAATCCGACTCGATCGCGAGTTCATAGAGTTTCTCTGCAGCCATGTATTCCTGGGTGCCCGACAAAGATCCAGAGATGTTGCGGTAGAAGCTGTTGCTAAGAATCTGATCGGTCTGATCTGCATTAGCTGCGTATCGAACTACGAGGCCATCGAAGGTTGCTTTTGTGTCAAGCATCATCGCCCACATCTCGCCGGATCCTTCTGGGAGGCCTTGAATCTGTGCGGGTTCGTTGGTCAAGCCTGCGAGCCCAAGAGCATCTGCCAACCGCCGGGCCGGATCAATAGTCACGACCACGGTCTTGCGGCCCATCAGAGCCGCCCGTAAAGCAATGACTGCGGCGGTCGTAGTTTTGCCAACCCCTCCAGAGCCGCAACAGATAATCACGTGGCTTTGTGCCACCACTGACTCAAGTGACATCGGGGTCACCTCTCGCTTGGTTCTGGTAGGTCACGAATCGCTCTGAGTAGCGAGTCAGCGAGGGTGCTCATACCGTTTGGGTTGAGCTGAGTGGTAAAAACATAGGGCAGCAGCAACTGAGGTAGCGGCAGTTCTTTAGCCATACGATCAAGCTGTGCTCGCTGCAGGGCAGTTCGCTGCAGGCGGAACTGAGCGGCATCAGCAAGTTGTTCAGCCTCAACTTGTCGCAGCGAAACCTCGGCCTCAGCGGCTGCTTGCTCGGTGCTCAGTTGTAGGCCGGGAAGCTCGGCGAGCACGCCGTTGACGACAACCGGGCCGAGGCTTACACCGACTTCGTCTTCTAAGCTGTACGCAGTTTCGATGAGTTCATTTACCGGAGTTTCCTCGGGTGCGGTCACCAGTATGACTCGGCACCGTGTGGGGTCATTCAGTAGCCCTAAGACATCTTTTGCCTGAGCGTTTATGGGCCCGACTTTGACTGCATCTTCAAGGCCGCTTGCCGATCGAAGAAAAGTGATTGCATGGCCGGCAGCAGGTGCGTCAACGATGATGAGGTCGAATAAGCCAGACCTCTCAAGCTGTTTGATTTTTCCGAGTACCAAAATATCGCTGATTCCAGGAACGGCTGTTGCCACTACGTCGAGGGCCCCAGTGGAGACCAACCGACCAGAGATGCGTTTGAGCCCATGGTCTTTCAGGTAGTCCAACAAAGCGTCCTCTGGAAGCACCGTGCGGGCAGTTACCTCGCCAACCCCTAGTCTTGGGGGGATGAACTGGATATCGCTGTAGCTCAATTGTTCGGAGTCGAAAAGAGAAGCGAGCCCGCTTTTGCCTTCAACTTCAATAATGAGCGTGCGTAATCCAACAGATGATGAAGCCATCGCTAGGGCTGCGGAGACGGCGGTTTTGCCGACACCGCCTTTCCCGGCGACGATGATGACTCCTGATGTAGTCAAAAACTGCTTAGGATCCACGATTTCCGTTCGGAGTTCGCACTTTGTTTACACTACCTAGCCCTACGCGGCGACTTGCTATCACCCTGGTTGTAATCGGTGCAATTGGCGCGCTCGCCAGCTTGTTGGCACCTGCTGTGTCTGCTCAGGGCAGTTGCGGAAAAGCCGGTTGCATTGACGTCGTGGCCGTGGACGGCCTGATTGATGAGATCGAAGCCAGCTTCATGATCGACAGCATTGCCAAGGCGAATGCAGCTGGCGATGTGGTGGGCGTGGTGCTGCAGTTTGACAGCGCTGGATCAGCAGTTTCCGACGCCCGCCTTGACGAGGTTGCCGCAGCGATTCAGGGATCACGCGTCTTGGTTTCTATTTGGATTGGCGCCTCTGGTTCGTATGCGTTGGGTGGCGCCGCGGAACTAGCTCAGGTGGCGGACTCCTCGGGAATTACGCCCGGGTCGAAGATCGGAGATGTTGGAACGCAACGCCTTGACGAGCAGCAGTTTGGCGAGTTGTTCACGGGCCGAGCAGCCGCGGGGCTAACCCGCACGTTCTCGGGCGAAGCCGCCGTTAAGGCGGGTTTGGTCGATCGCTTCGATCCAACTCTGGTTGATCATGTGGGCAACCTTGACTCGGTAGAGACCAAGGTCGTAAAGGTGGATGGTCGAGAGCAGAAACAACCCGTTCAACGAGTTCGCCTCTCGAAGCTGCCGCTGCAGGTGCAGCTCATGCACACCGCAGCGAGCCCCTCGGTTGCCTACCTGATGCTCGTCCTTGGCTTAGGCCTGTTGCTCTTTGAGTTCTTCACTGCCGGTGTGGGCGTTGCCGGCGTGATCGGCGCATTGTTCGTGTTGCTTGGCGGCTTTGGGGTTGCGGAGCTGCCGTTTACTTCTTGGGCGTTGGTTCTGTTGTTGTTCTCATTCTTTGGGTTTGCGATTGACATGCAAACAGGCGTGCCCCGCCTATGGACGATCATCTCGATGGTGGCCTTCACGGTTGGCTCAGTGTTCTTATTTGTGGAGTTTCGACCCACATGGATTGCGTTGCTTGCCGGAATCGCTGGCATGGGAGTTGTCGTATTTTCTGGGATGCCCGCAATGATTCGAACGCGTTTTGCAACACCAACGATTGGGCGCGAATGGATGATTGGTGAGCTTGGCCAAGCCAGCACCGAGATCAACCCCGAGGGCATGGTGACCATCCGCGGGGCCGAGTGGCGTGCAAGGACCAATCGAGCTACTCCCGTCTTGGCAGGTGACAGTATCCGGGTGGTAGAGATCGACGGACTCGTGCTTGGAGTAGAACCCGAAGAGGGAGGCGCCATGGATTATCGCGAGATGCGGTCGAATCGAAAGGGTGAACCAGAGGCGCAATCCGAGGTTGAGGATCCGGCTAAATAATCCCAATTTCCCCTTGTTCTCACTGCAAGTACTGCTTTAGTCTCAAAGAACACTGAAACGAGGGGGTCGTACCAGTGAGTGCACAACAGTGTTCAAGTGCTTGGCAGGCCAAAGCAGCATGCAGAGGTCCACAGGCAGCAGTTTTCTTTCCACCGCCACAGTTTGAGCGGAAAGCAGATCGTCTCGAGCGAGAGCGTCGCGCCAAAGCAATTTGTGCAGCCTGTTCGGTTGAGACCGATTGCTTGTCTTACTCGCTTCAGATCGGTGAGTCCCACGGCATTTGGGGTGGAATGAACGAGGGCGAACGCAGGGCTCTAGAAGTACAACACAGCTAGAAGTACAACACAGCTAGGAATTAGGGCTTGATGAGCCAGTCAGACCCCAATGAGAATGACCTAGGCAAGGTTGAAGTGCGTGATGCCGCCACGGTGATGCTTTTGCGCGACGGATCCGACGGGGTTGAAGTCTGCATGTTGCAGCGCAACTTGAATTCCGACTTTATTGGCGGTGCGTACGTTTTCCCTGGTGGAGGTGTGGACCCACAAGATGCTGGCGGGGACCTAGATGGCATGTTCGTAGGTCGGACCGATCAAGAAGCCTCGCGACAACTCGGACTAGAGCACGGTGGTTTGGCGTTTTGGGTTGCGGCAATCCGCGAGTCATTTGAAGAGGCTGGATTGCTGCTCGCCGAGAACCTGACTGGCGATCGGGTTTCGTTTTCGGACCCAGAGGTTGCGGCCCGTTTTGAGGTGCACCGTCGCGATGTTGATACTGGCCGACGCAGGCTGGCCGAGATTTGTCTTGAGGAGCAGCTCCGACTTGAGGTTGGCAACATTCATTATTTTTCTAGGTGGGTGACCCCGCTCGGCGCTCCCCGCCGATATGACACACGGTTTTTTGTGGCAGCCGCTCCCGAGGGGCAGGTGGCTCTTCATGATGATGCTGAGGTGATTGCAACCCGCTGGCTGACCCCCGCGGCTGCGCTCGCTGATAATGAAGCCGGTCGCATCACGATGATCTTTCCGACTATCCGAACGATGATTGCGCTGGCTAGGTTTGATTCTGCCGCTCAGGTGCTCGAACACACCGCAGCGCAAGGAGCGATCACCCCAATGCTGCCCCTGATGAAGGACTTTGGTAGCGGGCTACGAATTGTTTTGCCAGGAGATGAGGAGCATCCCAGCGGAATCTATGACGCGATGACGGCACAGCCAGTAGCTGACTAGGTTGGCATCGGCCCTGCGCGCTGCTTGCCGTGGCGTTGTGACCAGAAGCTTCGGCCAAGGGGAGATGTCCACCAGAACCATTGGTCGGCGGTGACGTGCATGCTCCATCCGTTGCGATGAGTGACCATGTGGTGATAGCGGCAGAGCGAGGCCAGATTTGAGGGCTCGGTGATGCCACCGTGTTGCCAGTGTTGGATGTGATGGGCGTCAGTCCATGCCGCGTGGTGCGTGCAACCGGGCCACACACAGCCACCATCGCGGTGCGCTATTGCCCTGCGCTGCGCCCTGTTGGCGAGTCGCTGATCTCGTCCAAGTGCAATGACGATTCCATGCACCGTAGTAACCACGGCACGAAGCACTGGATCGCAGAGCAGAGTGGATTGATCAGTGTTGCCGATTGGGAATCCCTCTGAATCAGTAACAGTTTGAGCATCCTGTGCCTGAAGAACGAGGGAGAGTTCGGTTACTGGGGGCTGGGAGTTGGCGACGTCGGTAGCTGTTGATTCTCGGATGAGCTCCCATAGGGCCAACGCTCTCAGGGTTGACCTGTGCGGAAGAGTCAAGTCTGGAGTGAGTTCCTGATCGGCCTGCATGCGTTTGAATATCTGATCGGCACGAGTGTTGATGGCATGTTCCACGCTGAGGCCAAACTGCCCGCAGAGTTGCCCGTTGAGTTGGATCGTGTTCTCTAAGCCCCGGCTCATAGACAGTTTGTTGTCGGATACGCAGTCGCCTGGTGTGTGGCCGCCGTCAGCATCTAGAAGCTCAGCTAGGCCGGCTACCTCTTTGCGCCAGCGATCAAACGTGGAGTGTTGTGCGGCCTGAATCAGGTCGGGGACTACTGCAGCAAATGATTCAGCAATGCGTGGGTTGCATGCCTCGGCTAAGACTTTGGCGTGCTCATAGCTGATGAGCCCCTGGGCTAGAGCCGTATCTGCCTCGGGCAGGGTGGCTCGAAGTTTTGTTGCGACTCGGACTCGGGCCTTGGTGGGACCCACGGGAAGCTTCGCAAGATGCGAAAGCCACGGGCCGGTGCGCATGCCGTCTACGGAGTCGGTGCTGCCACGGGAGTCGAGCTCAGCTAGTAGATGACACGAGAATGAGTCGAGAAGGCGTCGTAACTGCTCGGTTTGGGGTGCGAGACGGAGTAGCTCATCTTCGGTGGAAGCAGAAGAATCCCACACTGCAAAGCTACGCAGAGCCCTCAGAAGCGGATCAAGATCTATGGGGTTCGTAGTCGGAAGATCAACCGATGAGCTTTCTATATCGAACATATGTACGACTATACGCAAGCCGTGTGACAGCGAGATTCAAGTCGTGCCTGCAGGATTGATACCCCGGAACGGATAGAACTTTTCGGCCCGGGCTTACTGCCCTGGGGCTTGCTCTATTGCTTCTACAACAGCTTGATAGGCAGCCTTTGGGTTGTAGGAAGTATCGAGCAGAAGTGGCTTGCTGGGGAGATCAAAGAACAACCGAAGCCCAGGATTGTTTTTGCGTTGGCCGTCACTATCGAGCGTCGTGAAAGCATCAGTTACGCCCCAAACAGTGATCTCGTTGGCGCCAGCAGCTAAGGCTTCGGTAGCTACTTGCCGGTATGTGGCAACCTGCTGCTGCTCTGACCGAAGCGGACCCAGGGGAACATCGAGTTCGGTGACGGCAACTTCAACACCAAGGTTCCGGAGCTGGGTTACAAGGCCGCCGATCGCCCCAGCAGCGGGAGCCTCAGGGGTCAGAGTGAGGTGAGTCTGAAGGCCCACACCATGAATGGGAACCCCAGAATTACGGAGCGAGGTGACAAGACCCACTAGGGCCTGGGCCTTATCTGGAAAATATTCGGTGAAGACCTCGTTGATCCAAAGCGAGGCATCCGGATCGGCAGCATGCGCTGCTTCAAACAGGTCTGCCACGTAGTCGGGCCCCATCCGGTCATACACCGAGGGTGCCAGCGCACCGTTGACGTACTCCAACCGCTCATTCACCACATCCCAACGGTCGATACGTCCTCGATAGTGCCCCACAACCTCTGTGACACCCTCAAGGACGTAGGTCCTAAAGGCCTCGGGGTCAGTCACCCCGCGGAGCCAAGAAGGCAGGCCGTTTTGATCGCCGGTTTCGTTGACCCAAGCCAAAGTATGGCCTCGAACAGCAAGGTTGTTCGCCTCAGCGAAGTCAACGATTGAGTCTGCCGGACCCCAGTTGTACTGGGTAGGCGAGGGCCGAAGGATTGACCACTTAAGTTCGTTCTCTGGGGTCACGGAGGTGAAGTGCCGACGAATAGCGTCAGCGTAGGCAGGATTTGTTGCTAGTCGGCCGGCATTGACCGCTGCGCCGATTTGGACGTCGCGGTCACGTGCGGCAGTTGCCAGCGGGCATACGGGTTCGTTGCAGGGTGGCGGCGGAGTCGGCGGTGCTTGCGGGACAGGTACACATGACACGCTGGCTGCTGCGAGGATGAACACCGCAGCCAAGCTCCACAGCTTGGTTCGTTTAGGGTTCGTTCCACGCGAAAACCTACTGATCATCTGATTCATAGCTTCCCCCATTGGTCACGCGGTGCCCAGCACCGGAAACAATCGAAATTTAGCCTCCTGCACAACCTGGACATTGTCAATAGCTTGAAGCTTGAGGGCTAGTCGGGTGGGGCTATCGAGGCGAACGCTCGGGCTCGGTCGATTGCGGCAAGGCGCTCGGAATCATCAAGGTGGCCGACAAGGATGTAGGTGTCGGTGAACTCAGGCAGCAGTTCGCCATTCTCGACCATCCATGGCAGGGCCAATCGCCTTGGGACTCGAACGAGTTCGGTCTG
>JBIKPA010000308.1:0-2543 GCA_044357715.1 Microthrixaceae bacterium
AGTGGTTGAGGATTCAGATGGTGCTATCTGGTTGCGCTCAACTGATTATGGCGATGACAAAGATCGCGTTCTCGTAAAGAGCGACGGCGAGTTCACCTACCTGCTTCCCGACATTGCCTATCACCGAGACAAGTTTGCTCGTGGGTTCGATCTGCTCATCAACGTGTGGGGAGCAGATCATCACGGTTACGTGGCGAGAATGAAGGCGGCCGTTCAGTCGCTCGGCCATGATCCAGCCGATGTAGAAGTAATCATCTCTCAACTGGTTCGGCTTGAGAAAGAGGGTGAAGAGGTCAAGATCTCGAAGCGCTCCGGCAACCTCATCACTCTGGAGGACCTTCTCGATGACGTTGGCGTTGATGCAGTCCGCTTGACCTACCTGTTGCAGTCAGTTGACTCGCCTCAAACAGTGGACTTAGACCTCATCGTGGCTCAGTCCAACGAAAATCCCGTGTTCTACGTGCAGATGGCCAATGCTCGGATTCATTCCATCGGCCGGGTTGCCGAGGAGCGGGGAATACCGCGACAGGCTGCAGCAGATGTTGACCTAGGTCTGCTCACCCATGAACGTGAACTCGAGATTCTTCGTGCGCTCTACTTGTTGCCAGAAGTGGTCGAACTTGCTGCGCGAGACCGGGCTCCTCATAAGATCACCACCTGGGTTCGCGAGCTAGCAGCGGCTGTTCACGGCTTCTATCACGACTGTCCGATCTTGTCCGAAGAGACCCCAGACGAGCTCCGCCAAGCAAGATGGCAACTTGTTGATGCTGCAGGCAGTGGCTTGCGGGTTGGCCTTGACTTGTTAGGTGTAAGCGCCCCCGAGCAGATGTGAGTTCCTGACATGACAGAGCCCAGACCCACCCAGTCCGATCACCGAAACTCAGCGCTTCCCCTTGAATTGCTATCTGACACAGCCTCAGTTGCACTCAATGGCGCCCTCTCAATTGGCGGAGTTGACCTAGCTGAGCTTGCCAGCCGTTATGGGACCCCGCTGTTTGTCTATGACGAGCAGCACCTTCGGCAGCGCTGCCGAGAAGCAATCTCGGTGTTTGGTCCTAGTGGAGCGATCTATGCCACAAAAGCATTTCTCTGTAAGGCAATGGCCCGGCTTGCCTACGAAGAGGGCATGCGTCTTGATGTGGCGACTAGCGGAGAGATGTATGTGGCTCTGCAAGCTGGTGTTCCTGCCGAGGCGTTGGAGTTGCACGGCAATAACAAATCCGTCGCAGAGCTCGAACAGGCGCTTCAGGCGGGCGTGGGCCGGATCGTGGTGGACTCCTTTGACGAACTGACCCGTATCGAGTCTCTTGTAGCTGCCGGCTGCGCAACCCCAAAGGTTCTGCTTCGAATCAACCCAGGGATTGAAGTACACACCCATGAGCACGTGCAGACCGGGAACCTAGATTCCAAATTCGGGTTTCCACTCTCTACTGGTCAGGCCGACGAGGCAGTTGAGCGGGCGACTGCGAGCGCGGCCATGGACCTTGTTGGCCTTCACTTACACATCGGAAGCCAGGTCTTTAGCGTCGAAAACTTCCTGCAGGGACTCAGCACCGTTGCACCTTTTGTGGTTGACAATGGCTTGCCCGAACTCGTAGTCGGGGGCGGACTCGGTGTTGCGTATGTGCAGGGCGATCATGCCCCCTCGATCACCGAGTGGGGCACCGCAATTCTGCAAAGTTGCCGCGAGCAAGGAATCACAGCGCAGATTAGCGTCGAGCCCGGTCGCGCTATCACCGCTGCTGCTGCGCTCACTCTGTACACGGTTGGCACCATCAAGTTTATTCCTGGTGTTCGCACCTATGTGTCGGTGGACGGAGGCATGAGTGACAACCCCCGCCCTGTTCTCTACGGCAGCGGCTACGAGACCTTCTTACCTCGGGCTGCTAGCTCCCGGCGCGAAATGCCTATCCGCCTAGTCGGCAAGCATTGTGAGTCTGGTGACCTGTTAGTTCGTGAAGGCCTTGTCCCAGCAGATTTGGCTGTGGGGGATGTCATTGCCACCCCTGTAACGGGTGCCTACGGGCATTCAATGGGGTCGAACTACAACAAGGTTCTGCGTCCTGCAGTTGTTTTTGTAGCTGACGGCCAGGCCCGACTCGTAGTTCGCAGAGAGACCCTCGAGGACCTTCTACTCACAGACATGGGCTAACTAGTTCGGGCGACTCCGCTTGTTGCCGGTAGCCTCAGCACGTGGCAAATACGGTGAACATCGGAGTGCTGGGTTGCGGCAACGTAGGAGCGGCTTTAGTCGAGCTTCTCTGTGTGCGCGCAGATGAGATTGAACAGCGCACAGGTCTGCGATTGCAGGTTGCCAAAGTGGCAGTTCGATCGACCTCAAAAGAACGTGGGGTTGAACTCGCTTCTGGAGTGCTCACCCTTGATGCACACAGCGTGGTTGCCGACCCCGAGATAGATCTGATCGTTGAGGTAATCGGCGGAATTGAGCCTGCGCGAGAACTGATTTCGCAGGCTCTCGCCTCTGGAAAGGCAGTGGTGACTGCCAACAAGGAACTCCTAGCCAACGTTGGAACTGAACTGTT
>JBIKPA010000309.1:0-2542 GCA_044357715.1 Microthrixaceae bacterium
CGACACCCGTGACAGAACCCCCCGAGGCCGAACCATCGGCCCGGTAATTGATGCATGTCTCGGTGCCGTTGCCTGTCGCTTTTGTGGTGCCGCCTGCGGCGTTATAGGACTGCTCGGTGGTGATGCCACCTGGCCGAGTCGTGCTTGCTAGCAACCCGCCCTGCACGGCCGATCCGTCACACCCAGCAGCGGGGGCACTGCCATCGTGGTAGCCGTAGGTAGTGGTCTTGCCGCCAGGTCCAGTCCAGCTCAGATGCTGGCCATAGTGGCCGTCTCTGCCGGTGTAGGTATCCCATGTGTGGCTAACCGTTGCCCCAGACTCAGAGGTCTGGCTCACTAGGTTGCCCGAACCGGTAGTCCAGTCATAAGCAGATATCTGACGCATACGCTTAGAGGCGCTCGGGGTGGGGGCGATCTGATCGCTGACGATCTGCTCGGTGACTTGATTCAAGCCGGGGCTAGTCGCCGTCCCACCGATTGGATTCCATTTCAGGTTCGCTCCGGCGCCGGTTGCGACTTGTAGATCTACTGAAGCTGCGCCGCCTGAGGTCGAGACCACCTCGGCCTGCAGATCGGCCGCTCCATCACGACCTAGTTGCACCTCGCAAGGGTTTTTGACAGTGCATGCCCGCCCATTGACAATGAGTCGGGCTCGGTCATCGCTGCGGAACGAATACGTCCCCGCAGTCTCGGCAACGAACTTTCCGGCGAGGCGTCCGCTCCAGACTCCACCGTTGCCCGAGGGGTTCGAGGTCCAGCCGAACTGCATCTTCTGGGGAACTTTCCCCGCAATTCGGGGCCCAATAGAACGATCGGCAGGCGCGCCAGCAAAGCCGTTATTGTCCCAGGTCATCATGACGAGCCCGGTGATGGGGCGCATCTGTATGCCAGGACCAGCCTTGCTGTCTTCGGTGTCATAGCGGGTCTCAACCACGGGCACGCCGGGCTCTCCGAGTGGCCGACGAGAGGGTCCGATTGCTTTGACTGGCCGACCTTGAGCGTCATATACGGTCCGCGTACGAGTGCCACTAGCTACATCAAGAACCTCGGTGGCCTGATCCTCGGGGTTGTAGGTCATGACCGTTGCCTGCCCGTCTGAGGCAGTGGTCTTCGTCTGGTTCATTCGATTGAGCGTGGCCTCGGCCCGATGCAAGAAGGGTACCCAGACACCGTTTTGGCGCACGGTGAACAAGGCCAGAGCTCCGTTGGTTGAATACTCCAAGGTTTGTACTGGCTGCGCAGACTGTGCTGGCGTCTGAATCTCGCCAGAGACAAGCCCGGCAGGTGCCGTAATGGTCTGCACTCGGCCAGAACTGTCGTAGGTGATTGTTGTGAGAGCACGAGCATCATCGACGCCAAGCCCACCAATGACTTCAGCAGCCGTGGCCGCAGCCGCAAGCGGCGCGCGAATACCCGTGATCCTTGCCGACTTATCCCAAGCTAAGTCGTTGACTTGGGCGCTCGTTCCCGTTCCGGCACGGCCCGTGATTCGGCCGATCTGAACTCCGGCTTCGGTTGCGACGTAGGACAGGGCCAGCTTTGCACCATCCCAAGACAGCGCCGCACACAGCATGCCGTCTGGCACTGGAATGAACCCCTCAACTGGAGCGATGCACTGCTCCGAGGGCCCATAGAAGAATTGGATTTGCCGCCCGCTAACGGGGTCGGTCACATGGTCAAGGCGGCCCCCTACCCAGCTCTGCTGCAGCACCGGCGACCCGTCTGTCCAAACCGCCGAGGGAGACAGTGTCACCTTCTGAGCAACGTCCGCAGCGGGGAACGAAGTGGTGGACTGATTGGTGTTGGTTACCGTCCACCCGCCGCCAGCGGGATTTGCGTTGAGCGTGGCGTACATCCCTGCAGGCCAGGTGTCGTTCTCTCCGAGCTGGGCTAGGAACGCTCCGCTACTGCTGCGCTCGAACGCCACTGTCCAACCATCCCAAGCCGTGAGGCGTGCCGAGGAGCCATTACGGGTAAGCGTCAGCGTCTTCCAACGAGACCCCACACTTGAGGGCGAGAGCTGCCAACCTTTTGGCAAGCCCCCCTGAGCGCCGTTGGTTGGCCGATGGAGCAGCGAGAATCCTGCTGCACCACCCATGGTCTCGAGAGTTGGCGATGACCAACCCCAGACCGGCTCACCGGTCACCTTGCCAGCAGAAATTCCAGCGAAAGACCAGAGCTTCTGTTCGGCCGACCGCTGCGGATCCACATGAAGGTTGCGTTCCGAGAGCACCACATTTTGGGTGTTCCCGCTTTCCACTACCGATACCCGGTAGGTCTCACCGAGAACCAGAAATCCCTGTGCGACCTTCCAGCGCGCCTGGCCATCGCGTACATCCACCGTCGGAGAGTTCTTCACCTGACCGTTCGACAGAGCGGTAACCCGAAACACCACCTTGGACACATCGAGTTTGTCTACCTCTAGGGTCGGCTCGGTCGAGGTCGACTCTCCCGTCGACCGCAACGGCACCACCACTCCCGCCAACGGTCTGAACAACGGCCCCGACCCCGAGGATCCGGGCAGGGCTGGCAGGGCTTGCGC
>JBIKPA010000310.1:0-2539 GCA_044357715.1 Microthrixaceae bacterium
TGCTTCGCCTGCTACTTGGCGAGGGCCTGAGAAACCAAGCAATCGCTCTGCCGACGGGGTCTGCGATGTTGGAACTTTTTAGGACGGGCGTGATCGGCCTACTCGAGCAGTACGTACCAGAGATTAAAGAGCCAGAAGTAGTCTCAGAAGTATTTGTGGCTCAGATATTTGCAGCCTTTATTCAACATATTTTTGATCCATCGCAGAACACAGATCTCATTGCAGATCGGGCTGCTCAGACTCTTGTTCGTAGCGTTCTCTAGCTAGCCATCCATCTAGGTCGTTTGGTCCACACTCTGGGCCGAATGACCTAAAGCTGGGTGCATTTGCTGCCGAGAACTACAGGGTGAAACTCTTCGCTACCCGATTGAAGCTATATCGCACAAGGTCTCAACAGGGGGCGGTGATGGTTGAGGCCGCCATGGTTCTGCCAGTGATGATCTTTATCCTTGTAGGAATCATTGAGTTTGGAATGCTCTTCACCTCGTACTCAACTTCAACTGCCTCTACAAGAAGCGGCGCTCGGCTCGCTGCTACCGCTTATGCTCAGGCGGGCAGCGTTACAGCGTCGCAGAACACAGCACTCACGCAAATTGCGCTATCGACCTCAGCAGACCTTCAGGTACTGAGCAACGGCACGCCCGTTGGCATGGCAGTGTACAAAGTCAATCCAGCTGCAACGGACGGGGCCCCATTCGGCGGCTACCCCGGAGATTCAATGGCGGGTGGATGCAGTTCGAGTTGCGTGAAGTTCACTTGGAACCCCACCACGAAGACAATGACTCAGGGCAGTGGAAGTTGGACAAATGCGGATGCATGTGGGGTTACCGTTGACACCATTGGCGTGTTTGTTCAGGTGCAACACGACTACATCACAGGATTTTTTGGTACCACCAGAACCGTGACTGGCCATACAGTGCTTCGACTTGAACCTCTGCCGAGCGATCAATGCGCGGCGGGTTGATTCAAATGCGACCGCTTCTTTGGGGCCGAAGGTGCGCAACCGAAGGCTGTTCAAGCAGCCTGCGAGACTCCCGGCTCAATCCAAAGCGCGAGGAACGAGGAGTTGTACTGCTCTGGTTTGCGCTGATGTTGATTATGTTGATGGGCTTTGCAGGGTTTGCAGTAGACCTTTCGAACTGGTGGTTCCAAGCTGACAAGATCCAGCGAGCGGCAGACTCGGGAGCGCATGCGGGAGCTGCATTCCTACCCGGGGATTTACCCTCTGCCACCACGACCGCTCGAACTCTCACAGGTCAGAACGGATTTCGAAACGGCTCAAATGCGACCGTCACCGTCTCGCAAGAGCCAAATCCAAACCGTTTACGGGTCAAGGTTAAGGCAACAATTCCAACCTACTTCGTGG
The DNA here is from genome assembly GCA_044357715.1 of Microthrixaceae bacterium. Lineage (GTDB taxonomy): Bacteria > Actinomycetota > Acidimicrobiia > Acidimicrobiales > Microtrichaceae > IMCC26207. Next base: position 1,367 of record JBIKPA010000310.1, read on the forward strand.
GGCTACTTGGGGTAGAGAGCATTGATCTGACTAGAGAGGCCGTGGCTGAATATGTCGCTCCGGTACCAATGGGGTCACCCGAGAATAAGCTTGGAAACGATCCTGCCCGAGCCCAAAACACCCCGCAGTTCTGGATCAATATCGCAGGGCCAAACGCGACAAAAAGATCTGGCGACCGCTTTCAGGCAAAAGTTTGTCCAACTTCGGTTGCGAACTGTACCGGAACCGTCAACGCGGGCATCAACAACGACGAGTACGCAACCGGGGGTTACTTCTTTGCACTGAAAGTCTCCTCGATTGTGGTCGGACAGCCCCTCGATATTCAGGTCTATGACCCGGCGATGACCTATGTGAATGACACCTGCGGTGTCAACATGCCAACTCAGACGCAGGCGAATACTTTGCAAGCGCTGCCGGGCAACCCTTACCCGGATGGAGCGCTTCGTTTTGCCCCAGGTCTGACCTCATGGTGTACCGGCGATCAAGACATCAGCGGCCGCGGCACCAAGACCACCTTTATTGTTCGTAGTCCAGATTCCACGCCTTGGTCTGACCTGGATAACCCAGTCGTAGCCGGTTGCACCAAGCAGATGCCGTCTTTCGATCCAGGTGGAAGCAACCCAACCATCTACCAGTACCTTCACCCAACTGACGGAAGGCAGGACTCTCAGGCGGTGATTAACCCGTTAGATGGGGCGAATACCTTTGCAGAGTTGTTTCGACAAAACGTGACCCTTTGCTCGATACCCGCTGGTTCGGTACAGACCGGTGAGTACATCCTGCAAGTACGCAGCAACAGCACTGCTGCTGCGCCAACCGTCTACAGCGCGAGCGTGACAGACGGTGGTCACAACAGGATGTCAATCTTTGCGGGTTTTGGATCCGCCGGACTTGCAGCAGTCGATGGCTCTGCTGTGGCGATCAACGCGAGAGGCCGCCTTCCAATCTACGCAAACGCAACCGCTGCCAACACCTCATTTTACTTAGCACGAGTGATGCCATACGACGCAGGACGGACTCTACGAGTCACACTGTTTGATATGGGAGACGCTGCATCGGCCGGGGAGCTGCAAATTCTGCCCCCTGTTGAATACGCATCATCGTTCTCGGGGTGTGTTTTCAACCGAAACGACGGAGCAACCCTCAGTTCAACTGCTTCCACGTGCACCCTTC
>JBIKPA010000109.1:0-9055 GCA_044357715.1 Microthrixaceae bacterium
CCACCCTCAGTAAAGACTGGGGGCCACGCACCTGCGCAGTCGTCGACACAGGTTGGCGCACCGGTCCCGTCGGGAGTGAAAATGTAAAACACGTGACCTTGGCCGTCTCCGAGTACGTCGCCCATTCCAGAGGACACAATCTTTACGTTCACGCCTACGTCAACCGCGACTTCGGCGGTGGTGGTTGTTTCGCCGTTCTTTGCCGTAGTCGAAGAAGCAGTAGCCGTGGTTGTGGTAGCTGCATCCTCATCTGAACTACTACATCCGACAAGGCCGTTCGCACCGGCGAGCAGAGCAAGTGCCGAGAGGGAAAGCACCACACGCTTATTCCATGACGGTTTGTTCCATGACGGTTTGTTCCATGACGGTTTGTTCCATGACGGTTTGTTCCATGACATAGACATTTCTAGGCTCCTCTTTTGAGCTGCACGACCGGAAGAACTGAATACCGAAGACTGTAGAGCGAATCGAAGCTGCGAGCAGCTGACTCTCTTTCTGTCAGCCTGCCTTTTGTGCCAGTCTGATGAGGTGACTGAGAAGCGATCAATCGACCTTTTGGACGGAGATTTTTATGTCAACGATCCCTACTCCACCTATGCGTGGATGCGCGAGCAGGCTCCTGTTTACTGGGACTCGATAAACGAGTTATGGGGTGTTTCTCGACACGCAGACATTGTAGAAATCGAGAAGCGCAAAGCTCTCTTTATTAACTCCGATCAGAACAAGGGCGGCTACCGTCCCAATATCCCGGCTGACCCTGCCATCATCGGCCTAGATGATCCGGTGCATCAGATGCGCCGAAGTCTGGTTGCTCGGCGCTTTACTCCAAGAGCGGTTGCTAGTTGGGAAGACCACGTTCGCGAAGTCGTTACTAGCCTGTTGGACCAAGCCTTTGGTCACGGTGGAGCAGTCGAGGTGATCAGCGAGATTGCGGCACCGCTGCCAGCCGAGATGATAGGCCTGCTCTTGGGGTTCAGCGAAGACATGTGGCCCAAGCTGATGGACTGGTCCGAGCGCACCATCACCTTGGGGGGTGGTCCTCGGTACCACCAAGAAGACAACATCGCAGCAGTCATGGATTTTGCTGTTGCAGCCGCCGAACTCTACGAGGCTAAAAAGCTTGAGCCAGCTGATGATGTGATGACTGTGTGGACAACGGCAGAAGTGCCAGGTTGCCCCTTTGGGGTTGAGGAAGTCATCTCTGACTCTTTGCTGCTACTAGACGGCGGTGCGGAAACCACACGAACTGTGATTGCGCGCAGCTTGTTGGAGCTAGCGGCTCGCCCAGAGCAATGGGCACTGCTCAAAGACGGTGCAGATTTGACGATCGCCGTAGAGGAATTCATTCGCTATGTGACGCCGATTCACAATATGTGCCGGGTAGCAGTAGAAGACACCGAAATTGGCGGCCAAACCATCAAAGCCGGTCAGCAACTGGTCTTGATGTACTCATCTGCAAACCGCGATCCTGCTCAGTTTGATCACCCAGAAGACCTAGAAGTGACTCGTCACCCCAACAATCACATTGCCTTTGGCTTTGGAACCCACTTCTGTTTGGGTGCCTCGTTGGCTCGTTTAGAGATCCGGGTCATGTTCGAAGAACTGCTCAAGCGGGTTGACCAACTGCGAGTTGTTCCCGGTTCAGTAGTAGAGATGCCCAACTCGTTTGTGTTCGGTTTGAAGTCGGCTTTGATGGAGTTTGACCTTGTCACGTGAAAATCACCGCCTCAAATGAGGATCACCGCGTACCCTGCGGGCCACAGGACTAAGGTTGTGAGATGACTACGACGCAGCGTCCGCGTCCACCGCGACCAACACCACAAGGCCCGAATCCAGCTTCACGAGGTTTGATTCTTGTTGGAGTTGCCGTCGCGCTCGGATTCATCCTTCTCTTGAAGGGTGGCGGTGTGGGCTTCCAGACTGATTCTCAGGATGTAGAGATCGGTGAAGGTAGCAACAAGACCACCACTACCGAGCCCGCAGTTCCCACCACTACTACCCCCTCCACCTCTGTTGCACCCGAAACATTGAAGGTGGTTGTGCTCAACGGCGCAGGCAAGAGTGGCTATGCGGCAACTGCAGCAAATTTCCTGGGTCTAGCTGGTTACCCGAACATCTCGGCGAAGACCGCAGCCGCTCAGGTTCAGACCACCACGGTGTATTACGCCCCCGGCTATGAAGGCGATGCCAAGGCGATCGCCAAGCTGCTCAGCATTGGCGCCGTGCAACCAATCCCAACCGGAACCGTGCTGGGCAAAGTTGCAACTGACGTCGGCGCAGATACCAACGTAGTCATTGTGCTCGGCCCTGATGTTGAGGGAATCATCACCCCTGCGGGAGCAAGCACCACCACCACCGTTGCAGGAAGCTCCTCTGGCAGTTCCTCATCCGGTAACTCGACAGTGACGACAACTGCGGGAAGCGCAGCAGCTAGCACTATTCCATCTGCTGGAACCAAAATCACTACCACCACCATCAAGACCACAACCACCACGGGCTGAGTTGGCAGTCACTGTTGATCAACCCGGGCGCTGCGCCTATGGCAAATAACGACAGGCAAAGAGTTGCAGCCCAGCAGGTTGTTACCGCTGTAGCTTCTGCGCCCAAAGAAGCATTGCTCGCCACTGACTTCGATGGCACGCTTTCGCCCATTGTTGATAACCCTGCTGCTGCAGTAATCATCCCAGGTGCTTTGCAAGCCATTCAGGCTCTTGCGCCTCAGTTAGGCGAACTAGCGGTGATTTCTGGCCGACCGGTTGATTTTTTGGTTGAGCGGCTCCCTGTTCAACTTGCGCCCACTCAACTCACGCTGGTTGGGCTCTACGGGTTGGAGCAGATTCGCCAGGGTGTTCGCACCGACCACCGTGATGCAGAAACTTGGCGGGTTCAGGTCGCAGAGCTCGCTGAGATGGCCCGAGGCTGCGGATTGCATGGCATGCGAGTCGAGCAAAAAGGCCTGTCCATCACCTTGCACTATCGCGGGCAGCCACAGCTAGCAGCGCAGGTTGAGCAGTATGCACAAGTAGTTGCTGCGGCATCTGGTTTTGTCACACGAACCGCCCGGATGAGCGTTGAGATTCACCCGCCTACGGATGTGGACAAGGGCAGTGTTCTGCTGAGTCTTGCCCAGTCTCATGTGGGCCCCGTGCTCTTTATTGGCGACGATGTGGGTGACTTGCCCGCCTTTGATGCGTTGGACTCGCTTGCCGCGTCTGGAACACAGGTCTTCAGAATCTTTGTGCAAAGTGAGGAGTCTGATGCAGAACTGCTTGAGCGCGCCGATCTAGTCGTCGACGGTCCAGAAGCGGTGCTGTTGCTACTTCAGCAATTGCAGACTGCGCTGAACCTTCCCAACCAAAATCTTTAGCTCATTAGCTAGCTGCGTTGAGTTGATCAATTAGCCAGTCAGTTGGGGTTCGCTCAGCCACGAGTTCAGCTAGTTCGGTAGCCTTGGCCTTGCGATCTGATGGGGCAAGATCCAGTGCTAAGCCAATCATCTCGGCGGTCTGTTCAACGTCGAAAGGGTTAATTCCAAGAGCTGCAGAGTGCAGTTCGGCCCAAGCCCCAGCCTCGGTAGACAACACGAGGCTGCCGAAGTGCTCGTTGATGAGTGGTCCTTCTTTGGCAACCAGATTGAGCCCATCTCTGATTGGGTTCACTACCAAGACGTCGTAACGGCGCAGAGCTGCAACCGAGCGTAAGTAGTTGTCGTCAGTCTCTAACAAGATGGGCTGCCAATTTGCAGTTCTCCAACGAGCATTCACTCGTTCAACCTCGGCCAAGACATCTTCTTTGTAGCGGGCGTACTCAGCAACGTTCTCACGCGATGGGTAGCAGCAGGCAAGAAACACAACCTGCTCACGCAGGTCACTGCGTTGTTGCAACAACAAGTCGAAGGCCTGAAACCCGCGACGAATGTTTTTAGATAGCTCCATCCGGTCGATCCGCAGAACAAGCTGACAATCGCCGAGTTGCTCTTCAAGCAATCGAAGGTGTTCGACGCACCCGGTCGAAGCAGCTGTGGAACGCAGATCCTCGGCATCAGTAGCGAGCGATGAAGCAAAGACCTTGGCCCCCGTGTCGAGCGCCAAGTCAGTACTTGTAGGCGGCCATCGGTGCAGATCTTGCTGGAAGTTCTCGGCCCAATCCTGAGTGTGAAACCCGCATGCATCGTGGGCATTGAGCGATGCCAGCATCTCGTCTCGGGCGACTGCTGGCAACACCCGCAGCATGTCGGGGCCCGCGAACGGCGTGTGGTGAAAATGCACCGTAGTCAGGTCAGGGCGCTCTAATGCCAAGGTAGGTGCCATGAGGGTCAGGTGATAGTCCTGGATGAGTACTGCGGCATCGGCCGGAGCGGATTCGCATACGGCTTGGGCAAACGCCTGATTGACTCGCCGGTACGCATCCCAGGCTTCGAACCAATCAGCGGTATACGAGGGTGAGCGAGTCAGATCAAACAGGCCGTGATGAACAAACCAGAGGGTTTCATTTGAGATCAGGTCATAGGCCAATGCGTGGTCTTGTGGGTCAAGGTCAAGCAGGCGAACCGCTAGGCCGTCAGGTGCTGAAATTCCCGCAGCTACTGCGGCACGATCTGCGTCACTGAGTGCTGCAGCAATCCAACTCGCCCTGCCCGTCTCAAGTAGCGGCCCCAACCCCGAAACCAGTCCACCCGCCCCGCGAGTACCAACAAGTACTCCATTTTCGACTCGATAACTCACGGGCCCTCGGTTCGACACAATGACCACGGGGCGTTCGCTTTTGTCAGACATCACCGCTCACCATAGATGTCTCTCGGAGGGGTCTGGTGCTAGCAGTCCTAAGCTTGTAGATGTGCGAGTCCTAGTGGCACCAGACAAGTTCAAGGGCACTGCTTCAGCAGCAGAAGCGGCTGCTGCTTTGAGTGCAGGCCTCAAGGCCCTTGGCCATGAGGTGATTGACTGCCCGCTTGCCGACGGCGGTGAAGGACTACTCGAGGTTCTTGGCGGAGCAAACCGAACATCCACCGTGACGGGTCCGCTTGGCGATCCTGTGCAGGCCGAGTGGAGACTCGCCGGACGCAGCGCAGTAATAGAGATGGCCCGCGCTTCTGGTCTGAGTCTCGTAGGCGGAGCCGAGCAGAACGATCCTGTTAGCGCGTCCACCTACGGAACTGGAGAGTTAATTGCGGCAGCACTTGACGCTGGAGCCAAAAAAATTGTGGTCGGCCTAGGGGGCTCTGCAACAACTGACGGTGGTCTTGGGGCGTTGAGGGCCCTCGAACCAGTACATCGTCTGCGTGGAGTTGATCTGAACGTGGCCTGCGATGTTGGCACTCGCTTCGTTCAGGCTGCCCCGGTCTTTGCGCCGCAAAAGGGTGCTACCCCAGCTCAGGTCAAGCTGTTGCAAAGGCGACTCGAACGCTTGGTGCAGGTATATGAGAACGACTACGGGGTTCAAGTGGCCGATCTTGTAGGCGGTGGAGCAGCGGGCGGTCTTGCAGGCGGACTCGCTTGTCTCGGTGCTTCACTGCTTTCCGGTTTCGACCTAGTTGCAGACTTTTTGGGTCTAGACGAACTCATTGAGTCGGTAGATCTGGTCATCACTGGTGAGGGGTTTTTAGATGCAGAATCCTTCGAAGGCAAGGTAGTGGGTGGCGTTACTGATCTTGCTAACCGTCTGGGCGTATCAGTGATTGCAGTAGTGGGCGAAGCATTCGACGCTGCACAGTCGCTCGTTCCCACGGTGTCGCTTGTTGAGCAGTTTGGTCGGGACCGGGCTCTTCACGACACGTTGGCCTGCCTTCAAGAGGCAGCCGAACTCGCCGTTAAGCAGTTAAGCAGCCAAGAAGTCTGATTCTTAGGGCTGAAGGGTTGCTGCGAGTTCCAAAGTCCGAGTCAGGTATGAGGTCACCTCAACCATGGGTGGACGTTCGCTCACATCCACCGTTACAGGTGCTAGGCCCGGCCGGATCAACTCTGATGCCACCGGAGCCAAGTCCCAGTCCACGTGCCGCATGATGGTCTGAGCAATCGCCATCGCTTGCGGGCCAAGTTCGGCCAAGCTGCGATTGCGGTGATGGCGCACATCGAGGTCGACTTGAACCAAACCCTGTAAGCCAAATTGTTTTGCAAGGTCGATGAGCAGGCCAACTTCTACCCCGTAGCCCTGCACAAAGGGCAGTTGTTCAAGCACTGCACGCCTGCCCCCATATTCGCCTGAAAGCGGCTGATGTAGAGCTGCGAGCTCCGGGCAAAAAAGTGACAACAACGGCCGGGCAACAAGCTCTGTTACGCGCCCACCGCCTTCTCGGTCGCGTTCTGGTCGGCGATAAAAACCTTTGGCTAGGTCTACGTCTGCTTCGCATAACAGTGGCCCAAGAATGCCGGATACAAACCGAGAGCCAAACTGCGAAATATCAGCATCGCACCAGATAATCAGGTCGCCCTCGGCAACATAGAGCGACTTCCACAGAACCTCGCCCTTACCAAACCCGCTGCCGTATTCGGGCAAAATCTCGGCGGCAGCAACGACTCGTGCCCCAGCTTCTTGAGCCACAGCAGCGGTGTTATCACTTGAGTGGTCATCAATGACGAGTATCTCGTCTACCACTCCGGTGAGTAACAGATCCGCTTTGAGTGTGGCCACAATCGGACCCACAGTGAGGCCCTCGTTGCGTGCCGGAAGACAAACAGACACCTTTGTGTTGCCCTTGTGCTCCAGAAGCTTTGGAACGCCAAAATTTTGATGATCGAACTGACGAATTGGGGCAGGGGGTAAGCGGTCTTCGGGCAAGTCCTCACACCTCCTCGGCAGGCAACTGGCCAAATTGGCCTAGGGGATCTGACATCAGCCTCATCAAGGTAGCGGGTGCTGCGCCGGTATGGGCTTCAGCACCCCGAACCCACATCAGTGGCCAATTCGGTACCATGTAGTGCGCAACCCAAGCTAGTAGCTGATTCTGCTACACCCAAGCCGTAGCCGCTCAGCACATCTCAGGAGAATTTCCATGACCGTCAGCATCCGAATCCCGACCACCCTTCGCACCCTCACCGGAGGCTCCTCAGATGTGCAGGTCGAGGGGGCGACTGTCGGAGAGGCCCTGGGTTCCTTAGAGGCTGCCCATCCGGGTTTCAAAGAGCGACTCTTTGACGACGAAGGCGGCCTGCGCCGATTTGTCAACGTCTTCGTTGCCGACGACGACGTTCGCTACCTAGACGGACTAGATACTCCCGTGCCAGATGGCGAGACAATTGCAATCATTCCCGCAGTAGCTGGTGGCTGAACCTCCCAACCTTCTTGGGTTTCAAGATGCCGAACCAGATGACGGCACCGAACCCGAACCAGTGGCCGTTCACCGCGGGCATATTCCGCATAAATACCGAAAGTCTGGTGCGGCTTCAATGCTTGCAGCAGGATTGATTGGGCTTCGGGAGATTCTTGACCCATCAAAAGATCAGCGCACTGTGATTGAGCAGCAGAGTAACGAAGATGACCTCAAGCGGCCGATCGAAGTTTTTCTAGATCCAGATAACCCCGCTGCCAGCATCGTGGTGATTCGGGATCCTACGGACAACAACTAGCCCAGTATCAGCCCTGACCAAGCTGAATGAGTAGAGAGTCGCGAGCGGGGCCTGCCGGTTCTTCAGGCGGCCGGTTTTCACGCTCGTTGAATACTGCGAGGACCCGAGTAATGACCTCGCCGTTGGTCATAAGTGAGTCGGGTGCTTCAAGCAGATTAAACATTCGCAGAAATGCCCGAAGTACCACTGGGTCAGTCCGCAGAGCGGGAAACAGCCCATCTCGCAGAAACTCACGCGCTGTCTGACTGGGATCGTTAGCGGGCTTCTCCGTGGCTGGCGCATCTGCGTTTGGGCTGGCTGCGCTGAGTTGATCTTGGGCAACTGCTGCGCGGTACCAAGGAGTGATTTCTTTGCGGGTAGCAGCCTCATAGTCAAGTGCCCGATTGCGGTGATCTAGCCCATGTGCTTTGAGCGAATCTGCAAAGAGTTCGGCCTGTACCAAGGCCAAGCTGCACCCTCGGCCATAAAGGGGGTTTGTGCAGGTGTGAGCATCGCCAACTGCATGCATGCCAAGCACCACCGGTTCGCCTCCCTCATCAAGAAATAACCGCCGACGGTTTACTAGCCCCGCCATCTGGTTGACGCCAGTAATTGGTTCTGCCCGGTCATGTTCAACGTGCGCTGCCGCCGCCGAAATCTGTGAAGCAATTTTGATGAACTCCTCTGGGTCGCTGAGCTGTCCGCGGAGTTCTTTGTCTTCAATTCCAGCAGCAAGAGTTATAGAGAACGTCCGATTATCTCCAGGGAACACCCCGAACTTTAGGTACCCCAGGTCTCCACCGATCGGCCCATCTTGTGGGGGAAACTCGGCCCCATCTAACAGCTTGAAGAAACGAGAGAAGTACACAATGCCGGTGTCTTCGATGGTCTCTTTGAGTTGTATTCCCTGCGCCGCCAACAAGCCGGGCAGGTCTTGGCGCCGACCACCCGCAATGACTGTGACGTCTGCAAGCACCTCGGTGTCATCATCAAGCCTGAGCCCAGTCACTTGCGGGCCAATTCCATGAGTCTCAGTTATGAGCCCGGCCTGCGTTGTCAGCAGTGCTGCAACACCTCGGCCATGCAGCAGTTGCACCGAAGGTTCGTTGGCAATGGTGCGCCGTAGCACCCACTCAAAAGTGGTTCGTCGGCATGCAATCGCCACCAGGTCTTCGTCGCCGGGCAGGGGAGTACGGTCCATGCCCTCGGGGAGCATCGCAATAAAGTCCATTGGTGTTGCGCCAGCTTGATAGAGCGATTCAAGTACGTCGGGGTAGTGGTCTCGCAACAGGTTGCGCAGCCGCGCCAGAAAGGCGTGCGAGTGGCGGACCTGCGGTGCACCACTGCGGTTCCAGTCGAATGCCTCGGTAGCTGTTGCAGGCAGTGGGGTGCTATCTCGTTCGATGAGGAGCACCTCATGGCCAGCACGTCCAGCGGCAAGCGCCACGCCTAGGCCAGCAACCCCTGCTCCGAGCACTGCGACCTTGGCCATATGTAAACCCTATTACCCC
>JBIKPA010000311.1:0-2513 GCA_044357715.1 Microthrixaceae bacterium
AACAGATCTATTCCAGGTGCGGCGTTTGTGGACGATGCTGGCTCATCACTGCGATCGGTAAGCCGATACCCACTGACTTGGTGCGCAGGCCCGCAATCTTCCGGCCAGGCTGCACCGCATCTTTTGGGGTGCCAAGCAGGTCGCCAAGTACTTCACTTGTGCGCTGCATGTCAGTGGTAACAAGGGCCAAGCCAAAGACACTCGCCGGAGCCTCACGAACAGCTTGCCCCTTGGCAGGGCCCATAAGTTCCACGATGACATCTCCTGCCCAGAAAAATACTTGGCGCATCGGCGATCCGTAACTTGTGGTGTTTCGTTCACCCCGGATGACAAAGCCGGCTGACTCGAAGGCTTTGATGCTGCGGTCGCAATTCCCCGTAGTAACCACAATGTGATCAATCGAGGAGATGCCATTGGGGTGAGGCGGCGTTGGTCGAGAGATCGCCGGTGAAGTTCTGGTCTGCGGCGGAAGCAGTTTGAGTCCATCTATGGACTCAAGCCCTGAGCCAGATTTGTTGCCGCCGAGGCTATTGATCCCCCAGCCGTGAAACGGTTTGGCATCAGCTCTGCAACAAATTGTTGTACGACCGAGTTCTATGGTGTGGTGATCCGTGACTGTGAAACCAGCGGCACTCCAAGCGGCAGCACTATCTCCAAGTTCTACAAGTTCAAGTTGTAGGGGTCGCCCGGCTTGGGCGCTCTCAGCAGAGTCGGTTGTGCTCGCGTGAGGGTCAAAGGTGTCAGCAGACATCTTTGAAAGGTACCGTGGCGGCCGTGACGGTAACGGACACAGTGACAAATGAGGTAGACCTCAATCGCCGTGCACTCACTTGGCTGCTGATTGCGGCTGCTGGGTATGTGGCCTGTTCACTGATGGCAAACGTGATGTCGGTTCGCATTTTGCGGTTAGGACCGGACTGGGCAAGTTTCTCGATTGATGCCGGAACCCTGACGTACCCACTCACATTCACGCTTCGCGACCTAGTGCATAAAGTGGGGGGCCGTTTCGCTGCCAGAGTGATCATCTTGAGTGCAGCGGCATTCAACATCGTTCTAGCTCTTGGGCTCTACTTAGCTGCGATTTTGCCAGCCGACTCTGAGGTGCCCGGGCCTGCGCAAGAGTGGTTTGGCCCGGTGCTCAACCCAGTGACCCGCATTGTCCTTGCATCTGTGATTGCGCAAGTGATTGCAGAGTTTGCAGATACCGAGGTGTATCACCGCTTTGTGATGCGCTTTGGTCATCGTGTGCAGTGGGGTCGCGTGCTGACCTCGAACGCAATCGCGATACCGATTGACTCAATCGTGTTTGTGCTCATTGCCTTTGGCGGCACCCTGCCTTGGGCCGTTGCCGTCTCTATTATTTGGGCCAACATCGTGGTCAAGGGCTTAGCAACCATTGTGAGTATTCCGTTGATCTATGCAGTCCCCGAGGACTTGACTCGACCGCCGATCGACTAGTGAGTCGAACTTGACTGCGGCGGAGAAAGTGCCGAGCAACTCGCCCTACAACGTCAACTGCGCCCCCGTCGGCAGGTGCCGAGAGAAGCGCAGAACGTTATCAGCGAGTGATTTAGGAGTTGCGACCGGCGTTTGGCTTACGGCCATGATTGGCCTTCTTACGCCGCACGTTGGCTTTTTTCTTCTGCGTGCGTTGTGACATGAACATCATCTTAGTTGAGGTACCCCCTCAGACTCCAGACGAGCGAGATTCGCTACTCGTTTCCTCGGATCAGATGTGGCAAGAGCGCTGAACCAAGTACCGTGTGGCAATGCTTTGCGAGCCTGCAGAGCCACTCACTTTCAGGAACCTCACGTGGAACGATTCGGATTTGTCGGCTTACCCAACGCAGGTAAGTCATCGCTATATAACGCTCTTGCTGGCGGCGGTGCCCTTGCCGCACCGTATGCCTTTGCCACCGTTGACCCAAACGTTGGGGTGGCGAAGGTTCCTGATGACAGGCTGCAGCGTTTGGCAGTCATGAGCCAGACGAAGACCATTGTTCCTGCCAGTGTGCAGTTTGTAGACATTGCTGGCCTTGTTGAGGGCGCTGCCCAAGGCGAGGGTCTTGGTAATCGCTTCTTGGCTCACATCAGAGAAGTAGATGCGATTGTTTTTATTCTCCGAGCGTTCGTTGATACCGACGTGGATGGGTCCTGCGATCCTGTCGATCAACTCAACACCCTTGAAGTTGAGTTGGTGTACTCCGACCTAGAGACCCTAGAGAAGCAGGCCGACAAAAGGCGCAAGGCGGCTCGGGCAGACAAGACGCTTGCAGATGAAGTGGCTGCGATGGACGCCGCCCTTGAACTGCTGCAAGCCGGCACTCCGATTTATCGTTCGCAGCTTGACGAGGCGCAACGGCAGTTGCTGAAACCGTTCTTTCTGCTCACTGCCAAGCCCGCAATGGCTCTCGTCAATCTTGATGAGGCTCAACTCGTTGACCCTGAGCCGCTGCTCGCCCCCGTGCGTGAAGCTTTTGGCCCCGGCGGGGATGAACGCGTTATTGGCCTGT
>JBIKPA010000312.1:0-2512 GCA_044357715.1 Microthrixaceae bacterium
GGGTAGAAAACGGAACCAAGGTAACGGTTAGTTCGCCTCACGGTTCGATCACTGCTGCTGCCATCGTTGACTCAGGGGTGCCGAAGGGATCTGCTGTCGTGCGTCACAACCTTGAGGGTGCAGACCCGGGTGTGCTTGTCGATGCCGGTGATGTGGTCTGTGAAATCCGAGTTGAGGTGAGCTGAGATGACCTCAATCATTCAGAGCTCTGTGCTTTCGGGCATTCTTGCCAACGACCCGCTGCTGAGCGGCGAGGTCGGGCTTACCACGCTGCTTGTGGTCCTCATAAAAGTTGTCGTGGCCTTTGTTGGTCTGTTGCTCTCGGTAATCTTGATGGTCTGGTTTGAACGCAAGGTCATCGCAGACATGCAAAACCGGTTCGGCCCCAATCGGGCTGGTCCATTCGGCCTGTTTCAGACAATTGCTGATGGCATGAAGTTGATCTTCAAAGAAGACCTCATGCCCGAACGAGCCGACCCGTTTGTCTTCAAGCTCGCACCGTTTTTGTCTTTGGTTCCGGCCTTCCTAACGTTTGCGATTGTCCCAATTGCTGGCAGTTTCAACGATGGCCTTGATGGGGTCGTTACCATCTTGGGTCAGCAGACATTTATGCAAGTTGCAGATCCACAGATTGGCATCTTGTTGTTCCTAGCTATGTCCTCGCTAGCGGTATACGGAATCATGCTTGCCGGCTGGGCCTCGGGGTCGAAGTATCCGCTGTTGGGATCGGTGCGAGCCACAGCGCAGATGGTCTCTTATGAGGCAGCACTTGGTTTGGCTTTGGCCTCGGTATTGCTGATTGCTGGGTCTTTATCTACCAATGCAATCGTTAACGGGCAGTCCGGGTTCCGCTGGAATATCTGGATGACTGGCTTGGTGCCCTTTGTGATATTCACCATTGCCGCAACAGCTGAACTCAATCGCCCACCCTTTGATCTGGTTGAGGCAGAGCAAGAACTCGTGGGCGGTTTCCATACCGAGTACTCGTCATTTCGCTTTGCCATGTTCTTCTTGGCAGAGTTCCTCAATACCGTAACGATGTCGGCCATCATCGTGACCTTGTTCTTTGGTGGGCCAGCTGGACCGACCTTCGGCCTAACGAACTGGGTCGGTGTTTACATCCTTCCGTTCTTCTGGTTCTTCTTAAAGCTGCTTGTGTTCTTATGCATGTTCGTCCTCTTCCGGGCTACCTTGCCTCGGTTGCGTTACGACCAAGTGATGGATCTGGGTTGGAAGGTGCTCATTCCGGCTTCACTTGGATGGTTCTTGTTGCTCGTTGCAGTCCGAGTTGGTAGTGATCAAGGCTGGAATCTTGCGGCAACGATTATCGCCGCACTGGCTGGTCTTTTGGCTGGAGCGTTCTTGTTGATACTGTCCATCCGCGCATCCGCGGCAAAACGTGCAGCACTCTCGCTGCCAGGAGAAGGATCCTGATGGGCTACCTGAATGGCTTCGGCGTAGTCATGAAAAAGTGGATTGGCGTGAAGTCAGACACTGGCGCGCGTATTACGAAGCAATACCCCGAAGAGACCCGCCCAAAACCAGAACGATTCCATGGCCGACATGTGCTGAACCGTTATGAGGACGGCATGGAGAAGTGCATCGGCTGCGAACTTTGTGCCGGTGTATGCCCTGCAAAGTGCATTTATGTGCGCGGCCAAGACAATGATGTAGAAAACCCCACCTCTCCGGGCGAACGATTTGGGTTTGTCTACGAGATCAACTACTTGCGCTGTATTCACTGTGATCTGTGTGTCGAAGCCTGCCCAACCGAGGCAATAACTGAGACCAAACTCTTTGAGTTTGCATTCACCAATCGTGCTGATGCGATCTACACCAAAGATGAACTCTTAGTCGACGATGCGGGCCACCCGCAGCAACTGCCCTGGGAGAACTGGTCAGGCGGCTTCGACCCTGCCGCAGACAGTTCTGGTTGGATGAGAGCCACTGCGCCGAGCGGAGACGCCGACTTTGTGGGCATCGTTTCGTGGGCAGGTGAACTCGGATACGGGGTGCGGGCTCCGCAGCGTGCATCGATAGAGGATGAGTCAGGACCAGTTCCCGCAGGTGTAGATCACGGTCATGCAGGCCACGATGATCATGCAGCCCACGGCGACCATGCAGCCCACGGCGACCATGCAGCCCACGGCGACCATGCACCCCACGGCGACCAGGGCCAGCACGGTGATGCAGACCATGCTGATCCAGCGAGTGCTGACTCCGCGACTGCTGACCCCGCGAGTGCTGACCCCGCGAGTGCTGAATCGACCCTTGCATCCAAGACACCTGGCCAAGTTGATTCCTCGGCCGATCTCCCCGAAAAGAAGAGGAGGTTCGGTAAGTGAGAGTTGAGATGTTTACTTTTCTACTTACCGCGGCCATCTGCTTGGCTGGTTCGGCCGGGGTGGTACTCCTGCGTAATCCGGTTCACAACGCACTGAGCTTGGTTGCAACCTTGTTTGGAGTCGCAGTGCTGTTCATCCAACAGGGCGCATTCTTTCTGGCTGCGATT
>JBIKPA010000110.1:0-9000 GCA_044357715.1 Microthrixaceae bacterium
CGCCCATTTTGTCATTCCTGTTGCATGACCCCTTCGCCGGACGCACAGCCCCAACCTTGGGATCTACCCCCATGCTGCTAGCTGACGCACCCCGAGCAACTCGTTCAGCCACGGCCAAGCCTGCCGGTTGGGGCCCGAGACCACTACGCGGGAACTGATTAGTTCCAGCTCAATCGGGGCGATTACCACCGAGGTACTCGTCGACGGGACAACGGCCTACCCCGATCCTGCTGCCCCGCAATCGGCCGACAAAGCCGAGGGACTCTTTAGAGAGATCATTCCGCTAGATGTTCCAACGCACTTTGTTGGCAGCCTCTGGACTCGAGAAGGCCTTGGTGCCAAGATCGAGACTGATAAGTCCATCATTGCGATGGCACCAAGCTGGCGTGAGGTCATTTCGGACTCTGCCACCTTTATGGAGACCCTTCCGCTACATCATGAAGGGCAGCTGCTGTTCGCAGGTATGCGAATCGACCTGAGTGAGACCTGTTCAACAGATGAGCTCACCATGTTCGATTCCAAGATTCTGCCCGAGCCAGCGATTGTCTATACCCATGGGCCTGACGACGAGGGTGATTGATCGCTCAGCGGCACCGCTTCGGCGTGCATAACCTCTACATATGAGCAGCCCGCGCATCGTTGTTGTTGGTTCATGCAATATGGACCTGATCTGGCATGGACAGCGCCTGCCTGAACCAGGCGAGACGGTCACCAACGGTAGGTTCACACAAGCACTTGGCGGCAAGGGCGCAAACCAAGCCAGCGCTGCGGCGCTGCTTGGAGCAGACGTTGCCTTTGTTGGCTGTACTGGCCAAGACGAGTACGCAGACGCGATTCGGGCGGACTTGCGGGCACGTGGGGTCAATATTGATCACCTGCATGCGGTTCCGGACGCTGCAACCGGCACTGCGTTGATCAGCGTGGACGCACAGGGCGAAAACACCATTGCTGTAGCTCCCGGCGCTAACCGCTACTTGACCGCAGATCAGTTGCACCACGCAATTTCCGAGCTGCAACCCGAAGTACTCATCGTGGGGTTTGAAATTGGCGTTGAAATGGCAGCGCTGGCACTGCAGATCTTCAAGGAACTCAAGGCTTCAGGATCACAGTTGGGTGGAAGCAGAACCATCTGCAATCCAAGCCCGATTGACCTGAGCGACCCATCTTGGATCGCCGATTGCGACACCGTCATTGTGAATCAGGGTGAGGCCGATGCGTATGGTGGCACCGCAGACTTGCTGGCGCTTGGCGCAACCGAGGTGCTGGTCACAAAGGGCTCAGCCGGAGCGGAGTTGAATCGCCGAGGCCGAGTCCAAGCGTTCAGCAGTTACACCGTGACCGCAATCGACAGCACGGGAGCCGGCGATAGTTTTTGCGCAGCTTTTGCCATCAGCTCAGACCCTGCATTTGCCTGCGCCGCTGGGGCACTCGCCACCCGCTCTGTTGGGGCACGAGCAGCACTGCCCACACGAGCCGAAGTAGAGGCCTTACTTCGGGCATAGCAATCGCTGCCGCTCAGGGTACTGCAGCTATCGAATCAAGAATCAGGTTTGTGGCAGCAACAGCGTCGATTGTCTGAGCCCACTGAACCGGACCACCCTCTGCCATCCAGGACCGCTGATCCATAAGCGTCATTCCGCGCGTGAGTTCTCCGGTCAACTCCACCTCAACGTAGCGCTGCACAAAATCAAACAACTCTGGATCGGTCACCGCTAGTGCTGCACAAGGGTCATACAACACAGCTTCAATGTTGCTTCCCGTCAGGGCCCGGATGTTCTCCAAGTACCCGCCGAGCATGCCGGCACAAAACTCGCCGAACGCATTACTGGCATGTCTGGCAGAAGCGACAAGGGCATCGTCCACGCACAGCTGATGGGTGAGATCCAGCCCACATTGCACAATCTTTGCGCCACTGCGGAATACCAAGTCAGCGGCTTCGGGGTCGAAGCTGATGTTGAACTCGGCAGCAGCAGTGATGTTGCCATAGGTGCCACCGCCCATCATGGTGATGCCAGCGATCCGCTCCACAAGGGTGGGATCGCGTTGCAGGGCGAGGGCCAGGTTCGTCAGTGGGCCAATTGCCAGAATCCAAGCACCGGGATGTTCGCCAGTCGCCTCAATCAGGTACCCGGCAGCATCATCCGACGCGACTGAGCGAGTCAGCGCTGGCATGGTCGCGCCAACAAGGCCGTTGTCGCCATGGACAAACGAGGCGAACTGCCCCGGTTGACCATTCAGCGGCACAGCAGCGCCTGAGTGAACCTCGACCTCACTACCGAGCAATTGCAGCACCGTGAGAGCGTTGATCGTGGTTTGTTCAACCGCAACGTTTCCAGCCACCGTGGTCACCCCAAGCAACTGGCCGCGGTGCGCCGCCACGGCAAGCGCAATAGCGTCATCGTGGCCGGGGTCGCAATCAACAAAGAACTTTGCGCTCATCGGTTCGCTCATCAGCCTAGGTTTCCACATCGCAGCACCAGAACTGAGTGGTTGCGCGATAACTTCAGATGCTTCAAGCGTGCTGGTGTACGCCAAATCTCAGGTGGTTGCTCACGTGTCCGATTCACCCGAAACCCATCCAGAGGACTCAGTGCCGCGAAGCGGGGGAATACGAGCCGCATTTGAGCCACTCTCAGCTGGCGATGATCATTACGACCGCCCACGTGACCGGCCGGCAATGCGGCTGCTTCCCTTTGCTGGAGTGGCTGCAGCAATTGAACTGTTCGACCTGCTCCTCACCTCTCGGCTTCAAAGTGCGATGCCTGGTGGAGCGACAGTCGATCAGGTGGGCAGCATTGTGAGCTTGCTAGCCAACATTTCTTTTGTGCTGCTCATGGCGCTTTCAGCAGCAATGCTCCTGTTTGCCAATCGCAGGACCCCCCGAATCGCGATGCCGCTTATGGTCGGGTACCTCACCTTGGCAGGTCTGAACCTGCTCATCAATCTGACTACCCTGATCGCCGCCCCTGCATTGAGCACCCAGAGCCAGCTCGGGCTTACCTTGGACTTGGGATTGGCATTTATTTCCATCACCTTGAACTTCTCTCTCTGGTATCAACTTGCGGACGCGCATCTTCCCGGTGGGGCGTTCGACTTTGAGCCAAACGGTCATCGCCCAGAGGAACCCCCAAGATGGTTCGACTACTTCGTGCTGTCGTTCTTCACGAACTCAACGTTCGGGCCAACGCTCGAGAACACCCGGACCCGTCCGGCCAAGATGCTCATGATGATCCAGACTTCAATTGCCTTAGTGATTCTGGTTCTGTTGGTGGCAAGAATCATTCAAGCCGACTAGCGCTTACACCGGACCTACGTGGGGGCGACGGCCAATCGGCCCGTCTGTCAGTTTGTTCGGCTGTCAGTTGACTCGGCGATCGCGTGCTGCTGGCATCCAGTTGGGCCCTGCAGTCGCATCAATTCTGTCCATAAACCGCGACCCCACCGGTTCGATCAGTTCAACAAACTTGCGGGTGGACTCTTCCCCAAAAGCGCGCCACGCAATTTCTGTGAGTTCGTTGGTGCGCGCCTCAATACGCTCACGCAGGTCAAGTCCTGCCTGATTCACTACTCCGCCTTCGGCCAGACCACGCTGCTGAAGATCTGCGAGTGCAGCCTCAAGAGCGGCGTCATCTGCTCCTCGACTGCGCGGGATCCAATCCCCCGGGTAATTCAGATGCGCGTCGTGCAACAGGCCTGCCTGCGTGCCGCTCAGATTCTCTGAAAGCAAGATGCCAAAGTGGGTGTCACCTCGATACTCCCGGATGCAATTCAGCGCAAGCCAAGCCGAAACCAGCGGATCGTCTGACCGATGCCATTGGCGGTGAGCGGCAAAGAGAACTCGCCCAGAAGAGGGCAACGAGTCAACGACCTCCCACAGGCTCTCCCCCATATCAGCTAACGCATCACAGATTTCGGGCGCGGTGGCTCGCACCCCAATGCCCACAGCCTCGTTCCGGATCCGGGTGATCTGATCAAAGCTGGTGACTGCAGCTGCCATCTCTAAAGAGATCTGAACAAACCCAGGGTGAATCGAATAGAAAGCAGCTGCAACGCTTTGGTGCCCGGCCGCAGCCAAGGGTGCACCCCTGCTAGCGATGTAATAGCCAAACCCGTTCTCAATACCCAAGCGGGTAAAAGCATCGATTGCAGTTGGGTCCCAATAGATCCACCCGATTAAGCGATGCGAGGCCATCGAAGCCCTCGCCGAAAGTTCGGTCCAGTTGGTTCCAGTCGTTTCAGCCATGACCGGAGAGTAGTCGTTCTGTCTTGCGCCAGACCCCGCCCGGGGGGTCCCTCGCATGACAGAACGGGTGTGGGGCCGCCGCCGCGGGTGTGGGGCGGCCCTATGGGCTAGGAGACGACGGTGCCGATGTGTTCGCCTGCGAGGAGCGGGGCGATGTTCTCGCCCATCAGGTCGAACACACAGATTGGCAAGTTGTTATCCATGCACAAGGTGATTGCAGTTGAGTCCATGACCTTAAGCCCACGGTTGAGCACATCGATATAGGACACCTCGGTCAGCAACTCTGCGGTGGGGTCGAGTCGAGGGTCAGCGGTGTAGACGCCGTCCACTCCGTTTTTACCCATCAGAATTGCCTCGGCATCGATCTCTACTGCTCGCAGGGCCGAGGTGGTGTCTGTTGTGAAAAACGGGTTGCCAGTACCGGCCGCAAAGATCACGACGCGCCCTTTTTCAAGGTGACGAATTGCCTTACGGCGAATATACGGTTCGGCCACCTGAGACATCTGAATCGCTGTTTGCACACGGGTGGGTTGGCCGAGCCGCTCAAGGGTTTCTTGCAAGCCCAACCCGTTGATAATCGTGGCGAGCATGCCCATGTAGTCGGCCTGCGCACGGTCCATGCCTGCACCCTCGCCAGTCATGCCACGCCAGATGTTGCCGCCACCCACAACGATTGCAATATCCACCTCGAACTGTTGCTTGACCGCAACAATCTCGGCTGCGAGTCGGGTCACGACTTCACCGTCGATCCCAAAGCCCTCATCCCCGGCGAAAGCTTCGCCAGAGAGTTTGATGAGCACTCGGGACCAACGTGGTGCTGCCATTCTTGCTACCCGACTCTCTGTACTCAGGAACCGATGACTGCTTGTGCGAACCGCGCAATGCGCGCCTCGCCCAAACGCTCAGCCACAGTTTCTTTTTCTCCGAACACACCCTGCTCGGGAAGCACGCGTTCTGCATACCAAGAGTTCAGACGGCCTTCGACAATCTTTGGAACAGCCTGTTCGGGCTTACCCTCTTTGCGAGTGAGTTCCTCGAAAGAAACACGAGCCCGCTCAACAAGCTCAGGCTCGATCTCATCACGGCTCAGCGCAGCAGGCTTTGCGAATGCAATGTGCAACGCAATCTCGTGTGCGGCCTCTTCGGTTGCACCAGTCACCTCTAGCAAGACCCCGTTGACTCCACGGCCGTCTTGGCGGTGCAGGTAGGTATCAAGCAAGTTGCCGTCTGCCGCTTCGAAGCGAACAACAAGACCAAGCTCGATGTTCTCTTTCTTTTGGATCTTGAGCGTGTCGAGTTCGTCAGCGAGTGTGTCGACCGCCGACTCCCCACCCTCGAGCACAGCATCAGCGAGCTTTTGAGTAAGTGCCACGAAGTCATCTGACTTACCAGAGAAATCGGTCTCTGCTTTGAGTTGCACCATGGCGGCAACATTGCCGTTTTGCGCAATCGCAATCGCACCCTGGTTGTTCTCACGGTCTTCAAGGGTTGCAACTTTGCTCAAGCCCTTTTGGCGCAGGATTCCAGCGGCCTTTTCACGGTCGCCGTCGGCCTCAACTAGCGCCTTCTTGGCATCCATCATTCCGGCGCCAGTGGCGTCACGAAGTGACTTCACGTCTGCTGCAGTAATCGCTGCCATCAGTTGCTCTCCGTTTCTGGCGCACCTTCTGCTGCTGGCTCTTCAGTGGGAGTTACGCGTGCCGGCTGATCAGGAACGATCTCGCCCTCAGCAGCAACTCCAGAGGTGTCTGATCCTTGAATCTCTGGCTCTACTGCAATCAGACCAGCCTGGGCCTCGGACTCAAGGGCCTCTTCGTTGGCACCCAGCAAACGTGCGTCGGTAGCAGCGGCCTTGGCCGTTGCCTCGACGCGTGCACGGTCTTGTTGATTGCGATGCTCGGCGGCTTCTTCTGCCGTGCGCTCACGCGGGGTTGGCTTTGCGGCCTCTGGGTGTGTCTTTGAGCGCATCAAGCGCCCTTCAAGCACAGCGTCTGCAATCACGCGGGTCAGCAAGTCGCCGGAGCGAATCGCGTCATCATTGCCAGGAATCACATACTGAATGATGTCTGGGTCACAGTTGGTATCAACAACAGCCACCACTGGGATCTTCAGTTTGTTGGCCTCGGTCACAGCGATGTCTTCTTTTTTGGTGTCCAAAATGAACACCACATCGGGAAGGCGTTCCATGTTGCGGATGCCGTTGAGGTTTCGCTCAAGCTTCTCGAGTTCACGAGACAGAAGTAGTGCCTCTTTCTTTGGCATCAGCTCAAACTCGCCGGTGTCGCGCATGTGCTGGTATTCCTTCATCTTCTGCACACGCTTGGAGATGGTTTCAAAGTTGGTGAGCATGCCGCCGAGCCAACGCTGATTGATATACGGCATTCCGCAATTGAGCGCATGGCTCTGGATTGGGTCCTGAGCCTGCTTCTTGGTGCCGATAAACAACACGGTTCCACCGTCAGCAACAAGGTCACGGACAAAGGTGTAGGACTTTTCGATCCCGCTGAGCGTCTGGTGCAGGTCAATCAGGTAGATACCGCCGCGATCGCCGTGGATGAATCGCTTCATCTTGGGATTCCAGCGACGAGTCTGATGTCCGAAATGAACTCCGGCATCTAAGAGCTGTTTCATAGTGACTACTGGTGTCACGGTCTTCTCCTTCTCCTCGGTTGGTCGAACCCGAGAACGACACCCCCCTTGTACAAGGCGAGCGACCGAGGTTGTTTCGGGTATTCAATCACCATCATTGCCAAGGTGGCAGCGAGTGGGCATGGCTGTACTCCACTGCGGAGCGTCCTTGAGTGTAGTCAGGCAGCAGCCGGTAGTTCCAAAGCTGATACCCCGAAGCCGCAGGTCTGCCTACCTCGCAGCTACTTCGCAGCTACTTCGGCACGAGTCGCGCTCTTCGCTCGATCGCCATAAGGAACAGCGCCGGGTCAACATAGCGAGCCCCTTCCCTCATCCCGAGTTGCAGCCCGCGCAATGCTCGGCCAACAAGTTGACCCCGCACCACCATCTGTTGCTCTTGGACCACTAGGGAACTCAACCCGGTCAGGCTTGAGCGTCTGCCGTCGGGGTGCTGCACGGTCACAGCAATTCGACCAGCTACGGAGCCGGCAAATGTAACGACTCCTGATCCGATTGCCCCTACGGGGTCACCCGGCGATGTTTCATATTCAAGACCGAAGTTTCCCGCCCCGTATGGCCCATTCTCCATGCGAAATGGGTCGCTCACAACGCGCTCCACGGGCCGGCGATAGACACCAGGCATTGGTGGGCCAAACGCGGACGGTTGATCCATCGCGTTACTACTCGCCGCGTCTGAAACTGCAGAGGCGGTTGACCCAAGGGCAGAAAAGGTGAGAAAGCTTGCTAACACCACAAGTGCAGCGCGCCTAAAGAGAGCGGCCATGTCGGGTTCCTACATCTAGCTCACTCATACGCGAGCCTTGTTGAGAATGGGGGAAGCGACTGTGGGTGCAGCAGGGGCTGCTACTGCCGAGGCCTAGGCGGGTTCGTGCTCGAGGGCTGAGAATCTTGCCCGCAGGTGCAGCACTGACTTGGTATGAATCTGACAGACACGAGACTCGGTCACGCCGAGCACGCGGCCAATCTCTTGCAGGGTCAGATTCTCGTAGTAGTACAGAGTAAGCACAAGCTTTTCACGCTCGGGTAGGCCGTTGATTGCCTGAGCGAGCATCTGACGGGTTTCTGCAATCTCGAATGCGCCCATCGGGCCATGCGATGAAGTATCAGCAATGGTGTCGCCAAGGGTAATGGAATCGCCGCCATCACCACCGATGGACAGAATCTCATCAAGTGCTGCAAGTCCAACATGAGAGATCTGCATTAATGCTTTTTGCAGTTCCTCGTCAGTCCAGTCGAGTTCTTCCATCAGTTCTTCATCAGATGGCGGGCGATGATGCTTTGCCTCGATCTTGGCGTAAGCAGTCTCAATTTGTCGGGCCTTGGCACGAACCGACCTTGGCACCCAGTCAATCGAGCGCAACTCGTCAAGAATCGCGCCCTTTATTCGAGCAATTGCATAGGTCTCAAACTTGAAACCGCGCTCTGGTTCGAACTTGTCGATTGCATCGATGAGACCAAACATTCCGTAACTAACAAGGTCGGTCTGCTCTACGTTTTGGGGAAGTCCAGCCGCGACTCTGCCGGCAACGTACTTCACCAGCGGCGAATAATGCACGATAAGGACATCTCTGCCCTTGGCGGTTGCCTCGGCTTTGTAGTTTGACCAAAGCTCTTTGAGCTCGATATCTGAGGGCTCGCTAGTTCTCACGTGATTCCCAAGGTTTGACCATGCTTCAAGCCCTCGGGTGGGAGGACTCAAACACGGTTCTGAGGCGTTCTCTGCTGACGTGTGTATAGATCTGAGTTGTAGCTAGATCTGAATGACCTAGTAATTCTTGCACCACTCTCAGGTCGGCACCACCGTCGAGTAAGTGAGTAGCAAATGTATGCCGTAATGCATGCGGATGCGTAGGAATGGGTGAACGCGCATCCAAGATTCTTCGAACATCACGCGGGTTGAGCCGAACAAGGCGTCGATTGTGAAACATTGCTTGGCTGAACTCGGCCTGTGATTGACCCGTTGATTCTTTGAGGAACTTGAGCAGAAATGCCTCTCGTTGGGAGCCAATCCACACCGAGAGCGCCTGGGCCGCTGGCTCACTGATTGGCACAACTCGCTGCTTAGAGCCCTTGCCCCAGACCGTGAGGCGACGGCGATCTAGTTCGAG
>JBIKPA010000111.1:0-8925 GCA_044357715.1 Microthrixaceae bacterium
ATGGTGATACTGCGCTGGTTTGAGTTTCTCTCCTTTCATGTTGCGCGCAGAGTGCCCGTAGTGCCAGAAATGATCCGCACCTTCGCACCGCTTCAGTTCGCCGAAGTTTTTGGCTACAACGCAGAGCTAGAGGATGATCGCTTTAGCCACCATGGTGATGATTTTGAGGCCGCTTTCGCTGAATATCTGGCTGAACCAAGAGTGCGGATTCTGTTTGAAAGTGGAGCCGGCCATGAAGTGGCCGGGGCTCCTGCTCACCGATACGAGGTGCAAACAGACTCGTTCCCGCCTAAAGCAGTATCACCGCGTCGTTGGTACTTTGCTCCACAGGCGTCGCTGCTTGAGGCCCCACCGATCGGGGATGGCGCAGACCGTTACGCGGATGATCCTGCTGCTGGAGAGCTTGCATATTCTATGGCGCTTCTTGCTGACTTGAATCAGTTCACTAGGCCCACCGTGTTCATTGATTGGACGAGCTTCAGTGATGAACATCGAGTTGCTTATCAGACCGTTCCACTTGAAGAGTCGGTATTGATCGCAGGCTCTGGTCATGTCGATTTGTGGCTCGCTCCGGGGAGCACCGACACAGCAGTTCAAGTGACGTTGACGGAGATTCGTGCTGACGCAGTAGAGCAACGTGTGCAGTGTGGTTGGCATCGCCCAATTCATGGATCAGAAGACCCGACTCATTCTGATGAGCTTCGAGTGGACTACACCTTCCTCGAGAGCGATAGGGAAGATCTTGTGATCGGAGAATGGAGAAACTTCCGAATTCCAATCCATCCCGTCGTACATCTTCTTCGGGCCGGTTCGTGTCTACGAGTTGCGATCTCTTCCCCAGGGCGAGATCACCCCTTCTGGTGCTTTGAGAACCCGATCTCTGAAGGTGCAGTGCATAGCGTTGGCCACTCTGCGGATCACCCATCATCGGTGGTTCTGCCTATCTGGCAGATTGATGTTGACCATCCGGGTGACTACCCGCCCCCTGGTTCGCTGCGGGGACAGCCCAGTCGGCCGGTTGAACCGATTCGTAACGTATCGGCGAGCTAATGCCAAGCTTTCGGTCTGCAACGGTGACAGAAATCTTGATGGAACGCGAGGGCCTTCAGCGAATGCTGGTGCAGATGCCTGCAGGTTTCACCGAGCGTGCGTATGCGCTGACTGCGCTTACTGGTGAGTGTCAACCCGGTGACGAGGTCATCGTAAACACCACGGCGGTTGAACTACAGCTTGGTACCGGGGGTTGGCATGTAGTGCACTGGAATCTTTCAGCCAAGGAGTTCATCGCTCCGGGCCTTGATCACATCATGAAGCTTCGCTATAGCAGTCTCCAGTTCGACGCGGGTACTGACGAGTTAGCTCATCCTGAGTGTGACCTTGACCTTGCAGAGACTCCTGTTGTGGTGTGTTCAGTGCATAGCCAAGTGGCCGCCGTTGCAGCAGGGTTCGCTCTGGAAGCACCGGGTAAATCCTTGGTCTATGTCATGACTGATGGCGCATCGCTTCCGTTAGTTATTTCGGACTTGATCTTCGATCTGAAGGCTCGACAGTTGATTTCTGCGACAGTGACTACCGGTCACGCGTTTGGTGGTGATCTTGAAGCAGTGAGTGTTGCTTCGGCTTTGGGTCTTGCTGTTCACACGCTCCAAGCTGATGCGGTGGTGGTCTGTATGGGTCCGGGAGTCGTTGGTACTGGCACTGCTCTTGGAACTACCGCTGTCGAGGGCGCCTCAGTGCTTGACACCGTCGCGGCGCTCGGTGGTACCCCGGTTCTTTGTGTACGAGCCTCAAGCGGAGATCCTCGCCCTAGGCACAGAGGGCTGTCTCATCACACCAAGACAATTGCGACTCTGTCCCATTGCCAGCCGTGGATGGCAGAAACATCTCTTGATACCTCCGAGCTTGAGGGGGTTCGTTTAGTGAAAACTGGTGTTGCGATTGATGTCGCGCAGATCATGGACTCGGCAGGATTGCAGACCACCACAATGGGAAGAACGGTTGCAGAGGACCTGATGTTCTTTGAATGTGCAGTTTCGGCGGGAGTTCTGGCGGGGCAGATGCTTGCTTCTGATGTGCGCAAGACGCTTGGCAACAGCTAATAGGATGCGTCCGTGGCAAGGGTAGAGAGACTTCTCAATTTGGTAGCGGCACTGATCGATACCTCAACCCCCCTGACTGCGGAGCAAATTCGGATACGAGTTCCCGGCTACCCAGATCCCGATGCGGCGGGGAGCGATTCGGGCAGGTCAGACGCTGCGTTTCATCGTGCGTTCGAACGCGATAAGGAGTCGCTACGTGAGGTCGGGATCCCGATAGAAACCGTAGAGGTTCATTATCTTGAGCAGCCTCGTGCTGCCTACACCATTGTTCGCGACGCATATGAGTTGGCCGATCCGGGACTCAATGCAGATGAACTTGCAGCGTTGCATCTTGCTGCAACCATGATTCAGGCAGAGGGCCTTGACCCAGACGATCTTGAAGAGGGCCTTCGCAAGCTCGGCGGTTTGACCTCGGCGGTCGCAGTCAGCGCCGGACCAGTTGGGGCTGTCCCGATGCCTCCGCAACTCTTAGAATTGTTTGCGTGCACCTTGGAACGGCGTGCTGCAAGTTTTGACTATGAATCAAAGCCGAGAGAGGTTCAGCCGTACCGTTTAGAATACCGACGCGGCCACTGGTACATGACTGGCTACGACCTCGACAAAGAAGCGCAGCGAAGCTTCCGTCTGGATCGACTCACAGGAACGGTGAGTGCTGGCGAGTCGGACGGCTTTGTTGTGCCACCGTCAGTTGAAGAGGTGCTGCTGCGGCCATGGGAGATCGGTTCCGGACCAAGCACTGCAGCACGAGTACTCATCGACCCCGAGCTTGCTAGCGCAGTGTTAGCTGAAGATCCGGAACTGCGAGTTATTGAAACCCGATCAGATGGCTCGCTGATTTTGGAACTCGACGTTCGTAACCCCGGTGGCCTTCGGAGCTTCATGATGAACTTTCTTGACCGGGCAGAGATCTTGTCTCCGGAACAGTATCGAAGCGAACTTATTGTTTGGTTGAGCAACTTTGTTGCGTCCCCAGCCGAGGGGCAAGCATGAGCGGCATCGCTGCACCCGACCGAGTTCAGCGCATTCTTGCAGTCATTCCATACATTGTTCAGAACCCCGGAACTCCTATGACGGAACTCGCTCAGAGATTCTCATTAAGCGAAGAAGAGCTTCGAAAAGACTTAGAGCTCGTTTTTTACGGGGTCGGCCTGTATCCCTTCACACCTGATGTGCTCGTAGAGGTGAACTTTGATAACGACTGTGTGACCGTAAACCTTGCGGATTACTTTCATAGACCAGTTCGGCTGACCCACGAGGAAGCGCTCACACTTCTCGCCGGAGGACGCGCCATGCTTGGCCGAAAGGACTCCGACCCCGAGGGGGCGTTGAGCCGAGCTGTTCAGAAGTTGTCTGCAGTCCTTGGAGAGGGTGCAGAATCTGCTGTTGAGGTTGCGCTAGGTCCTGCCGATACGGAGACCCTCCACACCCTGCAGGCAGCAGTTGAAACTGGTTCTCGTGTTGCTTTGAGCTACTACAGCTACGGCCGTGATGAACCAACGCGCAGGGAAGTCGACCCGTATCGGGTCTTAAGCCGCCAAGGCCATTGGTACCTACTCGCACATTGTCACCTTGCAGATGGCGAGCGACTGTTCCGCATTGACAGGATCCAAGCAGCGGAGCTGACAGGTGACCGCTTCGAGGCTCCAGAGTCAATCCGAGAAGTTGAAGAGACGCTTTCGGGTGCTTCAAGAGCAGTCGAATTGCTTGGTCCCGAGTCGATTTCTTGGGTGGCTGATGCCTACCCATACGACGTGTTTGAACGCTTGCCGGATGGCACCGTGCGCCTTGTGATCCCCGTCACTGCAACCCCATGGCTTGAACGGTTGTTATTGAGACTCGATCCCAGCACCACTGCTGTAGAGGTTCTCTCGGGAGACTCAGTTCTAGGAACGCGATCTGCAGCAGCGAAGCGCATCCTCAATCGTTATCAGCCCGATGAATGAGGTGCCGAGCACCTCGGATTTCCTCAGCTCTAACTGCGTCTTGGGTGGCCTAGGCCCTGTACCCTTCACCGGGTGACAGATCAACCGCATGACTCGACCCCGGAGTCAAGTTCCTCTTCCGTGAGCGACCTACCCACACAAACCGCTGCAGCGGTACCCCAAGCACGAACCATGCAACCGGAGTCAGTGCTAAACCAAAAGAGCGTTGCTCGCCGTCAGCGCGCAGCCTCGATGCGTAACCTCATTGAGTGGGTTGCTGTCATCGTTGGTGCAGTGCTCGTAGCTGTCCTTATCAAGACATTTCTTGTGCAGGCTTTCCGTATCCCTTCTGAGTCAATGGTGTCCACGCTAGAGGTGGGGGATCGGGTGCTAGTGAACAAGCTGAGTTACCGCGCTCATGACATCAATCGCGGAGACGTAGTTGTGTTTACCAGGCCACCAGGTCTGCCTGCAGGTCCCGGTGAGCCAGAGGATCTGATTAAGCGCGTGATAGGAGTGCCCGGTGACACCCTTCAGGCCAAAGAGGGCTTGATGTACGTGAATGGCAAGCTCCTTGAGGAACCCTATTTGCCAGCCGGAACTTCTACAGTAAATCTTGATAAGCCGGTAACAATCCAAGAGGGCCAAGCCTGGGTTATGGGCGATAATCGGAACAACTCACAGGACAGCCGCGTCTTTGGTCCGATCGAAACAGACTCAGTCATCGGTCGAGCGTTCACCATCATGTGGCCGCCGGGACGAATAAGCTCACTGTAGCTACAAAGCCCGCAGGGTCGACTTGATGGCCGGGGTTTGAGTTGTCTGCGGATTCAGTCTTCTGCGGACTCGGCGGTCATATCGAGCATTCGGTCTACATGGTCACTAAACACTCCGTCTATACCCATGTGCAGCAATGCCCCGATAGTTCGCTCATACTGAGCATCCCACCCGAGTGTGAGCCGAGTGAAGCGGTGAAACAAAGTCACCTGCCCTGCGCTCCACTCGCTCTGATGCAGGTTGACGGCATCGATTCCGGCTTGTCGGAGTTGCGCTGCGTGACGCTCTGCGCCGTGGCTCATGGCAGTCATGCGAGTGGAGTGCACCAGACGGGCGGGCAGGGAAAGTTCACGCCATGATTCCAACATCGTTAGGTCCGGGTGGCATACCCAGAGTCGGTCGCAGGCACCAGCGGGGTCTTTGATATCGAGAGAGAGTTCAAACTCCTGTCCGCACTCCTCATAGAGTTCGGCTAAGGACGGAATATGGGCAGGTAGATCAGCCCGGTTGACCGCCGATAT
Organism: Microthrixaceae bacterium; assembly: GCA_044357715.1. GTDB lineage: Bacteria > Actinomycetota > Acidimicrobiia > Acidimicrobiales > Microtrichaceae > IMCC26207. The sequence continues at coordinate 5,320 of JBIKPA010000111.1, forward strand.
CGGCTTTCGTCGAAATGCCCCGCCCACTACTCCGTCGTGGTCGAGCACCGCCACTCCGTCAGCCGTGATCCAGACATCGCTCTCTAGGCCCGTTGCGCCGAGACGCAGACCAAGGGTGAATGCCTCGAGGGTGTTATCTGGTGCGTGTGCTCGAGCTCCACGGTGAGCAAAAAGCACCGCTGGCTTGTCCAGAGTGGGAAATTTCGGGTCCATCAGAATGAATAGTGCCACTGAATCCACGCGTAGGTGGCGATTTTGGGGCGTAAAACTAAGGACTATCCAAGCTTCTGAGGGCTAATGGGAGTAAAAAATAGAAAAGCTTGTCGAGAAAGTTCAACCCTCCACTAGGAGCGACCGATAGTAATCAGGTACGTGACACAAGGAGACACTGATGGCACTGATTCGAGCAACCTGTAGCGACTGCGGCGACGTAGAGTTGCGTTCGACCGATCTTCGGGTTCGTACGTGCATTGACACTGCCGAAGCTACCTACTTATTTCGATGCCCAATCTGTCGAATGATCGAAGTGCGGGCCGCCGAAGATCATGTGGTCGATGTGCTTCTTGCTGCTGGTGTTCAATCAGAGGACTGGCTACTTCCAGCGGAACTGCACGAGGAACATGCTGGGGAATCAATCGACCACGATGATGTTCTGGACTTTCATCACTTGCTAAGTACCACAGACTGGTTCACCACCTTGGCAACGATGACCGATCGCTAAGCGTCCTCATTCTCCGGGACGTCCCGCTGCTTCTAGCCGGGGCGTCCCGCTGTATTTTTGCTATCAATCAGAATTGATCTTTGAAGGTAACGGGTGCGCTGCTTACGCAGGGTATCTTCTGTAGGTGTTCGCTATAGCCGTGACCCTTGCCGCGATGCTTGTCTCAATTCTGCTTCTCTCTCTAACGATTCGGAGACTTTCACAAGCGAACGACGAGTTGAAGCTGCTGAACTTTGTTGCAGCGGTTCGAGTATCAGAGGAACTCATCCGGGATTCGGATCTCCTGACTGCCAAGCTTGATGAACGGACCAAGGGGTAGCGAGCAGCGATGTTCAATGTGACAGGCGGTGAGTTAATCATCATTTTGGCAGTTGCACTAGTTGTTCTTGGGCCCGAGCGCATCCCCGAAGTTGCTCGGAGCGCGGGTCGTATGATTAACAAGCTCAAGACGATGACCGAGGGGTTTAGTAGCGGCGTTTCCGACGTTATGGATGACCCGGCGATGAAGCCCTTTAAGGAGCTGACTGAGCTAGCAGCTAACCCTCGACAAAAGCTCGCAGAGTATGCGCTTGAGGCAGAGGCCGAAGAGCGTGCAAAGAGAGAGGCAGCCCGACAAGCTGCCGATGAACCAGTTCTGGGCGCCATTTCCGAGCCAGCAGCCGAGCCAGTTGCCGATGCAGAGATCGCAACCGTAGCCGAGCCAGCAGCCGAGCCAGAGATCGCAACCGCAGCCGAGCCAGTTGCCGAAGCAGAGATCGCAACCGCAGCCGAGCCAGTTGCCGAAGCAGAGATCACAACCGCAGCCGAGCCAGTTGTCGAGCCAGTTGCCGAGCATGACTCGTCCGCGGTGAACGAAACATGAGTAGGCCATCTTGGTTGAAAGGGGCTGAGCGTGAGGGGGGAGACATGACCCTGAGCGATCACCTCCGAGAGTTTCGTTACCGCCTGTTGATCTGTGTTGTTGCAGTGTTGGTAGCCATGTTGCCGGCATGGTTTTTTTACAACTGGCTACTCGAGATCCTCAATGCCCCTTACTGCAACGCACTTCGGGGAGTTGACCCACGTTCGGATTGCAAGTTTCTTGTCACCAACTTGTTAGACCCGTTCTCCTTGCGTTTGAAAGTGGCTGGATACGGCGGACTGTTTCTGGCCCTGCCGATTATCTTGTGGCAGCTCTGGAGGTTTATTGCCCCCGGGCTATACAAGAAGGAACGACGATACGCACTGGTCTTTGTGCTCAGCTCCTTCTTCCTTTTCACAGCTGGTGCTGTCGTTGCTTACTTCACACTGAGCCAAGCGGTGAACTTTCTGGTTCGAGTGGGTGGCCCAGAGATCGATATTCGATCTGGGCCAGTTGAGTTTGTGCGTCTCTCGCTGTTCATGATGTTGGCTTTCGGAACAGGTTTCCTCTTCCCAGTAGTGCTTGTGGCCCTGCAGATGATCGGCATAGTGACTCCGAAGCAGCTTTCTTCGTGGCGGCGGCAGACCGTGCTAATTATTGTCATTCTTGCTGCAGCGATCACTCCTAGTGGCGACCCGGTTTCGTTGGCAGCGCTAGCGATTCCGATGTACCTGTTTTATGAGGTCGCAGTGCTGATCGGGCGCTTGTTATTGCGTAAAAAAGTCAAGGCCGAGGATTCGGAATCCACAGAGCCAGATGAGGCAGCAATCTGAACGCCGGGTTTAACCACAACTTTGCTCTCGACCGGTTCCAGAGTGAAGCCATAGCGGCGTTGGAGCGCGGCCAAAATGTACTTGTTTCGGCGCCCACCGGCTCTGGCAAGACCGTCGTTGCTGAGCACGCAGTTTCATTAGCGCTTCACTCCGGCGGAAGGTGTTTCTATACCGCGCCCATCAAGGCACTTTCTAATCAGAAGTACAACGACCTGTGCGCTGTGCTCGGTGCTGATCAGGTTGGGCTCTTAACAGGTGACCGGGCAATCAATGCAGGTGCGGCTGTTGTTGTAATGACCACCGAAGTCCTCAGGAATATGGTGTACGCAGGGTCGACCGCACTTGATGATCTGCAATGGGTTGTGCTCGATGAGGTTCACTTTCTTGCTGATGCGTATCGGGGGCCGGTGTGGGAGGAAGTCCTCATACATACCCCGCTCAGCGTTCGCTTTGTCTGCCTGTCTGCAACAGTGTCGAATGCCGAGGAACTCGGTGATTGGATAACTGCACTACGAGGGTCCACACACACTGTGGTCGAACATCGCAGGCCTATTGAGCTAGATCCGCTGCTCTTTGTAGGAGACCGAACCGCTGAGCGTGAGCACCTTGTGCCATTGCTTGTCAACGGAGTCATGAACCCCGAGGGTCACCGGTTCGATAAAGACCAAGCGCAACCAACTGCGACACACCACAGGCGGCAGCGTTCACGCTTCTTTACTCCACGCAGAGTTGAGACAATTGAGCGACTCGCATCTGAGGGCCTTCTCCCCGTGATCTATTTCATCTTTAGCCGCAATGGCTGCGATGAGGCTGTCCGGCAGTGTTTTGCTGCTGGTCTTCGCCTGACTGAACCCACGGAGCGGCTCCGTATCCGCGAACTAGTCGAAGCTAGAACCACTTCTTTGAGTGATGCAGACCTTGATGTGTTGGGTTATGACACATGGCTCGAAAGTCTTGAGCATGGGATTGCAGCGCATCATGCCGGCATGATCCCCTCGTTTCGTGAGGCAGTCGAAGATTGCTTTGTGCAAGGCCTTGTCAAAGCGGTCTTTGCCACCGAGACACTTGCGCTTGGGATCAATATGCCAGCACGCACAGTAGCGATTGAGCGTTTGAGTAAATACAACGGAGAAGGCCACGAGTTTTTGTCCCCTGGGCAGTTCACCCAACTCACGGGGCGTGCGGGTAGGCGCGGTATCGACGATCAAGGC
>JBIKPA010000112.1:0-8903 GCA_044357715.1 Microthrixaceae bacterium
CAGCAGCGAGTGCAATCCAAGGTTCAAGGTCCATTCGGTCGCCCAGGCTCACCAATACCCCGGCAAGACCCGCCCCTAAGGCCACTCCCAAGATGTCAGACATCTGCAGTGCCGAGGATGCCTCTCCTTCGGAGCCAATTGCGGCCTCATCCAAAGTCACGACCGACAACATCGTGTAGGCCATACCCATACCAAGTCCCATAATTGCTGACCCAACAATCCAACACCACACAGGCACAACCGACCACAGGGACAGGGCAAGAACTACCGCACCGATTGCTTGTGCAAGGCCGCCAAGGCCCACCATGCGCCCCCCACCCATTCGACGCCCGTAATGCGCCTGCAACCAAGACCCTGCAGTCCAGGTAGCCGTTGAGAAAATCAGCACAACTCCCGCATAGATCGTTGACTCCCCACGAACCGAGGTGAGCGAAAGGGAAATAAACGTGTCGGCAGCAAAAAAACTGAAGGTGAGCGCACCACGAATGAGTACTGCAGCGGGTAGACGAGGTCGAGCAGCAAGGGTTCCAGGCGGGGTGAGTCTCGTGAAGGCAGGTAAGGCGATCAGCACACCGGCCAAAGCAATAATCAGGCCGATCCAGATCATCTCCATTCCTAATCCGCCTAACAAAAGCGCCGACCCAATAGCGAGAGTCACCACCCTTCCGATGGGAGTTTCCGCTTTGTTCTGCTCGGTCTTGGCGGGTGCGTCGATGGTTGCCACTGCACGTCCACCAACAAGAGCTACAACAAGAGTCAAAGGAATCAACCCTAAGAAGACCCAGCGCCATCCAACCTGATCCGCTATGACCGAGGCCATCAAAGGCGAAACCAGCGAGGGAACCACCCAAGCCGTAGACATCACTGCGAATACTGCGGGGTGCAGCACCGCCGGAAACCCTCGGCCGACGCACACGTAAGACACAGCCGACACCACTCCAGCGCCAACTCCTTGCAGAAGTCGCCCAAACACCAGAACCGGCATCGTTGGAGCTAACCCACCGACTAAAAGGCCTACCAAAAATAGACCAATACCGAGCATCATCGGCACTACGGGTCGTGTTTTGTCAGCAGAATGCCCTCCGGCAACCACGCCGATCAGTGTGCCTAGGTAGAACGCAGAAAAAACCCACCCATAGAGCCATAGGTCGCCAAGGTCATCCTCGACGACTGGCATAACAGTGCTAATCGCCATGGCCTCAAAGGCAACGACGGTGACAAGGCAAACAACTCCGGCCAGCAAAAAGCGGTACTGCGCATCCCAAATTGACGGGGGCGAATCGCTAACAGCCGACATCTGCACCTACAGAATCAAGAACTGCTCGGTTCAAACGAAACTAGAGCGGGAGCAGTGGGTGCACTCAGGTTCCGGAAACATCGCAACGCTGGCCTCGAGCAGTCGCTCTACCGACAAAGGTACGCGACTCCTCGAGGCCAAAGGATTCAAATCAACTACGAAGCCATGTTCGCGGCAACAAACTCCCAGTTGATCAGGCTGTCAACAAAGGTGCTGATGTAGTTGGGGCGTGCGTTACGGAAGTCGATGTAATAGGCGTGTTCCCAAACATCAATCGTGAGCAAAGCCTTGGCATTGTGCTTCATAGGAAGGTCTGCGTTTGCAGTCTTCATAATCTCAAGGCCCGAACCTGAGTCAACGAGCCAAGCCCAGCCAGAGCCGAACTGAGTAGTTGCAGCCTCTTTGAACTTCTCTACAAAGCTGTCGTAGGAACCAAATGCCGAGTTGATTGCATCGGCAACCTCTCCGGTTGGGGCACCGCCGCCGTCTGGGGTCATCGAGCTCCAGTAGAAGGTGTGGTTCCAGACTTGCGCCGAGTTGTTGAACACGCCGGCCTCTGAGTTCATGATGATCTCTTCAAGTGAGGAGTTTGCGAAGTCGGTTCCCTCGACCATTTTGTTGAGGTTGGTCACATAGGTCTGATGGTGCTTGCCATAGTGATACTCCAGAGTCTCTTCTGAAATATGTGGTGCCAAGGCATCCTTGGCATATGGAAGTGGCGGTAGTTCAAAGGCCATCTTCATTCCTCTCGGGTGGTGTTGTTTTTGGACGTGACGCCAAAATCTACCGCAGGTCAAGCAGCAGTGTTCGCGGGCAACCCAGACTCGGCTGCATCACCTGCCACCGGGACAAACTGCACAGCCACGCTAGCGAGCATTACGACCACCAACATCACCTGCAATACCGCTGCTGGCGGGTACTCCAGATCAAAGAATTTCTGCGTAATTGGCAGTGTCAGCGCAAGCACCACACCGACTCCCATGGCCGCAATCAGTGCCCATCGCCAGATGGGAAGGCTGCCTGTCAGCCTCACCAGAATGGCTAGGCCAACCCCGAGCAGCGTCATCGTTGCCGCAGTTCGAGACTCCGTCAGATTTGAGCCTTGTGCTGCCAGCGCAGTGAAATAGATAATCAGAGCGGCGGTACCAGCTATCAGCCCGGCAGGTACTGCAAAACGCACAATGCGATGCAAAAACCCAGGCCTTGACCGGCGATGATCAGGGGCAAGGGCCAAGAACACGCCAGGAATTCCGACGCTAAGAGCGCGCACCAAAGTCAGATGCCGAGGCAGGAAGGGAAACTCTACTCCCGCGGCCGAAACCGTGAGAGAGATTAGGACTGCATAGACAGTTCCATAGATGAATAAGTTTGAGGCGCGCTCCACGCTGTTCATTACTCGCCGACCCTCGGCTAATACGCTCGGCAAAGACGAAAACTTGTCGTCCATCAGCACAAGCTGCGCCACCGAGCGGCTCGCCCCCGAGCCTGAACCCATGGCGATTCCCATGTCAGCGTCCTTGAGGGCCAGCACATCGTTTACCCCGTCGCCCGTCATGGCCACCACATGGTTTTGCGACTGCAATGCCTTCACCATTGCCCGTTTTTGCCGAGGGGTGACTCGACCAAACACGGCGTTGTTTGAAACAAACTCTGCAAGAGCGGCTTCATCCTCTGGGAGTTCCCGCGCATCAATTCCAGTCTTAGCGTTGGGCACTCCCGCTCGCCGAGCAACTGCTGCAACAGTTCCGGGATGATCACCCGAAATAACCTTGAGGGTGACCCCTTGTTCAATGAAATATTGCAGGGTCTCATGGGCATCTTCACGGACTTCATCCTCAAGTAGCACCAGCGCTACTGGATGCAGATCACCGGGCAGGACTTCAGCTGTAAGGCTCTGAGCAGTCGCCAGCAGAATGACTCGGCGTCCTGCCTCGGCCTGCTGAGCTACTTGAGCCGAGATGACGGACTCTGTCTGGCCTAGCAAGAACTCGGGTGCGCCCATATACACAGCGATACTTTCGTCTTGCCCTTTTGTTGGGCTGTTCAGACTGAACTGCGCTGCCGACCACTTGCGTGCTGAAGAGAATGGGACAGTGTCAGTCACGTCCCATGCGGGAGCCTCGGGGTAGGCCTGTGCAATTGCTCGCTGAGTTGCGTTTGGGTCAGGGTCACTCGCTCCAACAGCAGCCAACAACAGCTCGGCATTGCGCTGGGCAGATCCATCATCTGCACGAAGCATCACCAACTCAGCTACCACGATGTTGCCGGTGGTGATCGTGCCGGTTTTATCAAGGCATAAGGTGTCGACACGGGCCAAGAGCTCTACCGAGGCCAACTCCCTCAGCAGCGCATTCTTCTTCGACAGAGAGATCACCCCAGCCATAAACGCGATGCTGGTCAACAAGACCAACCCGTCTGGCACCATCGCCACCGAGGCCGCAACTACTCCCGACAACGCAGTACGCCAGTCGCCATCATTCGTTTGCATGAGTCGCCAGAACAACAGAATCGCAATCGGCGGAATGGCCAACATCAAGAACTTCAGAATCTTGTTTACCCCAGCGCGAAGTTCGGAGTCGACGAGCGAAAACTTTCGAGCTTCTTGAGCCAAGCTCGCAGCATAAGAATCTGCTCCTATCTTGAGCGCCCGATATTTGCCAGACCCCGATGAGACAAAGCTGCCCGACAGAACCTGCGCGCCAAGACCTTTGTGCTCTGGGTCAGACTCACCGGTGAGAAGTGATTCGTTCAGTTCCAAACCTGCGGACTCAACCACTTCACCATCAACGACCACCTGCGCACCCGGCGCGAGTATCAGCAGATCGTCCAGCACGACTGCTTCGACTCCTGACTCCAACTGCTCGCCATTACGCATCAGCACTGCATGAGGTGCTGTTAGCACTGCAAGGCGGTTCAGTGCTGACCGAGCGCGCAGTTCTTGGATAATTCCAATTACGGAGTTAGTAATAATCACTCCACCAAACAACATGTCAGGCCCAACGCCATCCGCAATGACTATGAGCACCAACATGAAGCCAACAATGCCGTTGACCGGATTGATCACATTTGCTCGAATAATCTGCCCGACCGTGCGGTCAGGGGAATGAGGCAACTTGTTGATCTGGCCTGCTGCTATGCGTTGGTCTACCTCTGTTGTGGTGAGACCATCGCGAGCCCAAGCAGCGTTGAGCGTCTCTATCGAACCAGCGCTTGACGAGACTGGAAGGGCAGTGTCAGACACGGGCTACAAGTTACTCCCGAGTCACTACTCGCTCGGTATGTAGAGTCCAGACGGTGCAAGGCGCGGCTTACTTGGTTGCTCTGGATCACGCCGTTGCTCGATCCAATCGTCAATTCGCTCCCACCATTCATAGAGCCACAACACTCGTTCACGCGGGTCAGCCGGAATCTCCTCATGGCGAACAGTCCACCAGGTGATTCGCACCTCTCGGTCTAAGGGAAGGCCTTTCCACAGATCGCTGAGACTCGAGAGTTGCTCGAGTCCCGTATGTGCGACGAACAGGACATCGGAATCTGGTGAGGCATCGATCGCAGCAAAAGCACCTGCTGGACGGGGCGGCAACACATGTACCAGAGCAGCGGCGGTCTCTGCTGCTTGGTCCAAGCCCTGCTGTTGCAGACGCTCAATAGCTCGCCGCTTGCGGTGCTCGCTGAAGTTTCCGCCCTCAGGAAACAACAAGAGAGCACCGTCTGGTTCAAGGTTGGTAGCCAAGCGCTCAATCGACTCAATGACTCCAGAGCCCGGACGCGGGTTGGAGCTAATAAAGCTGTTTGGCAATCGGTTCAGCACAACGTCGATGCATGGATCCAACTGCAGCAGGTCCTTCAGCACAATCCTTGGTCGTCGCCCATAGATGTTGACCAACAGGTGCGCCAGAATGAACGAGTCTCCTGCTCCAGCATGACGACTCAACACCAGAACTGGCCGAACCGGAACTGGCTCCGCGCGATGCTGCAAGATTGCAGATCGGGTTGGCCCAAGCGCTAGATCGTCGGGAACTGACTCGGTGATCAACGAGAGTCCCAGCACCTTTGAAGCCGACCCGACTAAGCCTCGAAGGTACCAACCCGTCAAGCGAATATGGGCGCGCGCAAAACGTTCTGATTGCAGCTTCCAACCAAAACCGCTGAGCAACCAGAGCGAGAGAAGTCCAAAAATCCCAAGGCTTTCTCGCAGCAGATAGACCAAGAGAAACCAAAACAGCCGCAGCGCTCGCCAGCGGCCAGGCAAAAACCGCACCAGAAACGCAAGTATCAGCAGTACCAGGGGGGTAACGGCCAGCAAGAACGCTGTAAACGCAACCATGGCAGGTGCCAAAAACAGTCGCCGAAAGACTCGGGGCGGCACTCCTGCGCTCATCCGGGGTTCGTTCCGGTTAACTCGTGCGACTCGAGATAGCCCAAGGTAGCTCTTTTCGCCGCAACCATTCGGTGTTGAACATCAGAGAAGTCTCGATACCGAAACTGACGCAAGTCGCTTGATCGCGGCCCGGTGCCTCCTGTTGGCAAAACATGCACTTCAACTCCCAGCGGTAGCTTGGCCATGGCAACGGTAAAACTCTTTCGTCTTGCGATTTCAAACGCCACAAGCGCAACCTCGTGTGGACGCCTCGGAACAGTGAGCGGCTGCTCGATTCGACCCACTTGCAGCACAAAGATTCTTTTCGCGCCCTGTTCGACTGCTCTCTGTAGGGGAATTGAGTCAACAATTCCGCCGTCTAGATAATGGCGATCAGCGATCTGCACTGGGGGCAACAATCCGGGAACAGCGCTAGAAGCGAGTACGGCATCTACTAGCGGTCCGGATGTAAACCAGTGCTCACTTGCAGTCTCGATACATGCGGCAACGCACTCGAATCTAATTTGCAGATTCTCGATTCTTTGCTGATGCAGCGCTTGTTCTAGGAGCGTCCGCAAAGCGCTATTTGAATGCAGGCTCGTTCTTGCACTTGCGATATGGCGGATGCGCTCAACTGCACTCCCGCCGAACACGCCGCTGGCTTCCATTCCGGTCCACAACTTGCGCAGGGACGCAATTCCCTCGACTGTTGGATCGACTGCTACTGCAGCACCGTTGATTGCACCGATCGAAGTTCCAATGACCAAATCGGGAACAATTCGTTTCTCTGCAAGTGCTTCAAGCATCCCCACCTCGGCAGTGCCTAGCTTGCCGCCGCCGCCAAGGACAAAGGCGGTCATAGCCTCGGCCTCTTTAAGCACTACTTCTTTGGTATTCGGTTCCACGCACGAATCGTTTCACACACTCGCACTAACTTTGTGTACATGCCCCCTCACCATGGACCAGCGCGACGACACCTTGAGTCGCACAGAAGCGGCCGTACTAGCTGGCTACGGGCTTCGGTGCTCGGTGCCAATGACGGAATACTTTCGACTGGCGCTCTGCTTCTTGGTGTGGCGAGCGCTGGCGCAGACGAAACTCAAATCCTCTTCGCAGGCATCGCAGGTCTGACCGCAGGAGCTGCGTCGATGGCCCTAGGCGAATACGTGTCGGTGAGTTCTCAACGCGATGTTGAAGAGGCTGAGCGCACAATCGAGGCAAAGGAAATTGAGGACGATCCCGAGGGGGAACTAGCCGAACTGACAGGCATCTACGAGTCTCGCGGCCTCACCGCAGAACTTGCCGGGTCAGTAGCGCAGCAACTCATGGCTCATGATCCGCTCGAAGCGCATCTGCGTGACGAACTCGGCCAGAATGAACTCACCCTTGCTAAGCCACTTGAGGCAGCAGTTTCTTCGTTCATCAGCTTCGCAGTGGGTGCAGCCTTGCCGCTCGCAGTTGCAGCCCTTGCCCCTTCGAGCATCACAGCAATCTGTATTGCAGTTGCAACGCTGCTAGGCCTGCTCGCACTTGGGGCGGTGGCCGCTCGCCTTGGCGGCGCAAACCTGGCTCGAGGTGCGCTTCGCGTTGGCATCGGTGGCGCAATTGCACTTGGTCTGACCTTTGCTATTGGTTCACTGCTCGGAACCTCAGCGGTCTAGACAAAGCCGCGCTCTAGACAAAGCAGCGCCAGCCCAAAACGTGTTCTGTCATGCGTGTGACCCCCTATGGGGGGGTCACACGCATGACAGAACGGGGGGGGGTTCTTAGCAGCCGCTGCCGTTCCAAGCAGAACGCCAACCGCTATTGAGCGTGTAAAGCGCTACGGCATCTTGAACATGCCACGGTGCTTGGGCTGCGGTTGCATAGCCAGGGTGACCTGCGCGGGCCGAAAACGTGCGCCATGAACTACTCAAGAACTGATAGGCGCCAGAAGCTGTGCTTCTTGGGTTCTGCGCTGCATAACCATTGATGTGGGGGTATCCACCACGGTCAGACTCATGTCGTCGAACACAAACCAAGAACGGATGCTTCTGGACTGCGCGCTGCTGTGCCTCAACTGCTGCAACGTATTCCGAAACGATTGCCTGCTTTTGAGCCTCAACCTCGTTTGAGGAGATAGCACCGTCACCATTGAAGTCTGGTACCCAAGTCTCTACTGGGCCGGTTGGGAAACAACCGGTGGCCATAATCGCCATAAGTGCGGCACCAGCCAGAACGCCTACTCGCCGGTTACGGCGCGAGGAACGACCTGCCGGCACCTGCTGACTACTTGATTCACCTGAACGACTTCCAATCGACCATCGTCCCCGTCGTAGTGAAACAGAGGTAGTAGTCGAGTCGGATGTGCCTTGAATATCTTCGGAGTGTGTCTGGGAGTTCATGAAACTGCCTTTCAGTTCTATGTCGGTTCTGGTCATCATATGACGACCCGGAGACATTATTACGAACTTTTTGCAGTTTTGTAACATTCCGTAACATAAATGTGACACAAATCACTTTTTAGCTACTAGCCAAAATCTGAGGAATTGATCTGAGTAATCAGGCTGTCGTGAGTGAGTTATCCCAGATCCGTAGGAGCAAACCGGCGCTGCCAGCCGAACCAGATCCACCAGAATTGGTTGAGGCCCCGCCGCTCCCACCGGCACCACCGGCACCGGCTGAAGAACGAGTCTGGGTACCACCGCTCACCACAAGCAGGCCCGAGCCGCTGTGGAATAAAGAGATGGAAGGCCCGCCAGCGCCACCGCCAGCACCGCCGCCCCCACCACCAGCGCCACCCGAACCGCCCGAACCACCTGGTCCAGCTGAGCAGCATGACTTCGATCCGCCGCCGCCGCCGCCACCACCAGCGCCACCTGTACCGCCAGACGTTCCTGCGCCACCGGTTCCACCAGCAAGGGAATTGACCGTGGAGTTCGTAACAGTCAGTGAGGAGTTGTGGGCATAAACCCCGAATGACCCGCCGCCTGCACCGCCTACGCCAGAGGAGCCTGCGCCTGCGCCACCGCCGGCACCACCAGCACCACCGCCGCCGCCAGAGGCACTTGCAGAGCTACCGCCGCCGCCACCACCGCCACCGCCGCCAAGAGCCCCAGTGGAGCCAGAGCCTCCAGGCAATCCAGCCCAGAGCGCCGCTGCACTCGTGGCCGAGTTCGTGCCTCCAGAGCCCCCGGCGCCACCCGAACCAGCGGCACCGCCTGAGCCGTTTCCGGCCCCAGAGCCGCAACCAAACAGACTGCCGCA
>JBIKPA010000113.1:0-8881 GCA_044357715.1 Microthrixaceae bacterium
TGCAGCGACGACAGTTGCAGGCCTATGACGCGTTGCGGTCTCGAGTCTCTGACACGCTGAGCGAAATCTCTGAGACTGTGATGGGGATTCGTGTGATTCGTGCCTACGCTGACGCACCCGCCGCTCGCAGTCGCCTGCATAGGGCAATTGACCGGCAGTACCGAGCGCAACTCAAAGCAAGATTCTTCTTTGCCATCATGTTTCCCATCTCGGATATTTTTAGCGGCCTGACCCTGGCAGCCATTGTGGGCGTTGGAGTCTGGTGGGGGCCAGGTTGGGGTTTGCAGGCGGGCACGCTGATTGCCGTGGTGTTTCTTGCCAACATGGTGGTGCAGCCAGTGGCAGAAATCGGCGAGGTGCTTGATCAAACCCAGACGGCTCTCGCAGGCTGGCGCAAAGTACTGAACCTGCTTGATGAGCCCATTGATGTGGTCGAACCTGTACCCGGACTTGAACTGCCGAGTGGTGCTCTTTCGGTGAGCGCCGTGGGCGTGAAGTTTGAATATGAGCCCGGGCACCCGGTGCTGCACGGAATCGATCTGCAGTTAGCTGCAGGAGTTAACGCTGCCATCGTAGGAGAGACCGGATCGGGCAAAACCTCGTTCGCCAAGCTTCTAGCTCGCCTTGCCGATCCCACAGCCGGGCAGATCCTCTTTGATGGGATTGACCTTCGAGAGGTATCGCATGATTCCCGAGCGCGTTCGATTCGCTTGGTGGCCCAAGACGGTTTCTTGTTCGAGACCACGATTTTAGAAAACGTGCGGTTTGGTCGGCCAGGGGCAACTGATGAAGCTGTGCGAAACGCTTTTGCCTCGCTGGATTTGGATTGGTGGGTAGAGAGCCTTCCCGATGGCTTAGCTACCGAAGTGGGCGAGCGCGGTGATTCACTTTCGGTTGGTGAGCGGCAACTCGTGGCACTAGCTCGCGCGCAGCTGGCAGATCCCGGATTGCTCATTTTGGACGAGGCCACTTCGGCTGTGGACCCAGAAACCGAACGAGCTCTCTCGCATGCTTTGGCCAAGCTGTCCGAGGGGAGAACCACGGTGAGCATTGCGCATCGTCTCTCTACCGCAGAGGCTGCTGATCTGGTGATCGTGGTTGATGACGGCCGGATTGTGCAGGTTGGCACACACCAAGAACTTGTAGCTCTCGGTGGTGTCTACGGAAAGTTGTACGAGTCTTGGATCGGCAACACCCGGGCGGCGTGACTCGCTGAGCGTTAGTCAAACAAGCAGTTTTCGGCGCTGCGTTTCCATCGGCGTGCTCTGGTCGCTAGCCTCAGCTACGCCTTCGCATTGTTTGTGCGAACGCAGTCCCTCGAATCGGTCGAGCTTTCGTTGACCGCCTACCTGCAAGGAACCATTGTGGCAAAGACTCCAATTCGTGTAGCCGTTACTGGCGCAGCCGGCCAGATCGGTTACTCACTGCTTTTTCGTATCGCCAGCGGCGCGATGTTGGGCGAGGATCAGCCAGTGATTCTGCAGATGTTGGAAATCACACCAGCGCTCGGGGCGCTCAAGGGTGTTGCCATGGAGCTTGAGGATGGTGCTTTCCCTCTGCTTGAAGAGATCATTCAAACAGATGACCCAGATGTTGCCTTTGGCGATTGTGGTGCTGCACTGCTCGTTGGTGCCATGCCCCGTAAAGCTGGCATGGAGCGCTCAGACTTGCTCACAGCAAACGGCGGCATCTTTAAGCCTCAGGGCGAGGCCCTTGGCCGCTCGGCCTTGAAAGATGTCAAAATTTTGGTTGTCGGAAACCCTGCCAACACCAACTCTTTGATTGCTTTGAGCAATGCCGAAGGCCTTGAGCCCGGCCGGTTTACTGCAATGACTCGTTTGGATCACAACCGTGCCATTGCGCAGCTTTCGGCCAAGCTGCATGCACCCGTGACTGATATTCGTCGGATGACGATCTGGGGTAATCACTCCACCACGCAGTACCCCGACCTGTTCCATGCAGAGGTAGCTGGTCGTAACGCTGCGGTTATGGTTGATGATCAGGCATGGATTGAGGGCGAGTTCATTCCCACCGTTGCCAAGCGTGGCGCAGCAGTGATCGAGGCTCGCGGATTTTCTTCTGCTGCATCTGCTGCAAACGCAGCCATTGAGCACATTCATGACTGGCATCTAGGAACACCCGAGGGTGACTGGGTGTCGATGGCGGTTCCCTCTGATGGCTCTTATGGAGTACCCGAGGGGCTCATGAGCTCGTTCCCGTGCATCTGCAAAGACGGCGAGTACGAAATTGTGCAAGGCCTAGAAATTGACGAGTTCTCACGTGGTCGCATTGACGCTTCGGTGGGTGAACTCATCGAAGAGCGAGACGCAGTGAAAGAGCTTGGCCTGATCTAGAAAGCCTCAACCTGGCACGCACCTTTGAGTGCATCGGGGACTGCTTGAGAGATGTAACGGGGATGCTTCCCCGTTGTATCTTCGCGTGCCGGTTTCTAGCTTTGCCCGTGTGGTCGGCAGCGAATCCAAACAAGTACTCGGCGCAGACCCAGATGATTTGGAGCGGTTTGCAACCCACCTGCAGGGCGCTGCACGGCAGCTTGAACACATTCAGGCTTCCCTTGGTATGCAGATTTCCGCAAGCACGTGGTCGGGTGCGGCGGCAGTCAGATTTGGCTCTGCGTGGAGGAACGTCCATCAGCCGTCGCTGCGGCTCGTAGGCACCACACTGAGTCACAGCGCCGATCAGGTGCGAGCACAAGCAGAGCAGCAGCGCCTCGCTAGTAGCAGTCGAGCAGGTAGCAGTCTGGCAAGTAGCAGTCTGGCAAGTAGCAGTCCTGCTCGTAGCACCCAGCTCAGATCAGCTGATTTGGGGCGTGTTGAGGGGCTGCAGAGCTTGTATCAGTCCAACCAAGTGGCAATCGCTCACGAGTTACACGCGCTGCGAGCGCAAAGGGCCGAGTGGTTACAGATGCCGGGTCTTGGCGGACTGCTCTTTGGTATTCGGTTTTTACCGTTCGATCCCCTTGAAGAGATCGACAGAAAAGTTAGCTGGCTGGAATCGCTAGAGGGCAGGCATCGCAAGTTTCTCTTCGTGGACACCATCGGGTCTGGCCATGCGGCTGAGGTCTTTGGAGACATTGACCATGCCAAGCACGTGGCAGTTGTGGTACCTGGTGTTTCAACTGATTTGAGTAACTTCGCTCGCCCAAATCGCCTGGCAGCGGCGGTGTTGCAACGCGGGGCAACCGATACTGCTGTGGTGCAGTGGCTTGGCTACAGCCCTCCCGCCAACCTTCTTCTGGCCGGACTCAACGGCGGCGCAAGCTCACATATTGCTGCTCACAACGGTGCCAAAGACTTACGCAAGTTCATTGCATCGCTTCGCACTGCTGGGGCTCAAGACATCACCGTTATTGGTCACAGCCTTGGTGCGTACCTTGTATCAGTTGCGGCTGGAAGCGCCAAAGGCCTAGCGGCCGACAGGCTGGTCTTTGCGGGTAGCCCCGGTTCGTTTCGCTCAGGCGTCGAACAGCTTCGACTCCAAGGTGGGCCTGGGTCTGAGTCCACAGTATTTGTGATCGAACACGGTGCAGACCCCGTGGCATCCTCTTTGTTTGGCCAATCGCTGCTTGGATCGGCGGTGTACCATCCAGAATTTGGTGCCACGCAACTTCTTGATGGCGAGGACGGGCTAGGAAACCCGATTGATAATCACAGCAGTTACTTCCGAGACAAAGTCACGGTGAAGAGCATGCAGTTGGTGATCTCAAACAAGCACTGATGAGCCAGAGCTAATAGGTGGTGGCTTCTCTTAGGGGTGCTAGAGCATCTGAAAACCCATCAATTGCTGAATGCTGACGGATCAGCACCGAGACATCGCCGTCTAGCTTGAGGCGGCCCTGCATAAAGGCGGCTTGGGCTGATAGCTCGCCCTGAGCAATTGCCGCAGCAGTGTCGTAGTCCATTGCAAAGCTCACCTGCGCATCTTTTGCAGGTCCAGGTTCAAGCAAGGTTGACCCGTGATTCATGCGGATGCCGTACACGGTTTTGCCGGTGGGTGAACCTGTCACCTCATAACGGATGCTCAGGTCAACCTCGGCGGTGGCCGCAGCCATTGCTGGGTCTGCAGCTAATGCTGCCGCTGCCTGGTCTAGCCATTCTTCGCTCAAGTACTGCGTCACCCCATTAGCTTAGTGACCCAGCCACGGTTGGTCCCCATGTTGATCGCAGAGGCAATCGACGCGCAGTCAGGGAGCGCACCTGACAGACTGTGAAGATGGCAACTCCCGATCCTAGAGACGAACATCGGCACCTTCCCGACAGTACCGAACTGTGGAACGAATCGTATTATATGGACTGGTTCAATGAGGATCTGACCCTAGGTGGTTACGCTCGTATCGGCTTTTATCCGAACCTCAATCGCGTCTGGTATTGGGCTTGCCTAGTTGGCCCGGACCGCCCTCTAGTAACCGTCATCGAGCATGAGGTTGTCATGCCGAAGTCGGCTAGTTCGCTTGAGCTTCGCCACGAGGGGCTTTGGGCTGACCATGTGATTGAGGTGCCAAATGAACACATGTCGATCAACCTCGAGGCGTTTGGGTTATCTCTTGATGACCCCGCAGAGGTGTACCACGATCCCCGTGGCACGGTTGTGCCCTTTGGGTTTGAACTGGACTTCATCACCGACCGTGGCGCATATCAGTGGCCTCCGGTAACGCCGCGTTATGAGATCCCTTGTCGAGTGCAGGGGCAGATTCTTGTTGGTGATGAGCGCATTGAGTTTGATGGTTGGGGGCAGCGGGACCATTCTTGGGGTGCTGCGCGCGACTGGTGGGCCATGCCTTGGAGTTGGACTGCCGGGCGCCTAGAAGATGGCGAGCGCTGGCATAGCGCCGGCGGATTTTCTGCCCAAAGCGAGTGGGGCGTGGGCTATGAACTTGCTGCTGGGTCTGATCAGTTTGTCGAGAGTGATCTGGTGCAGGTTGAGATTGACGAAGGCCGCGAGGGAATGCCCACAGGGACTCGAACCCGCTTTGGGCAGTTCGATGTTCAGTTTGAGCCAATAGCGTTTTCACCAGTGCTGTTGGTTCACCCTGACGGCCGAGAGGCTCGGTTCCCGAGGGCAATGGCAAAGGTGACTCATGCCGATGGGCGCACAGGAGGGGGTTGGATCGAGTGGAACCAACCGCCACAGCCCTAGACCAGCTTGCCGACCGATTTCAGCCAGCCCAGGTCAGCCAGCCTTGTGGGGCAACCCTCGATTTGCTCTCGATACCCTCGAAATCCGCGCAGCGGACACAAGGTCACAAGGGTTTACTTGACTACTTCGCGCCACCGAAAGCGGCTATCGGTTTGCGAGGTCGTACAGGTCAGAACGACACCCCGAACCGACTCTTGTTTCTGTCCGCCCAGTTCGGCCCTGCAGAATGCTCCAGGCTTTGCGTAGCTCACTGCAGACTGAACTGATGCTGTCGCACCTACTGCTGAAGCTTGGATCGAACCGAGTCCAAGTAGCGCAGTTGCTGCAACAAAAACGCCAGAAAAAAGTCTTCTTATAGTCAGCTTCATGGCACTCATCAATCGCCACTCCCCACTCACCAATCGCCTGTGAACCACAGTGCCAAACTCTGTTCGAGTGATGAGTCAAAAAGCACCCGCAAGGCGACGGCAGACCGCATTTCGTCATAACGCGGTTTTATAGCAACACTGTCTCAGCGCCCCCTAGCTTGCCGGCAGCGTTCAGCCACCGCACTCAGAGCTAATCCAGTTAATGATGGCCTCGTTTGCCTGAACAAACTCTGGGTCACTGAGCGCGTTCGTGGCTTCTAGAAAGTCCCCACCGGCGGTTTCTTTCAAGGTTTGAGCCACTAGGTCTAGGTCGTCCTGCAAGTCTTTCGGCGCCTTGGCCTGCAGTTCGCCAAGAACCTTGTCAATCTCTGCGTCAGCGTTGTCCGAGGTATAGGCAACTGCGATGAGTTGGCTGTAGGCAAGACCCACGGTTGCGCAGTCACCTAGATCTCCAAGGCCCGTCGCAAAGTCCTCTAGCTGATCACCCAAGTCACCCAAGTCACCCAAGTCACCCAAATCGCCCAAGTCACCCAAATCGCCAGAGCCGCCGAACTCGTCTGAGGGACTAGGTGCTGGCCGCATGTCAGATGTCATCTGAGCGCTCACCTCTCCTGGGTTTGCGCTGCACCCGGGCAACAGCGCAAGCATGAACACCACAGCCAAAGTTAGGCCGAGACTGCCAGTAGTAACCTTCCGATGCGAATTCATGACTGGCAGTCTTACCCAGAAACTGAGTCGCTATCAGGTCTAGCCCAGCCGATGCTGAGACAACGCTGAGATACTGCTGAGATACCCCTGATTGGCGTATTGAAATTAGGGCTGCCGTATGGCAAGGGAATCTTGCGAGACCATGACTGACGTAGGGTCAATCACCTGGAAATCATCTGCTGTGAGCTTGCCTAAGGTGGCTAAATCGGCATCATCCCACCGAGCATCGACTGTGCCACGAAGTTTGAAGCCGGGACCAGTATCAGACAGGATCACCCCGTATTTTTGTGCAGCCTGAGCAACCACTTTTGCCTGCGGGCCCAAGCCGCTCAGGTCGGCATCGGCTGAGAGTCGCAACCATGCTCCCATCGGTGGGGCATTTGGGTCGGTCGAAACTCCGTCGCCACCGCGTGCCGGCCACACAAACTTGCCAGGTGCCGATATTGCTGTGGAACCCAAAATGGCGTGGCCGATTTCTCCGGCCTCAACCTCGGCATACGTGATGGTTCCGGGTAGTAACGGCATCCGTGCCGCAATGGTTGACCCAGTTGGGTAGTCCAAAGAATCCATACTCCAAGTTGCGCCCGCTCCTGCCTGCCAACGCCCAAACCAAGACCGAATTGCAATGAGTTCCCAAGCCTGCCGCTTCGCAAGATCAACTGCTAAGTAATGCTGATCAAAGTGATACGTGGGCATCCCCTCGATATAGGCAGGGTCAGTAATCGGATACGGACCAGGGAATGACGCAGCAGGGTATTGGGTGAGTTCAACAGACCTGACTGCAGTTTGGCTATCAACAAGGTTGAAGGGCAGTCCGAAAGCAACTCCATCTGTGACGCTTCCCCGAAACCCGGCGCTCAAGGGCAAACCGTTTTGTGAGGCAATCCATTGCTCACTCTGAGCCGAGACTGGCAGATCAGTAACCGGTCGGTAATAAAGCGAGTCGGCCGGGAGCAATGCAGGAAGCGTTGGAAACTTGGGCACAAAAAACGGTGGCGGCCAGTAGGCAACGGTAAGTGCAAGACCGGCCACAGCTACCGTCGAGGCGCAAAACAGCGGAACCTTCCGCCCAAGTTTCTTTCGGCGCAGTGCCAACAGCAGCAGCACTGCAAGAACGACTATGCCAACGAGCAACAAGATCCTGCCAAGCCCAGAGAGAAAAAACTCTGAACCGGGAATCATCACTTGGGGACCGTCTATTTGTTGGTCCTGATTCATCACAGCTCAGAGGCTATACGGCCCTTTCAAGCCGAACGGGCCTAGAGCTAGCCGAACTTCTTCTGACCGGAACGCTTGCGGTTAGCCAGTTTCGCTTTCAGGTAGTCACGGTTCATCATTGCAATGAAGTCGACAGAGATCTCTTTCGGGCAGGCCTCTTGGCACTCACCATGGTTCGTGCAAGACCCAAAGAACTCTTCCATCTTCTCTACCATTGCCTCGGTGCGAGCGAGTCGCTCAGGCTGGCCTTGAGGCAACAGGTTGAGGTGTTGCAGCTTTGCTGCGGTAAACAAGTTTCCAGCAGAGTTCGGGCAGGCGGCGACACAAGCTCCGCAACCAATACATGCTGCAGCGTCCATTGCGGCATCAGCGGCTTCTTTGGGCACCAAGGTGATGTTGGCATCAGGGGCAGCGCCGGTGTTGACAGAGATATAGCCACCGGCCTCGATGATGCGGTCAAAAGCGGCCCGGTTGACTGCCAGATCCTTGACTAGTGGAAAGCCAGCGGCACGCCAAGGCTCAACCACAATCTCATCACCGTCAGAGAATTTGCGCATAAAAAGCTGACAAGTTGCCGTGCCCTTCTGCGGTCCGTGCGCTTGGCCGTCGATCATCAAACTGCAGCTACCGCAGATTCCTTCTCGGCAATCATGGTCGAACGCAATCGGCTCACGATCATCAAGGATCAGGCCCTCGTTGACGTAATCCAACATCTCTAAGAAGGATGCGTCGTCGGCGACTGCAACGTCGTAGTACTCAAAGGCTCCGATGTCGTCGGCAGATTCCTGCCGCCAGACTTTGAGCTTCAGATTCAAGGTGGTGCTCACAATTATTCTTCTTCCCTTGTCCGGGCCGACTACTTGTAGCTGCGCTGAGACAACGTGACGTTGTCAAAGACCAGCGGTTCTTTATTCAGGATTGAGTCTTTGTGAATATCGGGGCCGCCGTACTCCCAAGCGGCCACATAGGCGAAGTCCTCATCATCGCGAAGCGCTTCGCCCTCGGGGGTCTGATGCTCCTCACGGAAGTGGCCGCCACAAGACTCTTCACGATGCAAAGCGTCGCTCACCTTGAGTTCTGCCATTTCCATAAAGTCGGCCACTCGAAGCGCCTTCTCGAGGGACTGATTGAACCCGTTACCAGAGCCCAATACCTTGACCTCTTTCCAGAACTCTTCGCGGAGTGCCGGAATCTCTCTGAGCGCCGTCTCTAGGCCAGCCTTGCTACGGCTCATTCCGCAGTAGTCCCAGACCAATTTGCCGAGCTCACGATGGAAGTGGTCGGGGGTCTTGGTGCCCTTGATCGCCATGATTTGGTCAACCATGTCTTGGGTGGTTGCTAGCGAAGAGGTAAAAGCCTCATGAGTGGTTTCGACCGGAGCGTCACCGAGCAGCCCAGACAAGTAGCCGGCCACGGTCGCAGGCGCCACA
>JBIKPA010000114.1:0-8721 GCA_044357715.1 Microthrixaceae bacterium
CTCGGTACACCCTGTTGGATCTTGGCAGGGTCGAGGCGCTTCTTCCGCAATCAGAGCAGGTCAACTACGAGCGCCCAGAGCCTGGAGACCGTGTCAAGGCCTACATCGTCGAGGTTCGTCGAACTGCAAAAGGCCCGCAGATTGTCGTGTCAAGAACCCACCCAGGCTTAATCAAGCGACTCTTTGAGCTCGAGGTTCCCGAAATAGCGGAGGGCGTAGTCGAGATCAAGGCATGTGCACGTGAACCCGGCCATAGAACAAAGATCGCAGTGTGGTCGAACGACCAAAATGTCGACCCCGTTGGCTCTTGCGTTGGCGCCCGAGGAGCACGCGTTCGCATGGTGGTGACCGAACTCAAGGGAGAAAAGATCGACATCGTTCCCTTCTCTGATGATCCGGCCGACTTTGTGATGAAGGCGTTGCAGCCTGCCAAGGTGAAAGAGGTTCGAATCGATTTCGAAAAGCGCGTTGCTGACGTGATTGTGCCAGACTTTCAGCTGTCGCTCGCGATTGGCAAAGAAGGCCAGAATGCCCGCCTAGCTACCCGTCTGACGGGTTTTCGCGTAGATATTCGTAGCGAGTCAGATGTTGCCGAGCAAGAGGCCTACGAACGCACCTACGGCAATGATTCCTATGCCGATGGCGAGTGGATCGTTAGCGAGGCCGGCGAACAGCTCTGGAAGCCAGCTGACGGAAGTGTCCCAATGACCATTGCGGAATGGGAGGAAATGCAAAACCGCGCGGCTCCTCCAGAACTTGAAGCCGCCGAACTAGCTCAGGAACTAGAAATAGAGCTCGTGGAAGAAGCGGTGGAAGAAGTACTTGATGCCGAGATCGCTGAGGCGATCGAAGAGGTGTCTGAACTCATCGCAGAGCTCGAGGTAGATGAAGAAGAAGCAGAACTGAAGGACCTAGCTGAGGAATCTGATTCAGAGACAGATTCCGCTAGCTCGCAAACTGCGCCCGAGGCTTGATATTTGCACTAAATCCACGGTGAGGGTCTGTTGCGGTTGAGAGAAGGGTTGCCTCTCGGCTGAGATTCTCTTATGCAGTTCGTGCCGAGCTGCGATCCGTGAAAGAATAGATACCTGTCGGCAGCGTCCGGCAACCCGAAGCGCGAGCCTCTGCAGGCTCGGTAGCGGGAAATTCGCCGGATCACCCGGCGAGCATTACTTCACAGAACGAACGGAACGTCTTGGCAAAGCAACGAGTGCACGAGCTAGCAAAAGAGCTCGGTCTCACCAACAAAGAGTGCATGGACATCTGCGACGCGCTCGGATACGGCGTTAAGAGTCACTCATCCTCGCTAGACGATGCCTATGCAGACGGTGTGCGTCGCAGGGCGAAGAGAGACGGCCTGATTCGGGAACAACAGCCCGAAGAGCCCGAGCCAGTGAAGAAGGCTCCAGCCAAGAAGGCTGCTGCAAAGAAGGCCCCTGCTAAGAAGGCCCCTGCAAAGAAGGCCGCTGCCAAAAAGGATTCCGACTCACCAGCGGCTGAAGCCGCACAACCAGACGCATCTAAGAGCGGCAGTGCTCCCACAGAGCCGTCAACCCCTGCGCTCAAGCCTTCTGCCACCAAAGCTCCTCAGGCTGAGGCTGCAGAGGCTTCGCTACAGAATGCAGGCCAAGAAGCAGTTGCGCCGATAGGTGAGAGTTCTGCTGCAGCGCCTGCTGCGACACCTTCGGCTGCGCCCCGCAAAGTCATTTCTTCAAAGCCAACTCCCACAAGACCAGCGGCAGCGCAGGCACCAGCGGCGGCACAGGCCCCAACTGCTGCGCAAGTACCAGCGGCTGCGCAGGCTACGCCCGCAACAGTTGAACCCAAGGCCGAGCCTGCGAAGCAGGCGACCGCGCCAACTGCAGAAGTAGCAGCCGAAGTGCAGCCCACTACCGAATCAACTCCGGTAGGCGAGCCCGCAACGGAGCAGCTAGAGAAGTCAGCCGAGCCTGCTCAGCCCGCTTCTGATGCGACAAGTGGCGAGAAGCCGGCGAACTCGGGACCACCAGTTTCGAGTAGCGGCAAGCTCATTCCGCCTCCACCCGGGCCACCTCGATCTCTGACCGGCAAGCCTATTCCGCCGCCCCCAGGCCTCGGCGGCAGAGGGCCAGCTCCTTCTGGTCGCGGACCGGGAGGCCCTGGGCGCACTGCTGGCGAATCGACACGAGGAGGCTCCTCGGCCCCCTCCGGCGGAGGCTTCAATCGACCTTCCGGGGGCGGTTTCGCAGGTCCTGGCGGCGGTCCGAGCGGCGGTCCAGGTGGCGGTCCTGGCGGAGCGCCAGGTGGAGGTCGTCCCGGTGGCGGTCGACCGGGCGGGCCGCAACAGCGGCCTCCAAGGCGTAAGGGGCGTCGTCGCCGCAACCGTGAAGAACTCCAGCCAATGGATATTCCGACCTATACGCCAGCTAGCGCTCCGGTGCCAGAAGGCGTCATTGTTATCGAGCGTGGCTCAACTCCTCAGGATCTGAGCGCAAGGCTCAACCGAACCGCTGCAGACGTCGTGCGGTTCTTGCTGCAACAGGGCGAGATGGTAACTGCGACTCAATCGCTTCCCGACGAGATGATCGAGCTTTTCGCTGCCGAGGTTGGAGCTGAAATCTCTCTTGTGGACCTTGGCCAAGAACAAGAGGTTGAGCTTCAGAAGGTTCTTGAGGTACCAGAGGACGACGAAGAGAATTACGAGTCGTGGCCGTCGCGCGCCCCAGTGATCACCGTGATGGGTCACGTTGATCATGGTAAGACAAAGCTTCTTGACAAGATCCGCAATGCCAATGTGGTGGCCGGCGAAGCTGGCGGGATAACGCAACACATTGGTGCTTATCAGGTAGAGAAGAATGGCAAATCACTTACCTTCATCGATACTCCTGGTCACGAGGCGTTCACCGCTATGCGTGCTCGAGGTGCCGAAGCAACAGATATCGTTGTCCTAGTAGTAGCTGCTGACGATGGGGTCATGCCGCAGACGATCGAGGCTATTGCTCACGCACGTGCTGCGGAAGTGCCCATTGTTGTTGCAATGAACAAGATCGATCGTGAGGGCGCAGACCCAAACCGAGTGCTGCAGCAGCTTGCAGAGCATGAGCTTGTGCCTGAGTCTTGGGGCGGAGACACCGTAGTGGTCGAAGTCTCTGCGCTTGTTGGCACTGGTATCGACGACCTCCTTGACACACTTCTGTTGGTAGCAGAGGTAGAAGATCTGCGTGGAAGTCCAGTTGGACGTGCTCGCGGTGTTGTTCTTGAAGCTCACCTAGATATCGGCCGTGGACCGGTTGCATCGGTTTTGGTGCAGCACGGGACACTGCATGTGGGAGACCCGCTAGTTGCCGGCCCTGCATGGGGTCGCATTCGGGCATTGATCAATGATCACGGCGATCAAGTAAAGGAGGCTCTGCCCGGAACTCCGGTAGAGGTTCTTGGCTTGTCTGACATTGCCTTTGCTGGCGATGACTTTATTGTTGCCCCCGATGAACGCAAAGCACGCTCTGTGGCAGAAACACGGGAGCGTTGGCATCGTGAAGCCGCTCGCGGTAGAGATTCCTCGGTTAATTTGCAGGGGGCACGACTTGAAGACATCTTTGCTCAGATTCAAGCCGGCGAGCAGACCAACCTCAACCTCATCGTCAAAGCCGACGCCCAGGGTTCGCTCGAGGCACTCACTGAAAGCCTACAGAAGCTTGAACGCCCAGAGGTCAAGGTAGCCTTCGTCCTCCGCGGCGTGGGTGGCATCTCTGAGTCAGATATCGCTCTTGCCGCAACCTCGGAAGCCACATTGATTGGGTTCAACGTGCGCCCAAGTCGTCAGGCAAGAGATTTGGCTGCTGCTGAAGGCGTAGAGATTCGTACCTACGAGGTTATCTACAAGCTTCTTGAAGAGGTAGAGGCTGCCATGATCGGCATGCTCGAGCCAGAGTACGAAGAGATCGTGACCGGCGATGCCGAAGTCCGGGAAGTCTTCAAGGTGCCAAAGATCGGTTCCGTGGCTGGCTGCTTGGTGCAGTCTGGTGTGATCACTAGAAACTCGAAGGTGCGTTTCTTGCGAGATGGAAACATCTTGTGGAAGGGCGAGGTCAGTTCCCTTCGTCGCTTCAAAGACGATGTGCGCGAGGTTTCATCCGGTTACGAGTGTGGTATTGGGCTCTCAGACTTCCAAGATCTGAAGTCAGGCGACATCATCGAGACCTTCGAGCTCAAGGAAATTCCTCGCACCTAAAGCTGCTGCGAATAAACCCCAGCTAGCTGTAGAGCCTGTGCGTACGAATAGCCGCGCGCCCTTGGTCGGTTCACCAATGCCCGATCCTCAGCAAAGCTGACCTAGTTCTGCTGGGTGCGACACATGCCAACCAAGACATACAGATGGCTCTAGGAAACGCGAAGAACCCCGCCGGCCGAAGCCAGCGGGGTTCTTCGATGAACAAATGGATCACCCATCAGCTCAGCATTGCTGAGCTGATTTTGTGAAACGAATCAGGGGACGATTGTGAGCGAAGCTGTTGCCTCTGCACTACAACCCTGAGCAGTTGCAATGACATCCCACTCGCCTGGCGCAACTGTTCCCGGAATGATCACTGGTGTTTCCCAAGTCTCATTAGGTTCCACAGTGGCAGTTTCACCAGTGGCTACTACAGCGAACGTGGCCACGCTGCGAAGTGTGATCACAACCAGTTTGCCAGCTTCTCCGGTCCCGGTAACGATGATTCCACCACCTGGACTCGCCGTAGACGAACTCAGGGCAACGTTGCTTGGCGTATATGCGGCGCAGTTTGGATCGATGGTCGTTGTAGTTGTGGATGCTGTCGTGGTGCTTGTGGTGGTAGTTGTTGGCATAGGGGTTGGCCCCGGACACGCAACAGCAAGCCCTGCGAGCACGGCTACGAGACCGGGCAACAAGACACGATTTCTAGTGAGAGCGGTAATATTCATGATCCCCCTTGGAAACACTATTTCGCCTATGTGTGTTACCCCGCGCAACACGAATAGCGCAAGTATTACCCAAAAACCTGAACAAAGTCCAGTCTTTTTCTTCTAGAAGGTCTCTCGGCGCAGAAAAAGCAGCTCACAGAGCCGGGTTCATGAACGTGTAGAGCTCGTCGACGTCCCCTGCGAATCTGTGAAAGGCACTCATTGAGCCCTCGCCTGAGAGCACATCTTGAGTTAGCAGTTCCATCTTCATTGAGTCCGCACGGGTAGCAGTGGGCTGGCCTACCCACGCAATGGTGTAGGGAACTTCTCTATCGGTTGTTCCTGCGAGTGCAAGTTCGATAACCCGAGTCGAACCCGGTGGGAGGTCAACCAAGAGGTTATGCCTGCGAACTCCGGGAAGCTCTGGTTGAGTTCCCACAGAGGTGGGCTTACCGTCCAAAAGCGCAGAGTCAACTTTCCAGGGGCTCAGGACTGAGACGATCGTTCGGTTGGTTCCAGCCGACAGGGTGGGGATTTGAGTGGCCACTACATCGGCGAGGTTAGAGTCCGGAGCGCTGTTGGTCAGAGTGACTTTCAAGGTAGCTGTCAGACGCCCCGAGAGCGGATCCCAGTCGACGACGTACTCAGACTGCCGCTGCAGGTAAACATCGATCTTTGAGGGGTTTGCGTTCCTAGTCAGCACGGAAAGCAGGTCGCCTCCGACGGGACGCTCGACCTTGCCGGTGAGCCCAAGGCGTTCCAGAAGTGGCAGGTCTTTATCGTCGAAGGAATAGAACTGCAAGCTGCCACGTTTGACCAGAGGCCCAAGGATGTCGACGAGTGATTTCGGGGCTGGTAGCTGAGATGTCCCGAATTGTCTCACCACGTTGTCAATGAGGTTAGACACCACTTGGTTTGCCTCTGTCTCGGTTTTGAACAGGGAGAACTGATCTGTGGTGAGGAACTTCTCTGCGTTGTCAGGGGTTAACTCAAGGTCTGTTCCCGGAACAGGCTCGGGCCCAGTGAAGTTCAGGAGAGCGGCAAACGCTGCAGGGTCAGCGTAAATGACACCGTCTACGGCAGCCCCGGGACGTGCCTGTTCAAAAAGGTCCTTCGAAATTGCGGCGACTGTTGGGAAATCTGCAGTTCCACCCCAGTTCTGCGGGAAGTTCTGTGGACGAAGCTCTAACAGCGATGGTGGATAGGCTCCAGGTTTGAGGCTCAACGGCGGTGAGGTGGCTGGGCTTGCAAGATCGTAGGGTTGGCCCACCTTCACCAGGGTAAGCACGCCTTTATCTGCACTGATTTCTGCCCAGTTACCAATATGCCCACCAATATCGCGCGACTCTGCTGGGTTCCCTAACAACATGACATAACGACGGGGTCCTTCGGCGCCCAAGAGGCTTGGCAAGCGCTGAACGGTCATTTGAGCAGTTTGAGCAGTTTCGTTGGCTTGAGCTAGCTCAGATAAAAGTTCGTCTAATGCAGCGTCCACCGGCGGGAGTAGAAATGGGGAGTTCGTTGCTGAAAGAACGGACAGCGCATCCTCAACCTGTTGAGCAGCGTCGCCAATTGGTTTTTGAATCTTCTGTACTTCGGTCAGGTTTACCCCGCCGGTCGGCTCGCGTAAGGAGTCGCTTGAAGCGAGTGTGCTCAGGCTGCTGCCAACTGCGTTCAGTTCAGATCCCGCATCCGCTGCAGATCGAATGACGTGCAGGTTGGCACCCAAGATCGGTGACGCCTTGGCAGGCAATAGCCACCAAGAACTCAGTTCGTTTTTAATCAATTCGAAGCTTGTGCTGGCCTCTCCAAATGCAACTGTCGAGGCATCCGGGGTGGCTGAGGCAGCGAGCGTCACTGCGTCTTGAGTCTGCGTGACGGCAGACTCAATTGCGGAACGCTGTGACCAACCAACAAATGCTGTGCCGGCAACTGCAACAACTCCGACAATGCCTAAGAACCCTGCAGCAACTACTACTACTCGCTGAGAGCGTTGTCTCGAATGCAAAAAGCCAGATACAAGAAGCGGAAGAACCGCAACAGCGGCCACAACAGCAGTGGCACCCGAAGTGGTCGGTCGAGATAGTCCAAGGACGCAAAGCCCTTCGAGGGCACCTACCGCGGCGCCAAGAACCCGATGGCGAAATTTGAAGACAAGCATTCCGCCTGCAATAAACGATGCTGTGATCGCAAGGTATTGCACAGGCGTATAGCTGGCTGCAGCCGCAATAACACCCGCCCAGAGCAGGGTCCACCTTCTTGACCTCGACCCGGCAATTGCGCATAAGGCAACCAAGGCTGCGCGATAGGCAGCATCAGCTGCTGGCCACATCGTGGGGCTGCTATCAAAGAGCATCACGGCTGCGATTCCCCCGCCCGCGGCGATAACGCCCACTAGGGATAACGCCAGTGGGCTGGCTCTACGATGCCCAGTCGCAGAACGTCTGTTAAGCGTGGCTGTCTCAGTCATGCGCAACTAGTTTGCCGTGAATACCCAAAAAACCTTGGAACTCGTCCTTTGCCAAACTTAGAAATCCTCAGAAACTTGTCCGATCGAATCTTTCGTTCAGGAAATGTTGGTGGCATCCTCACTTTTTTGGACTACTTCTCAGTAGCTGATCAGCTAGTGCGCTACTCGGCGTGGTACGAATAGTGCATGGCAAGACAAAGGTCCTCCGCTCCTCGGCAGTTCAGTCGTACTGACCGCATTGGTGAACTCATGAGGGAAATCGTTGCTTCTGAGCTCGAAAGAATCGGCGATGAACGCCTAGAAATGGTCACGATAACTGCAGTAAAAGTTGATGGATCCCTTGAACATGCAGATGTTTTTTACTCTGCTATGTCCGCCGAGGAGGAAGGGCGAGCGGAAGAGGTGGCAGAGGCTCTAGATGAGTTGCGGTGGCCTATACAAAAACTCGTCAACCGAGAGGTCAGCACGCGAAAAACCCCGCAGATTCAGTTTCGGCCGGACCTGGTTTTGAGCTCAGCGCTACGCATAGAGGAGATCTTGCGCGGTATGAGTGATCGTGGCGAGCTAGACGAAACTGAAACTGAACCCCAAGCAGAAACTGCGTCTGAGGCTTCTGAACAGGAGATTGTTAAAGAAAGCGAAAGAGAAACTGAGAGACGTGGGGAGTGAGTCGTTCACGCGGTAACCGGCCAGGAGATCCGGTAGGAGTCTGCGTTATTGACAAGCCTGCTGGAATGACAAGTCACGATGTGGTTGCTGCAGTCCGCAAGAAACTCGACACCCCTCGTGTGGGGCATGCGGGAACGCTGGATCCAATGGCAACTGGTGTGCTTGTTCTTGGAGTGGGTGCTGCCACAAAGTTATTGACCTTTATCACCGGGGTTTCAAAGGTGTATCAGGCGAGCATCCGGTTTGGAGTTGAGACCGACTCACTCGATTCAGATGGGGCCGTCACAGTCACACATGAGATGTCGGGGATTACCCCCGAGGCAGTTCACCTAGAGGCCAAAGCCCTTACGGGCGACCTGCAACAGGTGCCACCGATGGTCTCGGCGCTTCGAGTTGACGGCCGTCGTCTTCATCAGCTCGCCCGTGAGGGGATTGAAGTGGAGAGGCAGCCGCGGCCCGTCACAGTGACGCAATTCGATCTTGTTCCAACAGAAGACCCATTGCTGTGGACGGCGACTGTTGAATGCTCCTCTGGAACATATGTGCGCTCTCTTGCTGCAGACCTCGGCCACGCGCTTGGTGGGGGAGCGCATCTGTGTGGTCTACGGCGAACATCAGTAGGACCGTTCGGGATCGAAGAGGCGCACTCAATAGATGACGTTGTACTGCTGCCTGCGATTGAC
>JBIKPA010000115.1:0-8701 GCA_044357715.1 Microthrixaceae bacterium
CACCGCCGATTCTTGGCGCCCATTGCCCCATGAACAGGTCTTGGAACTTGCCTCCGAAGGGCGCATCAGCGCCGTTGAGCATGCCTGCTGCTCCTTCAAGCGCTAACAGAAGATCCCCGCCGACCTCATAAAGCCCGGACACTACGAGCTTCAACACCGAGCTTTCTGGGCCGGGCAACTCTCCGCGCTCTGCGGCGGTGCGAACCCGGTACCCCAAGAACCGCAGCATCTCAAAGCGCGTGTAGAGATCAACCAGTCGTTGCCGCGTCACTGGATCGGAAGTGTCTGCAACGCTTCGAGCCAGAGTCAGAACCTGATCGAAGCTATACATGCCGCCGCCGCCAATCGAAGCCCGCTCGTGCGCAAGCATTGTCATGGCCACTCCCCAACCGCTGCCCACTGGTCCAAGAGTGTTGCCGACTGGCACTCTCACATCATCTAAGAACACTTCGTTGAAGTGAATAGCTCCATCGATCTGGCGAAGCGGGCGAACCTCAATTCCTGGCGAGTGCATCTCTACCAAGATGCATGTGATCCCGCGATGCTTTGGCACATCTGAATCCGTGCGAGCCAGCAAGACGCCGTAGTCGCTATAGTGCGCGGCTGACGTCCAGACCTTCTGTCCGTTCACCACCCATTCATCACCATCCAACACTGCTTTTGTTGCAAGACCGGCAAGGTCTGAGCCTGCACCCGGTTCAGAAAAAAGCTGACACCAAATATGCTCGGCGGTCAGAATCGGAGCAAGAAACTGATCCTGCTGCGCTTTGGTTCCCCACTCAATAATGGTAGGTCCAGCCATGCCGACCCCCACGGAAAACATGTTTCCGGACACATCGAACTTTTGTTCCTCTGCGGCAAAGACTCCTGCTAGTAACGGCGAAAGGCCACGGCCGCCATGTTCTACGGGCCAGTGGGGGGCTGCCCACCCAGCGGCAGCTTTGTGTTGCTGCCAGACTCGGGCCTCATCAAGCAAGGCAAGGTCTTGCTCTTCGGTATGAGCGCGATGCGTGCGCAAATCGCTGAGCGACTCAACATCTAGAGGCTTTGCGTTTGCTTTGAGCCAAGCTCTCGCCTCGGCTCGAAGACTGCGTTCTTCTGGGGAGTCCTCAAAGTCCATACCCATCTGAGTGTGGCCGCCTAGTGAAAAAACTGCAACCTGTTCTACTTCAGGGCTCAACTCGGATCTTCAGGATGAGTACCAATCTGCCAGAAGTTGAAAGACTAAGCCCTATGGAACTACCACTACCCGCCCGAGGGTTTGATGCCAGCACCTATGGTCAGAGCTTTGCTGATGTTTACGACGATTGGTACCCAGCCGAACTATCGACTCATGCCGCAGTGAGGCGCCTGAACTCACTGTCGCTTCAAGCGTTACAGAACTCGGCCACGGCAGTTAGCGGGCCTGCTACCGGACCTAGAACCGCAAGTAGAGCGCGGCTGTTGGAATTAGGGATTGGCACTGGCCGCCTAGCGCTGCCCCTAGCTGAGGCAGGCTTCGAGGTACACGGCATGGACTCCTCTGGCGCCATGCTAGAACTACTGCGAGTAAAGCCCCGAGCTGCAGAGATTGCGTTGACACTCGGAGATGTAGCAGATCCTGCCGCATGGCCGCATGGCCCTTTTGATCTCGTGGTGGCAGCGTTCAATTTGTTGTTCAACCTGTCAGAGGAGGGGGAACAAGCATCGTTGTTTCATAGCGCTGCACAGGCGCTTGCCCCGAACGGGCTGCTTGTTGTCGAGGCTTTTATTCCCGCGCCGTTAGAACTCAACGAACGCAGGCTCTCTGTAAAAGAAGTCAGCGCACATGCAGTGGTTCTGATTGCAACGGATGCAACTGCCTCTACAGGCGAAGTCACTGGCCAGCACATCGAACTCCGAGACGGGGAGCCAGTTCGATTACGACCATGGAGGATTCGAGTCGCTACGCCCACCCAGCTCGACGAACTCGCTAGTGCAGCTGGGCTTGAGCTCCAAGAACGTCACTCAGACTGGAGCGGCACAGCGTTCGATCCACAGGGAGCGGCCCATGTAAGCGTGTACCGCTTGACGCCTAGCCAAGTTTGATCGGCTGAATCTTTGCGCACTGAGTAGCAACTGCCACGAGCCGGCGGTCTTGGTCGTAGAGCTCCGCTGTTCCAGATGCGTACCCCGAACCTGCAGCCTGAGACTTCGTGTGCTGCAACAACCACTCGCCGCGCACCTCATTTACGATCTGCAAACCCAGCTGCAGACTGATCACGAGAAACGGCGGGACCGATCCACCAGCACCGGCGTGCACAGCAGGGCCGAGAATGTCTCCTGGCAATGCGAGAGAGGCCGGATGCCAACTGCCGTCTGAGCGAAGCGGTGGAACCTTAAAGCGAAACCACGAGGCGCTTTCTGGTTTACCAGCAGGGAACTCTTCGTTCCACTTGATATGGGAGTTACAAAATCTGAACTCGGTTTGCTCGTGATAGGCAATGTTATTGAATGGCGAATCATCAGGCCGCGGAGGTGGTTGTGGGCAGTCATCAGGATCGGGTACATCGGGGGCTAGGGCGCCAACAAACTCAAACGGGCTTTCCTCGCTCAATCCAAACACGCACATGACCATGAGGTCGCTTCGTTCTGCGGCACTCGGGTCGGGAGACTGCGGGTCAAGGGCCCAGAGCCGAACAAGAACCTGCGCTGCGGTTTTTCCCTGTCTCAGAATCTCGGCGCTCGCAGCAACCGGTCCAACCGGAATTGCTTGGCAAAACATCGCTTCGGAGGAGACCAGGTGCAGGTCTTCACGTTCAAGCGCCATCTCGGCAACTCTTAACGCAGTTGCCATGGTGGCACCGCCGAAGGCATAGAAGATCCGCCATGCCTCGGGTATCAGGGCACTAAAGCGGCCAGCAATGCCACTGACTGCCGTTGGCTCGGTGTCGCGCAGAATATCTCCGGGTAGGACGCTCACAGTGTGACCTCGGGGGAAGAGAGAGGGAGAGTTCGCTTGACTCCACAGTCAAGCGATTGAGTTGTCTACAGTGCCAGCTTCGGTAGCCGAACGCGAAGTTGGCTAGCAATCTCTTCATTGGCATAAGCCGCCCACGCAACGGGGGTTGAAGTATCTATTGGATAACGAAGCGGGCCAGGTGGCAGCGCTTCGACAATCACGCCAGCCGCACGCGCCACCACGAAAGCAGCAAGATCGTAAGGGTGCGTATGAAACCCCTCCGGGTGTAAAAGGGGTCGGGGATCAACTACCGCAGATGCACTACCGGTTGCTACTGCCATCAACTGACCACCGCTACAGGGGTACATGTCGTCGTAGACCTCTAAGCCCTGCAAGAACTCGTCTGCCCATGCGCCAATTGGCCCGTGACCCCCGGGAAGTAACCGTACAACAGTCACAAAACTGCGCTGCAAGTCTGCATCGGTTTTCGGCTGAAGCTCACGGTGCACAGAGGAGTGCTCAGCTGTAAGCAGGTCATCTTGCACACTCAAAAACCCGCTGCTATCTGCACAGGCAACCATCGCCACTGCTGCGCGTGTAGTAGGGATCTCTACTGCTGCACCCACCTCAAGATCTTCTAGCACCTTTGCAGATCGACCCGCACCAAGCAGAACCCATCCACTGTGCAACCCGGCTAGATAGCCACGCGTGCCATCAACTGGATCTGCTAGGTAGGTCCATACGGCTTCACCCTCGGGCGGGGCTGCTCCAATCGGCACAGGTTGATCAAAACCCTCCATCACCAGAGTTCCGGGCCAGCGTTCTGCGCAGCGACGATTGAGCGCAGCAATCAGTACTTCCTCGGCTCGAGCATCAACACCGTAAACGTCATCGCCGCCCTCGGTACGTACCACTCGGCGGTCCATCTCGACCTGGGTGCCGTGAACTGCTGTGCTTCGCAGGAGTTCTCGCACTTCTCGGCCTACCTCGGCTAACTGCCGGGCAAGAGCCTGAGTGCCGGTGGAATCCTGCATCTCCTTATTCTGCACCGTATTAGCAGGCTCGGGCAGGCCGGGCGCCTGCCCAAAAAGCTAGACAAAGATTCGGTACTGTTCGCAGATGCCCAGTATCACTGTCAACGTGGTTCTTGATGCGTCCCCTGAAGAAGTATGGGCAGACATCGAGAACATCTCAACGCATCCTGAGTGGATGGAGGACGCAGTTTCGATTGCGTTCACAAGCAGTCAGCAATCAGGGACAGGAACCGAGTTTGATTGCGCAACCGCCATCGGCCCATTTCGCCTGACTGACCATATGGAGATCACGAGTTGGGTGCCGGGCAAAGAAATGGGAGTTCGCCATGTGGGGCTGATCACTGGCACAGGCGTGTTTCAGCTGAAGCCCGTTGGCCCTGCCGAATCAGCCACAAAAACCTCATTCGAGTGGACCGAGCGGCTGATCTTTCCTTGGTGGCTTGGCGGCCCAATCGGAGCAACCGTGGCAAAGCCAGTGTTGCGCCATGTGTGGAGGACCAACCTAAAGAACCTGCAGCAGCGCTACCTCTGAACTACAAGACCCCAGCCTGCAACCAGCCCGCCCGCCAGCAACCATCGCTTTGTCTTGCGCCTGACCCCCTAGAGGGGGTCAGGCGCAAGACAAAGCGGGTAAAAGATGGGGTAGCTAGAAGAGCGGGTGGACTGTGAAGTGACTTGCCGCCGCTAAGGCGAATGCGCCAAGGGTGAACGCAAACCCAACCACCACAGTCGACCGCAGTGCTGCACCCTGTTGCGGCCAACTTAGGGGATGCAAGACGGCACCGGCTGCCGCTCCTGCCAAGAGCCCACCAAGGTGGCCACCAATCGAGATTCCCGGGATGGCAAAGGTCAACACCAAGTTGATTAACACGAGCCCACCGATGCCTGATTTCCAAGGGTTCTGATGCGCACGCAACTGCAAGACAATCAGCCCGCCCATCAACCCGAAGACAGCACCCGAGGCTCCAACGGTTGGGGACACCGGCGACAAAACAAGCACCCCAAGTGAACCGCCGATCAGTGCGGTCACATACATGATGGTAAAACGCATTTTACCAAGCACTGGTTCCATCTCTTGAGACAAAAACCACAGCAACAACATGTTCATCCCAAGATGCAAGACACCAGCGTGCAGGAACGCATTTGTGAAAACACGCCACCACTCACCTACTGAAACAAGTGGTCCAAACAACGCACCGTACTCATACAACGGCCCTGATGCGCCGTTCGGGTCGCCGCTGAGCAACGCCATGATGGCAAATACGGCAACGTTTATTCCGATGATGACCTTGCCAACCACAACCTCGTTATGCCCCCGAAACAAGGTGCGACTGTTGATCACCTGCTGAGGCCTCGCCGAGGTGCAATCGGGGCATTGAAAACCCACCGAAGCCTGCACCATGCACTGAGTGCAGATCGGGCGCTCGCATCGCTGGCAACTCACCGCCGCTTCTTTTTGCGGATGCCGGTAACAAGCAGTCGCTACTTCCACGGTGCTAGTTCCACGGTTCTAGTTCCACAGGGTTACGTCCACAAGCATCACGGTACTCGGCTTGGGGCCAGAATAATCACCGACAATGGTGGCAGGGTCAGCAGCAATGAGCCCGCCTGGTTCTGCCACGGGGTGCTGGAATCTACGAACAAAAGCCCCTCCGCATTCCCTCCCACTGGTGTTGCAGTTCCACCGTAGGCCTGAGCATCCGTATCAAGAACGACCTGCCACGGATCACTACTGGGAACACCAAGGCGATAACCGTGTCGAGGCACTGGCGTCAGGTTTGCGACTACTGCTACTGAGCCGAGATAGCTCGGTTCGGTGGCAGCACGTTGACCGGCCTTCAGTCGGTACCAGTCTGGGATTGACCGCCAAAATGAAAAGATTGAGTGCTCATGGTCGTCTGCATCAAGCCATCCAATATGGTGATCAAGATCATCATCTCCAGCCCAAAGTGCCGGGTACTGTGTCTGCACAGAGTTGAGATCCGCGACGAGTCTGCGGACACCTTCGTGGCCGTCGCGCTGCAACAAGAACCAGTCGATCTCACCATCGTGTGACCATTCTCGCTCCTGGGCAAACTCGCATCCCATAAAGAGCAATTGTCTGCCGGGGTGACACCACTGCCAAGCCAACAAGCTTCGCAGATGCGCAAGTTGTTCTTCGTGGGTGCCCGGCATCTTGTGCAGCAAGGACCCTTTGCCGTGGACCACCTCATCGTGGCTCAGCGGAAGAATCCAGCGTTCGTCTGGTGCGTAGACCATAGGAAACGTCAGCTCGTGATGGTGAAATGCTCGATGAATGGGATCTTGAGCGAAGTAGCTCAACGTGTCGTGCATCCAACCGAGGTTCCACTTGCGAGAAAACCCGAGGCCGCCCCATTCGGTTGGCCGCGTCACACCAGACCAAGAGGTTGACTCCTCGGCGATGACTAATGAACCTGGTTGTTCTTGGCCAACAACCTCATTGAGTTCTTGCACGAATGCCACGGCATCTAAGTCTTCTCTGCCACCTTGGGCATTGGGAACCCACTCCCCTGGCTCCCGCGAGTAATCCAGATACAGCATTGAGGCCACTGCATCTACTCGAAGCCCATCAACTCTGAACTCCTCAAGCCAGTACAGCGCGTTCGCCACAAGAAAATTGCGAACCTCGTTGCGGCCGTGATTAAACACGAGCGTTCCCCAATCAGGGTGTTCTCCCCTTTGAGGGTCAGCGTGTTCGTAGAGAGCAGTTCCATCAAATTGCGCAAGCGCAAAGCGATCCTTCGGGAAGTGCGCTGGCACCCAATCCAAGATCACGCCAAGTCCGCGGTCGTGACACACATCGATCAGGTATCGAAGGTCATCAGGTGACCCCAGCCGGGCATCTGGGGCGTAGTAGCCCGAGATTTGATACCCCCAAGAACCACCGAACGGATGGCTAGCCACAGGCATAAGCTCAACGTGTGTAAACCCGAGTGAACTCGCCCAATCGGCTAACGGTTCGGCCGCTTCACGCGCGGTATGCGCTCGCCCATCTGGGTGGCGGCGCCAAGACCCCAGATGCACCTCGTAGACCGAGAGTCGCCCGCTGTTTCGCTCTGCACGAGCAGCACGCCAATCTGCACTTGAAGCAGATGTCCAGTCGTAGTTGGTAGCGAACAGTACCGAAGCTGTCGCCGGAGGTACCTCGGCCGCAGTCGCTACTGGGTCTGCACGCTCGGAGCGCTGACCATCTACCCCGTCTATGAGGAACTTGTATCGATCCCCCGCCTTGGCCCTCGGCTCACATCCCCACCAGATACCTGAGGTTCCCTGAGGGGCCAACAAGGTTTCCCCAGTTGATCCAAAGTTCCACCCCGCCCAATCTCCAACCACAGACACCTGTTTTGCATTCGGGGCCCACACCGCAAAGGTGGCGCCGCCCGCTTCGTGCAGATGCCCGCCGAGTAGATCCCACAATCGGCGATGAGTGCCCTCACCGAAGAGAAACAGGTCAAGCTCTCCGGGCGGCTGAGCTGCTCGGCCAGAAGCTTGCACAACTCACCCTTCCGGTTCTGTTGCCGGCAGTTGGTCCTCACCGTTGAGTAACCGCTCCACCGCTTGAACCGGAAGATCAACAAGTTCTGGTCGGTGTGCTAGTTCATAAGCAACCTCGTAAACGGCTTTATCAAGCTCAAAAACGCTCAGAAGTGCATCTCTACTGGGCCGCGATTGTGGAAGTAATCGGTGTGCAGCATCGACATCGGCGTAGCCAGCCAAAAAGGTATTGACGTTACGAACAGTCCACGCATCTGCAAGCACGCGCAGTTCATGATCAGCCTCGCCGTGTGTTCGCAATGCCATGGC
This sequence comes from Microthrixaceae bacterium, assembly GCA_044357715.1. Lineage (GTDB taxonomy): Bacteria > Actinomycetota > Acidimicrobiia > Acidimicrobiales > Microtrichaceae > IMCC26207. Next base: position 7,780 of record JBIKPA010000115.1, read on the forward strand.
CGCGGCGTACTGAAATGAACGCGTCATGCCAGCAACATCTCGCAGTGGCGAGGAGGGGTGGCGGCGCTCTTCAACGGGCCGAGCAGGTTCACCTTCGAAGTCGAGCACCATCCAACTGCGCTGCAAACGAAGCACCTGGGCTAAATGCAGGTCTCCGTGAATACGAATCGCGGTGCCAAGATCTGCAGCCGTGCGCAAACGGTCGTAGATCTTCTCTATTCGAGCCGTATCTAGTTTGCCGGAGGCAACCCGATGTAGCTGAGCTGCCATGTCGGTAGCCCAAGCCGCACCATCAGCGGGTTCTGCACCAAATGCCTCTGCAAGGGCAACATGCAGGTGAGCAACGTTCTGCCCGAGCAGCCGAGCATCCTTTGCGAAGTCGAGCTTGCAATCCCTTGGCGGCCGACGACGGTTGAAGAGTTCACGAAGCGAGTCCGTGGCAAGCTCAAACCCCTCGCCACGACTGCGCTCATAGCGCCGAACAACAGCTAGATCTGTCTGATTACGCCGCCAAATAGCAACCGGAACCGGAACCGCGCCGAAACCCACCTTGCCGAGGGCTTCGGTGACTTCAACGTCAGGGTTCGCACCGGGCTGCACCCGACGAAACACCTTCATGATGTAGCGCTCATCTAACACAATTGAGGTGTTTGATTGCTCACCACCCTGCACCCGCGCAGAGTGCGGGTGCAGATCCGGGGCCACGATGTGTGCAAATCGGAGCGCCAGTTCATCATCGGCCAACGCGTCGAACAAGTGGGTTGGGCCTCGGGGCGAAGTGATCTCGCCTAGGAGTGCCGATTCGGCAACATGGTCTGGCCGCTCAGTTGTTGCGCCAACGGGCACCTGATACCAACTAGGCGCCCCGGCACCATTGTTTCCCCGTACCTCGACTAGCAGCCACATCAAGGTAGGCCACCCA
>JBIKPA010000116.1:0-8623 GCA_044357715.1 Microthrixaceae bacterium
GCTCTGGTCTGCCCCGTGAGTTCTGATGCTGTGGTGGCCGGGGTTGACTCATCTACTCAATCAACAAAGGTTGAACTCCGAAGCGCTGTTTCAGGTGAACTGCTCGGATTTGGGTCTGCTCCGCACACTGAAGTAGTTCCACCTGTAGCCGAACAAGACCCTAACGTTTGGTTGGCGGCGTTCTATCAGGCGTTCGCTCAGGCCAAACAACACGCTGCTCAGGACGGCCACCCGGTGGAGATCTCTGCAATCTCAGTCGCCGGCCAACAGCACGGCATGGTCTGCTTGGATGCGCAAGATCGGGTGATCCGGCCTGCGAAGCTTTGGTGCGATACCAGCAGCGCTGCCGATGCCGACTGGTTACTCGAGCAATTGCCAGAAGGTGCCGGCGGGTTTGCTCAAGCCTGTGGCTCGGTGCCCGTTGCAGCCTTCACGATTACCAAGCTCTCCTGGTTGCACCGTAACGAGCCCGACTCATGGCAGCGACTGAGTAGCGTTTTACTCCCACATGACTGGATGACCTTCTGCCTGACAGGAAACAAGGTGACAGACCGTGGCGATGCATCGGGAACGGGTTACTGGTCGCCATCCGCGAGCGAGTACTGCTGGGAGTTGCTCCGCATTTTGGACAGTTCCCTTGACTGGGAGCGGATGCTGCCGCAAGTGCTCGGCCCGATTGAACCCGCGGGCGAGTGGAACACAATCTTGGTTGCCCCGGGAACGGGCGACAACATGGCAGCGGCACTCGGCCTTGGCTTAGAGCCGGGCGAGGTTGTCATCTCTTTGGGAACATCGGGAACTGTGTTTTGCGTCTCCGACCATGCCAGTAGCGACAACACAGGTGCCGTGGCTGGGTTCGCTGATGCAACAGGCAAGTTTTTACCCCTGGTGTGCACCCAGAATGCCACCAAGGTCACAGATACCATTGCTCGCCTTTGCGGGTTAGACCTTGCTGCGCTAAACGCTGCAGCGCTGGCATCTCCTGCCGGCGCCGGGGGCCTCACTCTGCTGCCCTATCTCGATGGCGAGCGCACGCCGAATCGCCCTACCGCAACGGGGCAGATGAGCGGACTGCGGACAGACACCACGGTGAGCCAATTAGCTAGGGCCGGATTTGAGGGTGTGATCTGCGGGTTGCTGGACGGCCTAGATGAACTATCAAAACATGCTGATACTTCGGGGCGGGTTTTGCTTGTTGGAGGTGGAGCCCATTCTGTGGCTTACAGGCAGGTCCTAGCCGACCTGACGGGACGCGAGATCATCACGAGCGATATCGATCAGGCAGTGGCCATGGGTGCATGCGTGCAGGCTGCGGCAACTTTGCTTGGCCGCGACCCGGCCGAGCTTCGATCGGACTGGTTGGTTGGGACGCAACACATCACTCACCCGGACCCGGAGGCGGCCAACATGAGCGAAGAAATCAGGTCGCGTTATCGCCAGCTCAGAGATTCTTAGGCCGAGCCTGCAGCCACTGGATCTTCTTTGGGCTCACTTGGCGGGTCCTTTAGCTGACCGGGCGGTAGCCGTGATGCTGCGAGTAATCCAAACAGGATGAAGATTGCCGCAAGACCCACGGTGAGCCGCATTGCGCTCACAAAGGCATCATCTGCTGCGGCCACAATCGCCTCGCTGCCTGGCTTCGAACGAAGCTCGGTAATTGCACCACCACCAGTTGATCGCACTGCTTGTGAGATCTGGTCAGCCTGTTCAGCTGTCACACCAGGAACCTGTGAGACCTGATCTTTGGTGAACGCACCAAGGCCTACTGCAAGAATTGCACCAAGCACCGCTATCCCAAGCGCCGAACCAATCTGCCGGCTGGTGCTTTGGGTTCCTGATCCCTGCCCGCTCTCCTCTACTGGCACATCGGCAAGGCTCGCACCAGTGAGTTGCGCCGTCGCAAAGCCGATCCCGATTCCGTAGGTAAAGAGCAGCGGAATAATTTCGGTCCCCGTATCTGGCTGAACCACAAGGGCAATACCCGCAACGCTGATGGCTTCAAAGACCATTCCCACCATGACGACAAATCTGGATCCCTTTTTCTGAGCCAGCTTTGCCACCAGCGGTGTTGCCAAAAATGCGCCGGCAGCAATGAAGGCTAGGTAGACACCGGATTTGATTGGCGTAAACCCAAGCACGTTCTGCAGGTAGAGGGGAAGAACAAAGACCAGTCCAAACTCGCCCAGACTGACGATCAACGCAGTTGTGTTACCCCAGCGAAATGATTTGAGCCCAAAAAGTGACAAGTCAAGGACAACCACTTTGTCTGCCGCGTTTCGGCCCCGTTCAATGATCACAAAGGCAGTGAGGCATGCTGCCGAGAACAGAAATGCTACGGGCACAATGCTGACGGGTGCGTCCGCAGGCCATGTCAGCGCACCGAGCGAGAATGGTGCAGTTGGTTGAATCCAGCCGTACTGCTGACCCTCGATCATGGCAAAGACAAGGGCGGCTAAGCCAGCGCCGATCAGCACAGACCCTGCTGGGTCTGCACCCCTTCGAGCCGAGGGATCTTTGGTCTCGGGAACAAAAAAGATCGATAGCACAAGCACGGTCAGGCCGATGGGCAAGTTGATATAGAACACCCAACGCCAACTGTGATCAGTGGTCAACCAACCGCCGAGTAACGGACCGACGGCGGCCATGCCGCCAATGACTGAGCCCCAGACAGCAAAGGCTATCGCCCGTGACTTGCCGGTGAACAGCGTGTTCACTGATGACAGGGTGGTGGGCAGAATGATCGCTGCGCCGATCCCCTGAAACAGGCGGGCAAAGATCAACTGCGATGCGGAGTCCGATTGGCCAGCGAGCAGACTCGAAGCTACGAATACGACGATGCCAACGAGGAAGAGCAGTTTGCGGCCCCGAATGTCTGCAAGGCGGCCGAAGTTGATGAGGAGCGCAGCAAACACCAGTGCGTAGATGGTGTTCACCCACTCCGCATCGGAGAAGGTCATGTCTAGATCTTTGATGATGCTCGGCAGTGCAACATTGACCACCGTGCCATCCACAATGATCATCGCAACGCCAAGCGACAGCAGTGCGAGTGCCCCCCAAGGGCTCTTTGATGGAGTATCTACGACTTGACCCCCCGAGTCGGTGGGATCGGATGTGGCTGCGGGGTTACTCATTCTGGTCTAACGCAAGAGCGAAGCTGTTTGAACACGGGGGCTAGTTTGTCACCACCACAACACCTAGAAGCGAATCACCGATGAGGGACGTGGTTGAGAGTCACGGCTCATAGGCCCCGGGGTGGCCGACTCCGACTCGAGCAGTGCCACTGCGATCAGTTCCAAAACTTGGAGCTGTCACTGCTGGCACACCTGCTGGGGCATCCAACCACGACCACGCACTCATGCTTTGTGCGGCTCTCCCCCGAAGCGCTGAACCGCTAGCTGGCGTCCAGACTCCCCCGCTTGGGTTACTTAGGCGGGGCTCAAGAGTATTCACAGCGTTCCCGGCAAGCACCTGCGACTCAGAACAGGTTGGGTTGACATCAGCGCAACCCTCCCCAAACCCAAGGGGCATGTCGCTGCTGCCGTTCCAAATCACGTTGCCAAAGATCCGCAGGTCATCGTCAGCCCTTGCGGGCGGTGGCGCACCAGAGCCTGCGGGCGGTGTGGTCGGACCAGCCACTGCAAAGTGTTGCCAAGCAGTTGCATACGGCGCAGGGTTATAGATGACGTTGTTCGCGAAGGTCACGTGCTTGTTGGGGATGTATTGACCGCCCTCATCGACCGTCCCCCAGCCGCCGGCGTTGCGATGCGCCGCACAGGTCGCCGTGTCTCCGTCGCAGCCCCGGCTCCCGTGCACAAACTCCACCGCATGGCTGCGCGAACCAACCCGATACAAGGTGTTATAGGCCATCACAATGTTGTAGCCACCGTTCACCCCAAGTCCAGCCCCGTCGGTGTCGTGGATGACGTTGTTGGTTACTGCGATGCCATAGGCCTCGTATTGCAGCCAAGGTGCTTGCATGAATTCAAACCCTGTCCCCTGCCCAGCTGTAAACCCGCCGGTACCGCAGTTATAGATCTCGTTGCCATCAACGGTGATGGCAGAACTTCCTCCCTTGGCATAGGCGCACCAATCCGTTGCATCGTGAATCTTGTTTCCACGAATGTGGCCGTCGTGGACAGCTACAAAATCAATGGCGTTGTCATCTGCGCCACCAATGTCAGAATCCTCTATGTAGATGTGGTCAGACTGATTGACCTTGACAGTTTCGTGAGCGCCGCTACCGCCCCAAAGTCGGCTATTGCGAATCACCAGATAGCTGCACTGTTCACAATGGAAGGTGTCGCCGCTGCGATCAATCTCTAGGTCGATGAGATACAGATGTCGGGTATCGAAGACATTCAGATCCCCGGTTAGGCGAGCGGTACCGCGGCCTTGGGCTGCTTGGATAATGACCGGTGCATGACTCGTACCCCAGCGATTCTCCATGTAGTTCGGCAGGAGAGCTGCAGAGTAGGTACCGGGTTGCAACAAGATTCGGTACCCCTGCGTGAGCCTTGTTGAAGCCGGCACTCGTCTCCATGCCTCACTGACAGATCGCAGCGCCTGACCAGCCGATGCGCCGGTAGCTGAATCATTGCCAGTGGTTGGATTCACAAACAGACTGATGAGGGTTCCATGAGCCATCACAAACCGACCAGAGACTGCATCAACAGGGGAAGGGCTAGTTGACCGCGGGGGTTGAGTAGGTGGCGCTTGAGTAGCGGGTGGTTGTGTGCTTTGCGAATCCCTTGAATTTGGCGCGCAAGAAGAAGTTGTAAGGGCAACGACTGCAACTAGGGCAGTCAGGAGCAGGCTGGCATGCTTCACGGCCGTATTCCTCATGGGTGGTTCCATTCCGTTGTGGGCACCCAAGCAGCATCGGCAAAAGTCACGTCAAGCTGAAGCGAAGCAACTAGGGCAGCACAGCAGTTATTGGATTTGTTTAGGACCTTGGTCGCGCTGCGTACGCGATCCCGCAATCGCGAGAGAACGCTCCGGGCGGCGCCTCGGCAACAGTCAGCGTCTGCTCATAGTTGAACTCTCCTGCCTCTTGGCCAATTGCTGGAACGGGTCCTCCCGAAACAGTGACCTGCGGCTGGTCCGGATCACCGATTCCTGCGGCAATCAACACTCCGCTGAACGAACCATCGGCCGCAACATCCAAGGTTCGTGACGGTCGGCCTAGGAAGGTAATGGTGCGACCTTCGCTGATCGAATCTCGGACTCGGATGCGTTGCGAATCCCCACCTTCAACCACACTGATTCGTAGGTCATTACAGGTCAGAGAAGTACTGTATGACAGAGCATCGAAGTACCAGGTTTGTTCGGTCACACCAGTTATGTCCGCTCCACCAAGTTCATTAGAAACCGCTGGGAGCGATGTGGTGGAGGTAGTAGTGGCCGGTGGCGTATCTGTGCCGGCAGTGCCGCGCACCTCGCAGGTGAAGGTCGCCGTGGCCGGACTCTCAACCGTGAACGTGACGTTGAGTGTCAACATGCCGCTAACAACTCGACCACTAAAGCGATAGGTCGCAGTGCCTGAGGTACCGCCAGGCAGGGGACGCACTTCGGTAAAATCGAAGCTGCCGTCTGGTTGCAGCTGCCCTGTGGCCGAGCCGAGATCTGGAAATACGATGGTTCGGCCATCCACGACCTGCACCCGAGTATTTGATGCCGGTGTGTCAGCACAAGCACCAACTGATGTCATGACGGCCTCAAACTCCACTGTGGTTCCCGCCGGTGCGGTTGAAGTGGTCGTTGATGTGGCCGTTGGTGTGGTGGTTGAGGAAGTCGTTGAGGTGGAAGGGGTACTGGGATCCTCAACACCCGATGACGGATCTGCGGGCGGCGGAACGTAGCCGACATCTGCATCTCCATCAGTCCCGGTCGGACGAGTGAAGGCTGTGTTGGTCGTTGGATCTACGAGCACTAGGTCATTCATGCGGTCTGGGCTCTTGCGAACTGCGGTCACTGAATCGGCAGAGAACCCCGACCAAGAGCTACCGGTGTACTTGGCATTCTTTCTAGAGGAGGGTGCCGTGAGCGGGTTACCGCAACTGCACTTGACTACTGGCACGCCAAATTCGTTGACGAACACCGCAGTTCCAGCCTGAAGAACCGCAGGGACCGTGGTGGCTTTGCCATTGCTGAAACCGTGGTTCGTGACCGCTGTGTCTGAGCGCAGCGTGACTGGGGTCAACAGAGAAATGTACTCAGCGATGTTCTTAGTTTCTATCCCTAGAACCTTGGCCCACGCCTTGGCCTTTTCTGGATTGGTATCAAGAAATGCCGCCATCTTCGTAGCGTCACATACTGCTTTGTTCTGGGAGCCGCCATACAACCCTGGTGTGTCGCCGGGGAACGTCTCGGATGAGTTCGTTGGAACCGTGGCTGGGGCCAGGTTTCCTTTTGGGCTGGTAGTCGTAGTTGTGGGGTCGGGCGGGTTAGTGGGTGCAGCCTGGCTGGCGGGAGCCGTATTTACGCCTTCCATAAAGGGGTTACTCGTTGCTTCATCGACTGCTTCACGTTGAAAGGTGCTGGCTTCGACATCTGAACTGCAGGCCGGGATCAGCCCGCTCAGTAGTGCCAGTCCGACGACAAGAACCGCTGCCGGTCGAATGCTCCGGATCTTTTGAATGCTCATGGTTCTTCCACCATTTCTGTTGTGTCTGATGCTGGTAGTTGAGAGCGATATTTTCTTAGTGAACGAAATGCGAGTGGCATAAAGATGATGAGAAACGGAATTGACCACAGCAGCATAAGAAGCGCGAACATCAGAACCTGAGGTACCGGCGTGCTGACCCCGTTCTGGGTACACGAGGTTTTCTGGCTCCATGAGACTCTTGCCATCTCTGAAACGTTTGCCACATCCGCGCTAACACTCATGGTCCCACCGGGACAGACAATTGGTGATAGCGGGGCTGACAGGATCGGCACAAACGCACTGAATGAGGCTACGAGAAGGCCACCGGCAAGGCACATGAAAACAACGAAAACCTTTGGCCCACGAATCTGAGCGAGAAATGGCTTAGCTGCGGGAGCTGCCTTATCCGACATGAACCTAAGGTTCGGCGCGCTAGCTTAAAACTTTAGGGTTTCAATCTTCTGCTCTCAAGCGTTTTTGGGAAGCTCCGAAAAGGGAACTCCTTTGGTGTCGCCCGGTTCTTTGGCAAGGCCAAGCACTCGCTCACCAATGATGTTCTTTTGAATCTGGTCGGTGCCGCCGTAGATCGGTGGAGCTTGCGCCCATAGAGCAATGCTGGTCACCATCTGTCCGAACGGGTTGCCGGTGGCCTCATCGTTGGCTGCGCGATCTTCGTCACGGTAGGCATGCAGCATTCCTGCCGGACCGATGATACGCAGTCCGATATCTCGAGTCAGCCGCATGATGTCGCTCATCGCTAGCTTGGAAAGGTTGCCAAACCCAGGGATGTCCTGGCCGGCCTTCTTTGCAGCTTTGAGGCGCAGGTTGTTGAACTTGCCCAGTTCACCCAGCGTATGCAGCTTCATCAGGTCTTGGCGGATAGTGGGATCTTGAATCGTTCCGTTGCCCTTGGCCAAGTCGATCATCAGTTTTGCTCCCCCGCCGCCGAGCGGAGAAGCGCTCGAACCTGCCGCAGTTGTGCGCTTCTTCTTGGGTGCTGACGCAAAATCTCCGGCCCGTTTGGTGAGGAAGCCACCAATGGTTCCCGGCGTTGCCGCTCCGCCGCCGGCCGATCCGCCACCGCTGCCCAAACCTGAGCGCTCATGCATGAGCGTGGTGTTCGCTACGGCCCATCCGTTACCACGGCCTCCGATGATTGCGTCATTTCCGACGTGAGCATCAGAAAGAAAGACCTCGTTAAACAGTGCATGGCCAGTCATCTCGACCAGCGGCCGAACCTCAACTTCGCTCTGATGCATATCCATGGCAAACCAGGTGATGCCCTGGTGCTTTGGCTGTTCTGGATCGGTTCTTGCAATCAGCATGCCGAGATCGGCAACTGACCCGAATGAGGTCCAAACCTTCTGGCCATTAATCGTCCACTGATCACCGTCGAGGTCGGCTTTACATGTCAGACCCGCAAGATCAGAGCCTGCTCCTGGCTCGCTGAAGAGCTGACACCAAGCCTTTGTTCCTGTCACGATGTCTCGCACGTACAGGTCAATCTGTTCCTGCGTTCCGTGGGTGGCAATTGTGGGTGCAGCAAGCAGAAGACCAAGGCCGCCCGGCGCGCCGAGGGCACCAAAACCTGTTATCTCGTTTTGCACACGAACAGAGTCGTTACGAGACAGCGCCTTGCCGTAGGCATGAGTGGGTAACCCAGGAGCTGACCAACCAGCTAGGCCGAGCAGCTGCCACCACTGTTCTACCGTCAGTTCTGGGTCCCAGTTCTCCGTCAACCAAGTTCTTAGTTCTTCTACAAGATCATCTTGGGCGGTTGCTGGATTGATGGTGTCGCTCACGACAGGCCTCTTTCGGACAGGTTCTACCAATTTCGGAAAGGTTATTTGGATAACCTAGGTTCGCAACGGCGATACTGCGAACTCAGGGGGTTTGGCCGCCGCTCAGACAGAGAATAAAACCGGGTTATGACGAATTGGCTTCTAGGTACTCAGCCACTTACAAACTTGCCACTCTTGT
>JBIKPA010000117.1:0-8602 GCA_044357715.1 Microthrixaceae bacterium
AACCGGTCGGTCAGCCGTCCTCGGGCCTACAGCCGGCCGAGCCGCTCGGTGTGTTCGCTCCAGTAGGGGAGCGATGGAGTTATCTGCCAGCAGCCGTTGCCGGGGTCACGGTCAGCCCAGACCCGCGAGCAGAGGCAGCCGCGCTTCAGCAACTTCGTGAGGAGCTCTCTACTCGACCTCCGGCTAGCGGTACCGATAACTACACGAGAGTGTCAGAGGCAACCCCAACTCGCTTTATGGATCTGCTGATTGACGTGGGTCGCCGCCGATCTCTTAACCCACTGCGCATGTCTCGCTTTGCAGCGATGCTGGGAGTAGCGGGACATGAGGCCGTGGTTGCAGCGGCTCAGAGTTCAGTTGCGCCCGTAAAGACGCCCGCCCAAATCGATAAGGCGCTAGCCAAACCAATTCCAGGTACGGATGGCTGGGGTGTGGAGTTGCCCGAGACTTCGTTGCCACCAGAGATTGTTGCTGCGGCGGCGATGCAGACGGTTGCCTGCTCTGCGCTACCGGTTGAATGCCCTCGCTTTGAGCAACTCGGCCAGGTAGCTCGTGATCGACTGATAGCAAGCGGGGGAGTGTGGCCTTCGCAAATCGATGCAGGCTGGAACCTTGGTGTCACAGTCGGTCAGGAGACTCTGGCCTACGCCAATGAAGATGGAGCGGCACCTTGGACAGGTGATTCCGCAGCAGCCCAAGATGGTTCTTGGGTGCCTACGCCTGGAATGTTTGCGCCTGCGCTTGAACCAGGTGCCGGCAGTTGGCGTCCGTGGAATCTGAGCTCCGGGGCCCAGTTCCGCCCCAAGGCACCACCAGAGCCAGGCTCGGCTGAGTTCGCCGCTGCCGCTGAGCAAGTCCTCGCTGTGGGTAGCAACCTGTCTGATCGGCAACTGCGCATTGTGCGGTTCTGGGACATGGGTCCGGGAAGCTCTACCCCTCCTGGTTACTGGCTTACTGATGTTGCTGATGAGGCTCTGCGCACCACCGATGTGGCTGATCAGGCGAGCGCGTTGGCAGTGCTCTCAACGGCCATGTTTGATGCGAGCGTGGCTATCTGGGATTCCAAATACACCTATGACCTTGTTCGCCCCGTCACCGTGATACGCAAAGACCTTTCCCCGCAGTGGCTTCCTTCCCTGCTTACCCCACCGTTCCCAGCGTATGTTTCTGGACATGCTGGTTACTCAACCGCAGCAGCGGTAGTGCTTGCTCAGCTGATTCCAAGACGCGGCGAGGAGTTTTATGACGCTGCAGCTGAGGCAACCGACAGCCGAGTTCGGGGCGGTATTCACTACTTCTTCGATGCCACTGGTGGGGCGACTCTGGGTGAGTCCGTTGCTGCGAGTTCGCTTGAGCGTGCTGGCTTAGCCCCGTCAGAGAAGCTCGAAACTGTAGGAGAGCGTCTGGAGTTTCAGTCGGCCGATGTCGGGGTCCAGGCCAGATCATGAGGGGAATGAGGATTGGCCGCGCCGCGTTGCTGGTCTTGTGCGTGTTCGCCTCTGCTTGTTCGGCTGGCAATAACGCTGACGGCTCCTCGACTACGAGTACCACAACCGAAGTCCGCACCGAATCCGCGGATGTTGGCCTAGCCCCTGAACCGATACCCGACCCCACAACCAAGGTCCCTGAAAAAGACATCAATGGAATCACCTTTGCTGATGTGACAAAGGCAGCGGGTCTGGATCGCGATCACAGCACCAGAGATCAAATCGGTGAGGATGGAATGTCAGCTGCGGTGTCAGTGGTCGATATTGATGAGGATGGCTGGCCCGACATTTTCTTGTCACGGGTTGGCGACCTGAACTTGATGTATCGAAACAACAGAGACGGCACCTTCACGGACATTGCAAAAGAGGTAGGGCTTGGCGGTCAGAACCCCGAGTTCGGAACCGGACCAACGGTGTTCTTTGATGCCAATGGAGATGGGCATGTCGACGTATACATGGCGGCGATCGGCGCCGAGTCCGATCGCCTGTACATGAATGACGGAACTGGGAATTTTGTGGACCGCACTGCAGAGGCCGGAGTGTTTCAACCGCCGCCAAGCCAGTTGCGTAACGGAGATCAGGTGCACGGACTCACCGTGGGTGACGTCAACGCTGACGGAAACCTTGATTTAGTCGCGGTGCAGTGGGATACCGCAGTGCCCGAGAGCGCAGCGGTTGCAGGGGCACAGCGTGAGTCCTCCTCTGGTGATGAACGCTTTGATCGCGCTGGGAATATTTGCAAGAGCACTCAGAAATTTCGTAGCCAAGGATTCTCGAGAGTCCCGAATAGTTCGCCCAATCGCAGCCGACTTTGGCTCAGTAATGGTGATGGCACCTTTCGCGATGGCACTGCGGAATGGGGAGTGAGGTTCGACCAGATCTTGGCCTTTACTCCCGTGCTCAATGATGTCGATGGCGATGGCAGGCCGGATCTGGCAATCACGGGTGACGCGTGTACTAGTCGCTTGTATCGCAATGTTGACGGCAAGAGATTTGAAGACATCACCGAGTCTGCTGGAGTTGGAACCGATGAGAACGGGATGGGCTCCACCATTCGCGATATTGACGGCGATGGTGATCCCGACTGGCTGATTTCGTCGATCTCGTACCCAACTAAGACTGGCGATTGCCCGATTGTGAGCAGTATCACCGGATGCAGCGGAAACCGTCTCTATCTCAACGATGGCGACGGGAAATTTACTGATGCAACTGACAAGTTCGGGCTTCGCCACGGATGGTGGGGTTGGGGATCTGCCATTGAGGACTTTGGAAATGACGGGAACCTTGAAGTTGCAATGGCAAACGGGTTCTCGGCAGCTGAAGCTTTGCGACCCGAGAACGGTGATTGGACCCAAGACTATTTCAACGTGTTTAGGAAAGACCCGATGCGCTTTTGGGTCTCAACGAAAGATGGTTACAAAGATGCTGCTTTCCAAGTCGGCTTAGAGGATTTCGGAGTGGGTCTAGGACTCGTGCCCGTGGACTTCAACCGTGATGGAAACCTTGATTTGATCATGGCCAAGAGCGAAGATCCGCCAAGGCTGTTTCAGAACAACACGCCTGCACGAGGGTGGCTAGATGTGCGCCTAGAGGATGCGGGAACCCCGGGTAATCGCAACGGAATCGGTGCGCGCGTCGAGGTCACCGTCAAGGCCGGCGAGAAGCCTGTGGTGGGCGAGATCTCGACTGGTGGTTCCTATGAATCGCAGAAACTTCCCGAGCTACATGTTGGCCTAGGTAACCGAAAGTCGGTGGCAAAAATTGACGTGTATTGGCCAGGTGAATCCAAGGCGCAACAGTTGAGCGACGTGAAGGGCAATCAGGTCATCACGATCAAGCGAGAACCCTGAGCGGGTCTGGCAACGGTCGATCAGTCAGCTGCAGCGATTAGTTTCCACTGCCGGGCATCTCTGGCATCTTGATTCCAGAAGTGATGGACATTGCTTCAGCTAAGCAGGTGCCCATTGCTTTGGCTGTTGCCGCAGAGGGAGGGTTGCTTCCGTTGTACTTTTTCGACAGCTTCCCCGAAAGTTCTTTCAACTGGTCTTGGTATTCCTGGTTGATCGCACTTAATTCGGCTGGATCCGTGTTCGCAGAGATTTTTTCGGCCATGTCCTTTGAGATCGCACAAAGAGCATCAACGTCCGGATCGCCCGTGGATGCTGCATCTGCCCCGCTGTCTGATTCGCTGTCTGATCCGCTGTCGGCAGCAACAGTGGTAGGAGCACTAGAAGCAGCATCAGGTTTTGAAGTGGTGGTTGCAGCATCCTCTGAGCTGCTGCAAGCCGCTCCGATGAAGAGGACGGCAGCGATGAGGGTTGCGATAGTCAGGAACTTTTTCATGCGGACTCCAGTTCGGTGAGTTGCGGGTCGGTGACCTTGATCTGGAGCAAAAAAATATCATTCGAATGGCGACGAATACTGCCATTTTGACGGACGTGGCCGGAGGGGAGTTCAGCGCCGATCCATGAGCGTCGGAAACTCGGTTCGCCACGCCGTAGCCGCCGACGGGTTGACCTGAGCAAAGAGAACTTCCTCTTCCGTGCCGGCCTCAGCGATCACATGACCCAGAGGGTCAATGACCGCAGAGCGGCCTCCCAGTTTGGTGCCGCACTGAGTGCCGACCCCATTGCACGCAATCACCCAAGCTTGGTTCTCAATTGCTCGCGCTTGCAGAAGAACCCGCCAGTGTTCAATTCGTTCCGCGGGCCAGCCTGAGGTCATTACAAATCCGGTAGCACCCCGATCCACCAAACTGCGGAACTGTTCTGGGAAGCGCAGGTCATAACAAGTTCCAAGGCCTACGCGCCCCACCAAGGTGTCGGCAACAACGAACTCCTCGCCGGCTGTCATGACCTCAAGTTCGCCACCATCAAATCCAAACAGGTGGCGCTTACGGTAGGTGCAGACCACATCGCCGTGGTCGTTGATCAGCACAGCAGTGTTATAGGTGAGTCCAGCTTCGCGTTCAGCGATCGAACCCATATGAATCCATGTCTGGGTGCTCGCAGCGAGTTTTTGGAACTCTTGAACTAGCGGGCCATCCAATGCTTGGGCCAACCGCTCGGAGCCGTGCACATCAAATGCTCCGGCAAGCCAGAGCTCGGGTAAGACCACAAGATCTGCCGTATCAGTTGACTGAGCGGCCAGAACTAGCGCTCGCTCCACACGATCTTGGGGTAGTTCAGTCTCATCACAGCAAAGTTGAACGAGTGCCACCGTGGTAACCGCTTGGTCAGGCGTGGGCTGATTCACAAGAGATGCCATAAGTAACACTAATCCGGAAGCAGTTCATTCTGGCCGTCTGCTAGTGGCAGCTTCACCGGAAGCAAACTCGTGACAAATGGCCCTAAGCAGACTGGATCATTCTCATTAGATTCCGCAGGTGACCTTGGCTGTGATGGTGATCAAGAATCTGCTGCGACAGCAAATGCGCACGGTGCTCACGGTGATCGGAATCACCGTGGGTATTGCGACCGTAGTCGCACTCGGAGCAATCACCGCTGGGCTTGCAGGGACTGCAGACGACTTTGTGTCAGCCGGAGAGGCGCAGTTCATCATTGCTCAAAAAGGCGCAGCCGATCTTTCGTTCAGTCGTCTCGAGGAAGCGATTCTTCCTCGAGTGGCAGCAGTGCCGGGGGTTCGTGAGGTCCACGGGGTGCAACTTGAGATTGTGCGGATCGGATCGAATCCCTATTTCTTCCTTGGCGGAGTAGACCCGCAAACGCTTGAGTCCCAAGGGCTCAAGGTTCTCACTGGACGGATTCCGAGAGAGGGTGAAGAGATCATTCTTGGTGTAGACGCCGCCACAGACCTAGGAGTCGCGGCGGGGGACAGTGTTGAGCTCTCTGGTCAATCCTTGGTAGTTGTTGGTACCTACGACTCCGATGTCGTCTGGCAGCGTGGAGGAGGTTTTGCTCCATTGAGTACGGTGCAGCAGATTGTCAACCGGCCAGGAATCGTGACCTTGGCGTATGTCATCGTAGAAAAAACGGATTCCCCAAGCGCCGTAGCGAACGACATCGAGAGGGCGGTGCCGGAGGTTGTCACGATCGCTAATTCGAGCGAGTACGGACAAGTTGACCAAGGCTTTAACTTGATCAGCGCAGCAAGCACTGCAATTTCAATTCTCGCGGTAGTGATCGGTGGAATTGGGGTCATGAACACCATGGTGATGGCCATCTTCGAAAGGACCCGTGAGATTGGTGTTCTTCGTGCAATCGGCTGGCCACCGAGTCGGGTCTTGCGAATGATTTTGGCCGAGTCAGTTGTTCTCTGTTTGATTGCGATGCTGGCGGGTTCGCTACTCGGAATAGCTATGGTGCGAATGATTACGCTGCTTCCCACGGTCGCTGGACTTCTTATGCCTGCCTACCCACCTCAGGTGTTTCTTCGGGCACTTGCGGTAGCGCTACTCGTAGGGTTGCTTGGCGCAATTTATCCAGCGATCCGAGCGACCCGGCTCACTCCCATGGAGGCCCTGCGCTATGAGTGAGGCCGCGTTATGAGTGAGGCAGCGTTATGAGTGAGGCAGCGTTATGAGTGAAGCTGTCATTCACCTTCAGGGGGTGGTGAAGACCTTTGAACAAGGCCGGCTCAGGGCGCTAGACGGCGTAGACCTTGATGTTGAGGCAGGAGATTTTGTTGCCATCATGGGGCCATCAGGCTGTGGTAAATCAACATTGCTGAACACGATTGCCTCGCTTGACTCAATTGACTCCGGGGAAATCCGAGTAGCCGGGCACGACTTGCGAGCGACGCGTCATTTAGATCACTTTCGGGCACAAGAGATCGGCTTGGTCTTTCAGCTTGATAACTTGCTGCCCTCATTTACTGCTCGAGAGAACATAGAAGCCGCAATGTTCGGTAGTTCAAGATCGCGCTCTGAACGCAAGGCCTCTGCGATGGAGTTGCTTGACTTTGTTGGCATGGCTGACAGGCAGCATGCCCGCCCCGCCGAGCTTTCTGGCGGAGAGCGGCAGCGAGTCGCGGTTGCACGAGCTTTGGCGAACCACCCGCCAATTCTGCTTGCAGATGAACCCACAGGCCGACTCGACTCGCAGACTTCTGAACGCATACTTGATTTGCTTGAGTCGCTTCATCATGAGGAGGGGACCACTCTGGTTGTCGTAACTCACGACCCGCGAGTTGCGGCTAGGGCACATCACACTGTTCAGATGCTTGACGGCAAAGTCACGAGCGAACGATTCACAACTCAATCGTCTGTATAGACAACTTCAAGTTAGTCAACTGCAAGCGCGCTGGAGCGTGCTGAAACTGTTGAGTTCCAAGGTGAGTTGTTCGGGAACTCGTCAGGCCCATTGAAATTCTGGTTCCGATCGGCTCGGCCCCCGACCGCGATGGGCACTGTCGCTAGGCGTTTTGCGAAGATCTACGATGCGCTCGGAATCGAGGAGTGACTGATAGAAATCAAGGTGGTCATCAACCATGCGCTGAGCAGAGAAGTACCGTTCAACAGATCGACGACACGCACCACGGTCAAGGCTCGCGGTTTGCCGAACGGCCTCAACAAGGTCATCCTCTGAATCGCAAATAAAGCCGGTAAGTCCATCCTGAAGGATCTCTGTGACCGAACCACGCCGACGTGCCACAACTGGCGTTGCACAGGCGAGGGCTTCAATCATGACCATGCCGAACGGCTCCGGCCAGTCGATGGGGTTGAGCAGTGCGCTGGCATTGCCGAGCAACTCAACTTTGTCCGCAAAGCCCAACTCGCCAAGAAACGTGGCATCACTACCAAGAAGTGGTCGAACCGACTCCTCAAAATATTGGCACTCCTCAGGTTCTCTCATCTTCGCTGCAATCCGAAGTTCTAGGCCAGCGGCTCGGGCAACTCGGATGGCTGTAACTACGCCCTTGGCGGGCGCCATCCGCCCAAGAAACGCAAGATAACCGCCGCTTCCCGAACCAACAGGGAACCGGTCCGGGTTTACCCCGTGGTGAATCACCTTGGCAATTGGAATGGCACCTGCACTGCGTGCATGATGCTGTGAGATAGCGATTGTTGGAACTCTCGGAGCTGCCGCCTGATAGATCTTTTGGAGATCCTCATCGAAGGCACCGTGGCAGGTGGTCACAACATTCCGCAGGGATCGCTCAGCGGCAAATACGGGGCCGATCAAAGTGTGATCGTGAATGATGTCGGCGTCTCCAGATGCTGCATATGAAAACAAGACTTGTCGCAGTTCTGCTGCAGAGGTACCCATCCGCATGGACTGCGACTCTGAGAAACTCCAAGTCGTCGGCACCGGGCAAGTGCTATCGCCGGTTGCGCACAAGAGCACCTCATGTCCAACAGCAGTGAAGCCCTTCGCAAGGTCATCGATAACAGTTTCAATCCCTCCATAGGCGATCGGCGGGATTGAAAGCCACGGTGGAGCGATCAGTGCAATGCGCATAGGTCATTGTCTGTGTTGAGAGGGCTGCAACCTAGGGGAGAAGGTCATAATTACTCCCCCCATTCGGTCATCTGTGTGGCGGGGTGAGCAAAGTGCAGCAGATCCATTCCATCAAGGCCATCTACTTGGAGCTTGCCCTTGCGCCAGTGGAAGTCCAGCTTTCGATCGTTGATCCGCACCCCGTGCAAGTCCAGACGCTCAATACTTCTCGGTGGCCGAGGGTCGACGTGTATTTGGTTGCGGCGAGCCCACGGATCAAGTCGCATCATCGAACGAACTAAGAGCAGCGGTGCTGCCGCAGCCCAGGCCTGAGGCGAACAAGAGGCGGGATAGGGGGCAGGGGCAGACAGCTCATCGCGACCGATGCCTGCAAAGAGTTCGGGCAATCGGCCATCAAAATGCTCGCTCACATCAAGCATCGCCTGGGTGACCCTGTGAGCATGTTCGAGATGCCCGTATCGAGTTAATCCAGCAACGCAGATCGCCGTGTCATGGGGCCAGACAGACCCGTTGTGGTAGCTCACCGGGTTATAACGCGCCATCGTTGTCGCTAAAGTTCGGATTCCCCAGCCACTAAACATTTCTGGTCGAAGCAGTTGGTCTGCCACCTGTGCGGCTTTGTCCTCATCAGCAATACCGGTCCACAGACAGTGGCCAATGTTTGAGGTGAGGGCATCAATTTGTTCTTTGTGTGCA
>JBIKPA010000258.1:0-3594 GCA_044357715.1 Microthrixaceae bacterium
GCAGCTCAACCTTGAGCAAACCAATGCCGCTCTCATCCGCTGCAAAGACGCGATCTGGGCGATTTCTCGTGATCGCCTTCGCGCAGCGCAAGATGTCTCGGAGTTGGGCTCGGCCCTTCTTGTTCGAGCCCCGCTCAGCCCTGCCGCAGCTGCCGTGCTCTTTAGTGCCCATCAGGCACTTTCTGCGCTCGACCGCCTAGAAGTCCGTGGTCGGGATTCAGCAGGCATTGAACTGCAGATCTCGCAGCACAACCTTGATCTTTCTGACCCTTCAGTCCAAGCCATGATCCAGACTCGTGACTATCGGAGTTTCACCTCCGGGTCGGTCAAAGTCGCTGACGGCACATTGATCATTGTCTACAAAGCTGCGGCAGAAATCGGCGAGCTCGGCGACAACACGGCCGCTCTACGTGCTGCGATTACAACAGACGAGTTGCTTCATCTTGCGCTGAGTGCGCCAGATGTTGAAGCAGTTGTTCTGGGCCACACCCGCTGGGCCTCTATTGGGATTGTGTCTGAGCCCAATGCGCATCCGCAATGTTCTGATGAACTCGCACCTAGTGCGCCCGATGCGGGTGTGCTTGAAAAGGGCAGCGGCACCGTAGGGTTTGTTACTGGTGTGCTCAATGGTGATGTTGATAACTACGCAGACTTAACTGCCGCTGAAGCGCTGCAAGTGGCTCCCGAGATTTCTACTGATGCCAAAGTGATTCCCACCTTGATGTCTCGGAGACTCGTTGAAGGCCTGACGGAGTATGAGTCCTTTCGTGAGACTGTTGTCCGCCTAGAAGGTTCTGTAGCCATTGCTGCAGCTGCAGCGAGTGCTCCTGATCGGCTGTTTTTGGCTTCTCGTGGAAGCGGTCAAGCCATGTATGTGGGCTTTGCCGAAGATGCGTTCATCGTGGCATCTGAGCCCTATGGGGTTGTTGAGGAAACCAGTTCTTATATTCGCATGGACGGCGAGACCCCAGCGGATGAGACCAACCCAACGGGTAGCCGCGGCCAAATCATTGAACTCAGCGCAACGGGGGCAGGCACGCTTGATGGGATTCGACGCTGGTCCTACGACGGCTCTGAACTAGCAGTGACCGAGTCTGACCTTGATGTTGCTCAGGTCACCACCAGAGATATTGATCGGGGCGACTTTCCGCATTTCTTGTTGAAAGAGATCACTGCATCGCCGAGTTCTTTCCGAAAGACGCTTCGGGGGAAGCTCGTTGAACAAGACGGTCAGATTCGGGTGTACCTCAGCCCAGAAATGTTGCCTGAGTCAGTTCGCTCTGGGTTGCGATCATCGCGAATCAAGAAGGTATTGGTAATTGGTCAGGGAACTGCGGCTATTGCGGGGCAGAGTTTGGCGCAGCATCTGTCCGATTTCTTGGCCGACACTGATCTTCGGGTGCAAGCCACTCTTGCCACTGAGTTATCAGGGTTTGCAATGCGAGAAGACATGTCAGATACCTTGATTATTGCCATCAGTCAGTCAGGGACTACTACTGATACCAATCGAACAGTTGACCTTGTTCGCTCTCGTGGCGCAGAGGTATTGGCCATCGTCAATCGCCGCGGAAGTGATCTGACCGATAAAGCAGATGGCGTGTTGTACACCTCTGACGGCCGAGACGTTGAGATGAGCGTGGCTTCCACGAAGGCCTTCTACTCGCAGATCGCCGCAGGTCTACTCCTTGCCCAGGCAATCTCTGATGAAGTACCTGGCGGACTGAGCTCTGAGCATCCTGATCAACAAGCAATGCTGCGACAGCTTCGCGAGTTGCCGGCGCGGATGGAGCAGACCCTTGCCACGCGCCCCCTTGTGGCCGAGGCGGCAGCCAGCTTTGGCCCCAGTCGCAGATATTGGGCGATTGTCGGAAACGGCCTCAATCAGATTTCTGCCAGAGAAATCAGGGTGAAGCTTTCTGAGCTCTGTTACAAATCCATTGCCTGCGATGGTACCGAAGACAAAAAGCACATTGACCTTTCGTCCGAGCCGATGATTCTGGTGTGCGCTGCTGGCCTAGTTGGTTCTACTGCAGACGATGTAGCCAAAGAAGTTGCCATTTTCCGAGCGCACAAAGCAGCGCCCATTGTGATTGCATCTGAGGGCGACCGGTCCTTCTCGGCTGCAGTTGCCGTCATCACCGTCCCCGACACCCACTCCCGCTTGGCCTTCATTTTGTCCACCATGGCAGGGCACCTGTTTGGCTACGAGGCGGCGCTAGCAATTGATGCTCAAGCCCAACCATTGCGAGCAGCACGCGCGGCAATTGATCTGGCTGCTGCTCAGATCGGCGGAGACTTTCACGGAGAGCAAGTAGACGGCGAGGATCTTCTGCTGGGCTTGAGAGCAGAACTCAGCACTCAGTCAGCTACCTACATGGATGCGTTGCGCTCTGGCGCGTATAACGGCCACCTCGAGGCAAATACTGCTGTTCGCCTTGCCGGGCAGTTGCGCTTTGCTACAGGCGTGAGTCCGCTTGATGGCTATCAGCTTGAGTTCGGGAGGGTAGGAACCCCAGGCGTGGTGCTAGAAGATTTGAGCGCCGGTTTGACCTCTGCAATCGAAGAACTCACCCGGCCCGTTGATGCCATCAAGCATCAGGCCAAGACAGTAACGGTGGGCATTAGCCGTAGCGATGAGTCATTGCTGCATGTTCCGCTTGTGGCAGCACTCCTTGCATCAGGCTCACCACGCGACCGGTTGACGTATTCAACCTTGCGTGCGCTTGGTGAACTCAACCCAGCGGTGACAGAGGTGACTGGCTTTACTCGGTATCGGGTTGAGCGCGGAGAGGATCTTGAGCACGCAACCCTGGTCATTATCGATCGCGGCGGTGTGTCGGTTGGTCTTGCTTCACGAGTTGATCGTGATCCGAGGCTGCGTGGAACGAAGGCGTTAGTTGCCCGTGAGCAAGAACTTATGGTGGCGAAAGGCCGAAGCGATGGTCGCCTTGTGGTGATCTTGCCCGAAACTAAAGATGGCATCACTACGGGCCTTCAGTTGTTGCACGTGAACGTGGCCGATCACCTTCCAGCGGCAACTGCCCGCGCAGTTCTTCAGGGGTATCGACGCAGGTACCAAGCGCTGAGAGATGCAGTGACCGAAACTGAGGATGTGTTTCGTGAAGACCTGTTGGCCGAGCAATCAATGGCTGACCTGCTGACCGTGTCGATACTGAGTTTGGCCGACCGCTGGCGGTCGTGAGTTCCGCAGCCGATGGGTTTAACCCTGATCAGTCGAGATGTTCTGTGCTTGGCGTGGGGATTGATCTTGTAGATATTGAACGCCTGCGTGCTGCACTAGTACGTCAACCATCGCTTCGGCATCGGCTCTTTACTGACCACGAGTTGGAACTAGCGCAGAACAATCCTGCTGCACAGAACGATTCTGCTGCGCAGCTAGCGATGTTCTTTGCGGCCAAGGAGTCGGTAATGAAAGCACTTGGGCGCGGAATGAGCTCAATGGACTTCACAGAGATAGAGCTACAAAGCACACAACTAGCACAACAGATGCTGCAACTCAGTGGTCGCGCCGCAGCGTTAGCGGCTGAAGTTGGAGTTGAGTCATGGCAACTCACTATGAGTCACACAACAGTG
>JBIKPA010000204.1:0-4921 GCA_044357715.1 Microthrixaceae bacterium
AACTCACACACCTAGTTCTGATCAACGCTGTGCTCTACGGGGTGCTCTGCCCCGCCGGCCGAGCATCAACTAGGTCACGGTGCAAGACTGTTCGGGTGATCCCAATTCTTACCCCTGCACAGATGGCTGCGGTAGATGCTGCTGCGCCAGAGTCATTCGAAGTGTTGGTTCACCGAGCAGCGTTCGCAGTGACTAGGGCTGCGCTCAAGCTGCTCGGGGGTACCTACGGCCGCCGCGTGGTTGTGGTCGCCGGCCCAGGCAACAACGGCCAAGACGGTCGACTAGCCGCACAGATGTTGCAGCGTTGTGGTGTGAGGGTCGCGGTAATAGAACAAGCAGCCAATCTGGCAGAACTCCCCATCTGCGACCTAGTCATCGACGCCGGGTATGGCACGGGGTTTCGGGGGACTCATCAAGCGTTTCACACCTCACAGCCAGTACTGGCAGTTGACATTTGTTCTGGGCTGGATGGTCTGACTGGTCAGGTAATGGGGTCGGTTGCACCTGCAGTGCAGACGGTTACCTTTGCTGCGCTCAAGCCCGGATTGCTCTTTGGTCAAGGCCCCCAACTGAGCGGGCAAGTGTTTCTTGCAGATATCGGCCTTGATGTGAGCGCCGCCGCAGCGCATCTTGTGACCGACAGCGACATGAGCGCATGGGTTCAACCACGGGACCCGCATGCGCATAAGTGGAATCACGCAGTGTGGCTCATTGCAGGTTCGCCGGGTATGTCTGGTGCGGCGGAACTTGCCGCAACTGCAGCCCTTCGTGGGGGGGCGGGCTACCTGCGCTTGTCTACCCCTGGATCAACTTCTGGTACCAACCCGATCGAAGCAGTTGGCTACCCGCTTGCTGCAGAGTCGTGGGCTAGCGAAGTGAGCCTTCATGCAGAGCGGTTCAAAGTAGTGGCAGTTGGACCAGGACTTGGAAGATCAGAGTTGATACGGGCGCAAGTCAGAGAACTTGTAGCCACGCTGAACTTGCCGTTATTGCTCGACGGTGATGCTCTTTGGGCGCTTGGTTCAGATTCAGGCGACTTGTTGAGTGCGCGACAGGCTCCAACGATTATCACTCCACACGATGGCGAGTTTGAACACCTGATGGGTCAACCGCCGGGGGTGGATCGCATTGAGGCAGCCTGCAAGTTGGCTTCGCTCACTCAGGCAGTAGTGCTGCTCAAAGGGCCCACCACCGTGGTGGCAGATGCCCGTGCTCGTTGCCTAGTGGTGCGATCGGGTGATGCGCGACTAGCAACTGCCGGAACTGGTGATGTTCTGACAGGACTAGTGGCTGCGCACATCGCCTTGGGTGCCGATCCGCTGCACGCAGCGGCTTGCGCTGCACAGCTTCACGGCAGGGCGGGACTGCTCGGAGCAGAACGCGGGCTGCTCGCCTCGGACCTTCCCGGCCTGCTGACCCAGGCATGGAAGCAGAGCGCTCAAGCACATGCACCTAGGCAAACGGGTCTGACCTTGTGCACATAGAGGGCGTACTGTGGTGATGTGCCACGCCACGCAGCCATAGAGGTTGACCTCAGCGCAATTACTGCAAATACTCAGGCAATTCTTGAGGCTTCTTCGGGGGCAGAAGTTTGTGCTGTAGTGAAAGCCGATGGGTATGGTCACGGGGCAGTACATGTGGCAACAGCAGCGCTAGCTGGCGGAGCTACTTGGCTTGCGGTAGCCCTCGTAGAAGAGGGATTAGTACTTCGACAGGCCGGGATACAGGCCCCGATCCTGCTTCTGTCTGAGCCGCCCGCTGATGCCATGAAAGATGCTCTAGCCGTGGGGTTGACTCCAACGTTGTACACGCCCGAGGGAATCGCTGCTGCTCAGCAAGCCGTCCAAGACGCAACAGTTCAAGCCGGCGCGTGGTCGGTGCATCTCAAGGTTGATACCGGAATGCATCGGGTAGGTGCGCATCCTTCTGATGCGATTGAGCTAGCCCGATCCATCCATGCGTCGAGCGAATTGCAGATTGGGGGAACCTTTACTCACTTTGCAGTCGCCGATGACCTTGAGCGTTCTGAGACTGCTGCGCAGCTTGAGCTGTTCGAACTCTTCCTTGAGCAGCTCAACGCCGAGCAGATCGACTCTGGGCTGGTTCACGCAGCTAATTCTGCTGGCGTACTCGGCCACCTTCGGGCGCATCGTGACTTGGTGCGCTCGGGAATCGCAATCTATGGATTGGCGCCGTCGGTGCAGCTTGACTCGGTTGCAAACCTACGACCTGCCATGCGGCTGCAGGCCGAGGTCTCTCTAGTGAAAGCAGTAGAGGCGAACCGTGGGGTGAGCTATGGGCTGCGGCATGTCTTTAGCGAGGACTCGGTTATTGCAATCGTTCCGTTGGGCTACGCCGACGGGGTTGACCGCAGGCTAGGCCTTGTTGGTGGGCAGGTTTTGATTGGTGGTGTTCGCCGTCCGATGCGCGGTGTGGTCACCATGGATCAGCTCATCGTGGAAGTAACTCACGGACCCAAGGTGCGAGTTGGTGATGAGGTAGTGCTGATTGGAACCCAAGGTGACGAGGAGATCACCGCTCAGGAATGGGCAGACCTGCTTGGCACCATCACCTATGAGGTTGTGTGCAGATTCAGCAACCGGATTCCTCGCAAGTACATATCTTTAGACTCGCAATCGTGACTCAGGCCAACAGATAGATAGTGTGAGAACGTGAATCCTTTCCTATCCCGCTGCCAATGCTGAGGCGAACTCACCCATGACTACTGGCCCAGTTCAAGCGTGCAGTTCTTCACCCGATCAAACCAGAGATCTTGCCGCAGCAATCGCCGAGCTAGCGCGACCTTGTGACTTGGTGTTGCTAGTGGGCGACCTTGGTGCAGGCAAGACTGCGTTTACACAGGGGTTTGGCCGGGGCCTTGGAGTGGATGACCAGATCACCTCTCCGACGTTTGCCTTAGTGCAGAGCTACACCGGGCGCTTGGACTTGTATCACCTTGATGTGTACCGATTAGAGCAGATGAATGAGGCACTTGATTTGGGCTTATCAGAGATGTTGGATGACGAGTCAGTGACGGTCATTGAATGGGGAGACAGAATTACCCAAGCATTGCCACGCGATTACCTAGAGGTGAGCATCACCTTTGGCGAAGCCGAAGAGGATCGAGTCTTTGAGTTGCGCCCGGTTGGCTCTCGGTGGCAAGCCCGTATGAGGGCGCTCACCGTTGCGCTGAGTGCCTGGTCGTTGTCAGGTGAGTCTGCAACAGGGGAGAACTCATGCTGATTTTGGGAATCGAGACCGCAACTGTGCAAGCAGGCTGCGCCATTGGTGGCCATGAGGGAGTACTGGCCTCGGCTCATTCCGCAAAGGGAAAGCGCCATGCCGAAAATCTGACTCCTGCTATTGAGTTCATCTGCGAGCAGGCCCAGATTGAGTTGTCAGAGATTGGCCTGGTGGCAGTAGACATCGGCCCAGGGCTCTTCACTGGGTTGCGGGTTGGAGTTGCAACAGCAAAAGCAGTTGCGTTTGCGCTTCGAGTGCCAATGATCGGCGTGTCGAGTTTGGATCTGCTGGCCTTCCCCGTTCGCTTTACTCCACGGTTAATAGTTGCAGCCATTGATGCGCGTCGTAATGAGTTGTACTACGCCTTGTATCGGCAAGTGCCGGGCGGTGTTCAGCGAATCTCTGAACCAACTGTGGGTAGTGCCGATGATTTGGCGTCTGAGTTGCTAGCCCTCAGTGAGGAAGTGCTGTTGGTCGGAGACGGGGCGCATCGCTACCGTGAGGCTTTTGATGGCCTGACCAAAGTAGAGATTGTGGATCAGGGAAACAGCTTTCCTTCGGCGGCGTCATTAGTGCAGCTAGCTCATGCCAGAGCGCTGCGTGAAGACTTCCAACAGATCGATTCCATTCAGCCCATGTACCTTCGTCGGCCCGACGCAGAGATCAATTGGGCCACTCGAGATTCGGCGTGATGAGCACAAGAGTGACTCATTCGGCGGCAACTTCTGTTACCCCATCGCTCATCACAGTGTCACCGATGAGGCGTCGGCATTTGCGCGGCGTGGTGGCAATCGAGCAACAGGCAAGCTCTCACCCGTGGTCACTCGGGCTGTTTTTGGGTGAGCTTCGCATGCCTACGAGCCGCGCGTACCTAGTCGCGCTTGATCGCCATGTTGTGGTTGGGTTCAGCGGCCTGATGTACACCGGCGACGAAGGCCACATCACCAACATCGCGGTGCACCCCAGCTACCTGCGGCTCGGTATTGCCTCGCGCATGCTTGTGGGCACCATGAGCCAAGCAATTAGTAGGGGAGTTACTGCAGTCACCCTCGAGGCGCGTGCGAGTAACGCTGCAGCGCACAGGCTGTACCAACGGTTTGGTTTTGCCCCTGGCGGAATTCGCCACAACTACTACGCAGACCCGCGAGAGGATGCGCTGATTATGTGGGCACACGATGTGAACAGCGAGAGCTATGCCGAGCGGTTATCTGCCATTGAGGGTGGCTCGGCGAACTCCGCTCAAAAAGGAGGCTCCGAATGAGCACTGCAGGCAGTCACGCAACTTCGAATCGCGGAGATTCCGAGTTGATTATTTTGGGCATCGAAACTTCTTGTGATGAGACCGCTGCTGCGTGTGTCCGCGGCGGTACCGATGTGTTGTCCTCGGTGGTGAGTTCACAAGTAGACCTGCATGCCCGCTTCGGCGGCGTGGTGCCAGAGATTGCGAGTCGTGCGCACAACGAACTGATTATTCCCGTTACTGCCCGGGCGCTCGTTGAAGCTGGGTTAGATGGCAGCAGGATCGACGCAGTTGCTGCCACCACTGGCCCAGGTCTGATTGGGGCTCTGCTTGTTGGGGTCTCTGCTGCCAAAGCCCTGGCGTTGACTTGGGATGTGCCGTTCATCTCGGTGAACCATCTCGAGGCGCATCTCTACGCAGCATTTCTTGAAGACCCCG
>JBIKPA010000118.1:0-8520 GCA_044357715.1 Microthrixaceae bacterium
AGCATCTGAGATTCGGTGTCATTCATCTGCTCAAGTCGCGTCAGATCAATTTTGGCTCCGCCATTATCGGCAATACGGCGAAGTGCCTCGTCTTCTTCACTCTCCCCGTCAACCGAAGGCAAAAGTTGATCAACCGGCACTTTGTAAAATTGCGCTAGTCGTTGCAGGCGTGGCACCGAGATAGCGCGCTCCCCGCGCTCATAGGCGCCAAGCACACTGGCCTTGAACTCCTGAGCAGAGACAGCTTCAACCTCTTGGAGTGACAACCGCTTCTGCCTGCGAATATGACGAAGGCGCTCTCCTACTGCCTTGCCATACTCATCTCGCATGATGTCCTCGCCGTTAGCCTCTTCATTCAACATTTCATCTCCCGCATGTGTTGAACCGCACGATCTCTGTACCGCCGCTCTGTACCGCCGCTCTACCCGCCGACCCAATGATTCGCTCACTCTGCGTAATAACCACAGCGAGTGAGAAGCAAAAGCCGCCTAAGAAAACGCTGAGAGTGATTATTGCAGAATTTCTCGTGTAAAGCCAGCACGGAGGGCGGTGAGGAGAACGCCAGCAGTAATGGCTGCGGTCTCTGCGCGCAACACATGCTCCCCAAGACCAATGCAGGTCGCCCCCTCTGACTCCGAAGGGTCCCAGCCACCTTCTGGGCCGATCAACACAATTCTGTCCTCTTGCTGCACTGGGCGACCGCCCATATTTGCAAGTACCGCCCCGTTGCAGTGCACCTGGTCAAAGCCCGCAAGCCCCGGAGCGACACTCAACTGAGTAGGGTCGGCTGCGTAGCCGACCTCTGGCATCCATAACCTTCGACTCTGAGCGCACGACTCCCTCACAACTCGGCGCAAACGCTCAAGTTGCTTGGCAGTTTTCTCGTCATCCCAGCGCACTACGGAGCGTTGGGCCATAAAGGGCCAAATCCTGTCCACCCCAAGCTCGGTCAGTTTTTGCACAATCAGCTCGGGCCGCTCCCCTTTAACCACAGCAAACCCGACCGTCACCAAATACTTAGGAGGCGGCTCTTGGTGCTGCTCACCGAGCACCTCAAGCTGCTGAGTTCCCAAAAAACTGCAGCTTTGCCAACCACCCTGCCCATTCGTCGCACACACCTCGTCGCCCTTGCGCAGCCTCAGTACCCGCTGTAAATGATGCAGATCATCTGCAGCGAGTTCAGGGGACTGCAAGTCACTCACGAGAACCTGCGCAGAGGCCGACCGCCAGGGAGTTAGCCCTGCTAGAGACTCCACAACCCGCCCTAGTTCTTAAAGGCGGTCTTGAACCGGCTAAAGAACCCCTCGTCTGCAGCAGCTACTTCCTCTCCTCGCACCTCCGCAAAGCGGCGAAGAAGGTCCTCCTCTTCAAGTTCAAGCTTCCGCGGAATCTCGATGCCCACCCGAACAAGCAGGTCACCTCGACCATTTCCATGCAGGCGCGGCACGCCGCGACCCTTGATCTTGAACACCTTGCCAACCTGGGTTCCCCGCGGCACGACGAGTTGCTCTTCACCGTCAAGAGTCTCGAGTGAGATGTTTGCGCCAAGTGTTGCCTGCACCATCGAGATGTCTAGCTCTTCGACAAGGTCGTCGCCATGGCGCACAAAGCGCTCATGCGCCTTGACCCGCAAGCGCACGTACAGATCACCAGCAGGGCCACCGCGCATCCCCACTGCGCCTCGGCCAGTGAGCCTCAGCGTGGAACCTTCGTCTACGCCAGCGGGAACATCCACGGTGTAAGTCTTCTCTTCGATCAAGCGTCCAGCGCCACTACAGGCCTGACATGGAGAGGCTATGACTTGACCTTGGCCACCGCAGCGACGACACACCGAAGCAGACACAATCTGACCAAGCACCGTTTGACGAACTACGCGAACCTCGCCTGAGCCACCGCAGTCGCCGCATTGAACAGCCGAACTACCAGGCGCTGCGCCGGTGGAGTTGCACTCCTCACAAGACACCGCAGTTCGAATCGTTACATCGCATTGACAACCGAAGACCGCGTCGTTGAACTCGAGGGCTGTCTGAACCTCTAGGTCTTCACCTGGCGGCGGGCCCGCCGGCCCGCGACTGCGACCACCCCCACCACCAAAGGGGTTATTCCCCCCAAAGAATGAATCGAACAGGTCGCCTAACCCACCTGCGCCGTTTCCGAATGGATCGGACATATCAAAGCCATTTGAGCTTCCATAGCGGTCATAGCGATCCCGTTTTGCGGGGTCAGACAACACCTCATAGGCCGCCGAAAGTTCTTTGAATCGTGTTTCCGCGTCTGGGTCATCTGGGTTGGCATCAGGGTGAGACTCACGCGCCAAACTTCGATAAGACTTCTTGATCTCTTCCGGGGTGGCATCGCGACCGACTCCAAGAATTTCGTATAAATCAGCCACGCTTAACCTTCGGTCAGTAGACGACTCAGCCGTTGGCTGACTAAAGCCACAGCTGAGAGGGTCTCGGGGTAGTTCATTCGAGTGGGGCCTAGCACTGCAATGGCTCCGACAGATTCTCCGCCCACCTGGTAGGGGGCGACCACTAGTGAACAATCAGCTAGCGGTGCAACGCCACTTTCGGAGCCAATCGAGACAGCAAGCCCGCCATCTACAAGTTCCTTCAGCAAGCTCACCACCACAAATTGCTGCTCCAAAATTCCGAGCACGGCCTCGATAGTTTCCCTTGCATCAAATGAGCCGGCAATACGCGAGCGGCCGTCAACGAACATGTGCTGGCCCTCGGCCTCGGCGGCTTCACGGAGCGCAGTGACTGCTGTAGCGGCGAGTACCGCACCACTTTGTTGAGGGCCTGCAAGTGCGGGTCGAGCAGCCTGCAGTGAGGAGCCAACCAAGGTGTCGTTCACCCTTGTGAGAGCAGCACCAAGTTCGGCGGGAGTAACGTCTTGTTCCACCTCCATCGTGCGTTTCACGATGGCACCGTTACTCATGACCATCACCGCCAAAATAGTGCGAGGCGACAAGTCAACGAGTTGCACTGAGCGAACGGTCGAGACTTCGTTTGCTTCGCCTACAACCACAGCGGCTGTGCCGGTCACGTCCGAGAGCAAGCGGCTGGTCTCTGCAAGCATCTGCTCAAGTTCTCCGTGAGTGGTAGCAAAGAAATCGCGCACCATCCGAGCATTCGTAGGGCTCATTGAACCCGTGCCTGTCAAGGTATCGACGAAGAACCGGTACCCCTTTTCGGTTGGGATTCTGCCAGCACTTGTATGAGGCTGGACCAGATAACCCTCACGCTCAAGTTGAGTCATGTCATTACGTACCGTGGCCGAAGACACCGCAACATCAGTCCGTGCAGACACCGTAGAAGAACCCACTGGTTGGGCCGTCTCGATGTACTGCTGAACCACTGCACGCAGGATTGCGGACTTTCGGTCATCAAGCATTGGCAGTCAGTCTACGCGAGTGCCAGCATCGAACTGAGATCGGGCTCCGTCAGTCCTCAAGCTGCAGCGCAGAGGTAAAGGCCTCCGAGGGCACCTCGACCCTACCAAGGCTCTTCATCCGCTTCTTACCCTTCTTCTGTTTCTCTAACAGTTTGCGCTTTCGAGACACATCGCCGCCGTACAGCTTTGCCGTGACATCTTTCCTGTAGGCCTTGATGGTCTGCCTGCTCAGAATTTTTGATCCAATTGCTGCCTGAATCGGAACATCAAACTGCTGCCTTGGAATCAGTTCCTTGAGTTTGTCGGCCATCTTCTTGCCGTAGTCATAGGACTTCGAGCGGTGAATGATTGAACTAAATGCATCGATGGGTTCACCGGCAATCAAAATATCCACCTTGACAAGGTCTCCTGGTTCGTAGCCGATCGGCTCATAATCCAAGCTTGCGTAACCCTGAGAGCGGCTTTTCATCTGATCAAAGAAGTCAGTCACCACCTCGCCAAGTGGCATGCGGTACTGAATCTCGAGACGTTCAGGTGACAAGTACTCCATCTTGACCATCTCGCCGCGTCGGGTTTGGCACAAGTCCATAATCGTGCCCGTAAAACCCGAGGGAGTAATGATGGTCACCTTGAGGTACGGCTCGAGCACCTTCTGAATTGAGGATGGGTCCGGCAAGTCGGCCGGGTTATCGATTGCGATTTCGACGCCATCGGTTCGGACCACTCGATACTCAACCGAAGGCGCTGTGGCAATCAGGTTCAAATCGTATTCCCGCTCAAGGCGCTCGCGCACAATCTCCATGTGTAGGAGTCCGAGGAACCCGCAGCGAAAACCAAAGCCAAGCGCACCAGAAGTTTCTGGCTCATAGGTAAACGAGCTGTCGTTGAGCCGCAGCTTCTCGAGGGACTCTCGGAGGTCCTCAAACTCGTCACCCTCTACGGGGTACAGGCCACAAAAAACCATCGGCTTGGGATCTTGATACCCATCAAGTGGTGCTGCGGGCGGACGCGCAGCCTCTGTCACTGTCTCACCCGAGCGGGCTTCTCCAACGTCTTTGATACCGGCAATCAGATACCCAACTTCTCCAGGGCCGAGTTCAACTACGGGTTCATTCTCGGGAGTCCGCACTCCCACCTCGAGCGCCTCATAGGTTGAACCCGCCTGCATAAAGCGCAGCTTTGCGTGGGTCTTGAGTCTGCCGTTCATGACCCGGATTGAGCTCACCACGCCGCGGTACTGATCGAAGTGGGAGTCAAAGATGAGCCCCTGTAATGGGGCATCAGCATCGCCAAGAGGTGCAGGAATGCGCTCAACTACTGCATCAAGAAGTTCTTTAACTCCCTCACCGGTCTTTGCCGAGATTCGCAGAATTTCATCAGCGGGGATTCCCAACACTTGCTCTATCTCTGCGGCATAGGTATCAGGATCGGCGGCTGGCAGGTCGATTTTGTTCAGGACGGCAACGATCTCTAGGTCGTTCTCTAGAGCGAGATAACAATTAGCAAGCGTCTGCGCCTCAATTCCCTGAGACGCGTCCACCACCAAGATGACCCCTTCACAGGCAGCAAGCGACCGAGAAACCTCGTAGCCAAAGTCAACGTGGCCTGGTGTGTCAATCAGATTAATGACGTGGTCGTTGTGTTCGAGCCGCACCGACTGGAGCTTGATCGTGATTCCGCGCTCCCGCTCGATATCCATCGAGTCTAAGTACTGCGCTCGCATGTCTCTGGGGTCCACTGCACCGCATATTTCGAGCATGCGGTCAGCCAGTGTGGACTTGCCATGGTCAATATGAGCAATGATCGAGATGTTTCGAAGGCGGGGAAGATCAGTCACGGTCTTACTATTCTTGCCGCGTCTGAGCCCATCCTCTGCATCCCAGCAAGACTTTCCTCCTGCCGAAGATGACTCGGGCGCTTCTGGTGGCTATCCTCTACAGGTTCCCGACTGGCCGGTTCTGCTGCCCGCTTGGGACTGCAGCAGAACCTTCGCTGCAGGCACACCCTCACTACAGAATCGAATAGAGACAGCTCCTCATGGCGAACATCAAAAGCCAGATCAAACGTAACCGCACCAACGAGGCAGCGCGCGAGCGCAACAAAGCCGTTCGGTCCGAGGTCAAGACTCGCATCAAGCACGCTGAGTTGGCCATTGCAGAAGGCGCTGAAAACGCCGAAGAGTTGACCAAGGTTGCCGTTCGCGCAATCGACAAGGCGACCTCCAAAGGCGTGTTTCACAAAAATGCTTCTGCACGTCGCAAGTCACGTTTGACTCGCACTCGGGCAGAGTCAGTCTCTAGCTGATCAGCAGCCTGTTAGCTCGCTCAACCGAACCCCGGTGCGGTGAACTGGAGTTAGCGGCGGGCTTTTGTTGAACCCGAGAGCGATGCGAGTCGGGCTACTAGGGTTTCGAGCAACAATTCCCCTGGTTGATCTGTTCGACCGCGAAGGTCAACGTCGGTGGCTGCCACCAGCTTGATACATCTAGCGAGCTTGACTGGACCAAGTTTTCGGCTCTGAGCTAGAGCCTTCTTTGCGGGGAAGGTCGAGCCTTTCATGCCGAGCAAAGCTGCAGCCTGTTTCTCATCTCGAACCCCGCTTCCATCAAGGCGCAACATCCGTTCCACGTGTGTCTGCAGGGTCACCATGACTTGCAGCGGGTGGCGCTCGCCGCCTGCAAGGACTCGCTGCAGCTTCTCGACTGCTTCGGCAACTCGACCGCCGTCAATTGCATCGGTGAGTTCCCAAGGAGGCACTGCGCCAGCGTTACCGAGATAAGGCTCAAGTTCTTCGGGACCAATCTCTTCGGTGCCAAAGGTGGCTTCGAGCACGGTCAATATGCCATCCAAGCGACTGAGGTCTTCTCCGAGTTGCTCTATGAGGACTCGTTTTGCTGCGCTCGTCAAACACACCGCAGAGGCATCAAGTTGATCGTCGACCCACATGGAGCGACCCTTACCGCCCGGCAAGCCACAATCGTGAATCTCGCCGCCAGCATCCTTGATTGCTTGGCTGAGCTTCTTGGGAAGTGGCGAGGTTCGAGTACCAGGAGCAACTGCCTTTTCCCAGATGAGCACCACCGTTGATTCAGGTGCCGGGTTCTCTAGATACGCCAGCACCGGTGCGAGCTCATCTGCAGAGAACCTTGCGCAGTTGCGCGCCACAACTACCCGTTCCCCGAACATCGACATTGTCGTAGCAGCCATAATGACCTGGCTCATCAGGTAGTCATCGCCGCTGAAGGTGTCGAGCAACTCGGTCCGATCTCCCGAGCCAATCAGGCGATCAATAAGTTCGCTCGAAGCAGTGCCAAGCAAGACCTCATCGCTGCCCTTGAGTAGGTACAACGGCGAGTTCACTGCAACAGGAGTAGCCACTATGAGACTCGCAGCATGTGCTGCTCACCGGAGTCTGCTTGCTCTGCTTTGGCCTGCAAAAGAGCTGCCAAGATGTCGGCGGTTCTGCGGGCACCCACCACATCGTGGGCGCGCAGCACCCGACAC
Source organism: Microthrixaceae bacterium (assembly GCA_044357715.1). Taxonomy (GTDB): domain Bacteria; phylum Actinomycetota; class Acidimicrobiia; order Acidimicrobiales; family Microtrichaceae; genus IMCC26207. The sequence goes on from JBIKPA010000118.1 coordinate 6,900, forward strand.
CCTTTGGCAATGCCAAGTGCATGCGCTGCGTGACTAGCTTGGCGGCGGTCGGTTACATCGGTGCCGAGCAGGGCTCCCAAAAAGCGCTTGTTTGAAGCCGACAAGAAGGTTGCAAACCCTAGCGATGCAAGGTGCTCGGAGGAACGAAGTAGCTCAAGGGACTGCGCCTCGGTCTTCCCCAAATCCATACCGTCATCAACCATGATTCGTTGATGTGGGATGCCTGCAGCTAGCGCCTCTTGCGCACGCCCTTGCAGAAATCCGCGAACCTCGAGTTGCAGGTTTTCATACATCGGCTCGGGGTCTGGAATTCTTGGTCCCAGGCGTATATGTGTTGCCACCACGCTGGCATTGAACTCTGCACAAATTAACAAGTAGTCGGGGTGCGCAAACCCGGAAATATCGTTGCCAACCGAGGCGCCAGCAGATAGGGATTCCCGAAGGACCTGCGGGTTCCAAGTATCTACTGAAATTGGCAGATCGAAACGCAAGCGCAGCGCCTCGATTGCGGGCACGACCCGGTCGAGCTCTTCTTCAGTAGCAACCTCGGGACCGGGGCCAGCCTTGACTCCGCCGACATCAAGAAAATCGGCGCCGTCTTGAACAAGGCCCTCGGCCTTGAGTAAAAAGCCGTCGAAGTCGAAATACTGCCCACCGTCGAAAAAAGAGTCGGGGGTCCGATTCAGGATTCCCATGACAAGGGCTCGATAGGTGATGTCGAAGGAGTAGTCAGCTCCGAGCTCCAAGATCATGGATCAGACGCTACACGCGCTACCCAACAGCGCTACTCGCGGCTCGGGAGCGTTGGCTCGTTTTTTGGTCCTGCTAGGCGCAATTGAAACCTGTACCCCGCCCACGGTCCACCCATCAGCTCCGATTGGACTCATCCACGGGGGGCTTCGGTCAGCTACTGACAGCACTTGGCGTGCATGAAATTGCTGGGCAACCGGCAGCGCTGAGCGAGCAGCCCGACTACCTGACTGCACCAGAACAATGTCCAAATTGCGTATTCCAGAACCCCAAAGCGCTTCAAGCAGATCGCCAAGATTCGTCACAGGCCCAAGTACAAGAACCTGCCCACCACAGTCACCAACCCAAAGCGTTGCCTCATCAGCTAGTTCAAGCTCGCCTGCTGCTGGCCCCACGGGGCGAACCGCCAAAACCAAGAGCGCTACAGCTGCGCAGCAGGCCACAAAGCGGAGGGCCTCCATCCTTACGTGGGAGGCTGATGCCGGTTTAGATCTGTTGCTCCTCACGGCTAGGAAAAGAGATGCCGCAACCCCAAGTAGGAGCAACTGCGGTGGTCGAAGTAGCGGCAGCGAAGATTGCGATCCCTTGGTGGCCACCCATTCAATCCAACGAACTAGATATTCAGAGGGGATCTGAACTAGTTGAGCAACCGGGTTTCGGACAAGGCCTGCGAACAAACCGACGGTAACTCCAAGCATCATGACAAAACCGGCTGCCGGAACAGCCAACAAATTGCATGGTGTTGCAACAGCAGGAATCCCTCCGGCGAGTGCAATCAAAACAGGGGCTGTTGCTGCTTGCGCCGCCAAGGTGACCGCGAGCGGTAAGCGCAACCAACCTGGACCCGGAAGTCGCTCAGCAAGAGGCCGAG
>JBIKPA010000119.1:0-8510 GCA_044357715.1 Microthrixaceae bacterium
GGATTGACCCATCAAAACATCTGAGCATGCTAAAAAAGTTTTTAGCTGGTGAACCTTGGGAGCCGCCTACCAGAGTGGACGCATCCTGACACGCTCGGCGAATTCCGACATCTCATCACAGACAGCGCTTAGCTCGGTGTTCTGAGAAGGCGACACCACGAGACGGTCAGCACCATAGTGAGCGGCCTCTTCTACGGACTCTGATGTTGTAGTTGAAAGGGCTCCACCAAGACTGAGCTCAAGCTCGGCAGGGTCACGCCCAGCACGCTCCGCCGCCTCGTTCATCACGTTCAGCATGAAGCTAAGTTCTTCGCCGCGTAAGCCAAGCGGTTGGAATCCATCTCCTCGTTGGCCTGCGCGCCTCGCTGCTGCCTCACTGTGACCGCCAATATGTATGGGAACACCGCCCTCTTGGACCGGCTTTGGGTTGCTGTGTGCGTGTTCAAACTCAAAGAACTCGCCCTGAAAAGACAGCCCATTTGGGTCTTCTGTTCCCCAGAGAACTCGAAGAACATCAATACATTCATCTGTTCGTCTGCCTCGGGTTGAAAAATCAATCCCGCAGGCCTCTAATTCCTCTCTCATCCATCCCACACCGATGCAGAGTCTGAGCCGGCCAGCAGACAGGCGATCAATTGTCGCAAGTCGCTTGGCGAGCACAACAGGATGGTGCTCAGGAAGAATCAGCACTCCGGTTGCAAGCTGCAACCGAGAGGTTGTAGCCGCTAGGTAGGCAAGCAAGTCGAGCGGATCGGGGACGATGCACTGATCGGGCAACGGCATGCGACCCGAATCGGAGTAGGGGTACTTGTGCTCGTAGCCCGACACAACAACCGCATGCTCGACAAGGACAATCGATTCAAACCCGAGAGCCTCCGCATGACGAGCGAATCCACTCATCCAATCCGGGTCAGCTGTGACGTTGGAACGTACGGGTGGAATGATTGCAAACTTCACGGCGAAAAACTTTCTACGGATGTCTCAACAAACTAGTTTCAGATACCCAACTTTGCAGAGCTGATTGCAGCGATATCTGATTGGCTGCCGCCAATTTCTACTCGAGCAGCCCGTTGACGCCCATAGGCGAAGAGGGCCAGCTCAGAAGCAGTAGCGGTGAGCGTAACGCTCGGGTGTTTCGCATTGGCAGTGACCTGACCGAAATCTGGGCAAACCAACTGCACCCCCACTGAAGACTTGCGCAGAAGCACCTTGGACATACGACGAAGCACTCTCCAAAGTTCCTCTTGAAGGCCGAGTGGCAGGTGGCGTTGAACTGTTGTTGGCTGAGCGCGCAAGACATCCTCGTGATGGATGAAGTACTCCATGGTGTTTGCGGCACGATCTACTCCTGGCAACGCAAACAGCGAGAGCGGCGGCGGTCCCGAGCGAACCGCAGAAATCAGTCCGGCCCACTCACCTTTCGCTATGTGCTCTCTGACGCTCTCACCGTGGCTTGCAAATGGAGTTGCAAGTATTCCCAAAGCTGCATCCGGGCGCCTCTCGCGCACAACCAAGTGCGCTGCAAGGTCCTTTGTAGTCCAACCTTCACACAACGTCGGCGCTTCGGGACCTGTTTGTTCAAAGAGGTCGCATAACAAGGAGCGCTCGTCTTGGGCGAAGTTATGCGGTGACATGGCTTCAGTCTTGCGTATCTTCTTGAGCAGCACAGCAGCAGATGGTTATGGAATCGGCATGTGTGACAATCTACGGCCTAGCGGCGGATACTGAATGGGTGCTGAACCGCGCCAATCACCGCGTAGCATCAAAGTCTAGGAATCGTGTACAAAGCAGGTCACGTTGAGATCAATGAAGGAGTTCCCTGATGAGTAGCAGCGCATACGAGTTGGTCATCTTTGGCGGAAACGCCGGTGGCCTATCGGTTGCGGTCTCTCTGCAAGAGGCGGGGCTTGACCAGGTTCGAATTCTTGAGCCCAGCTCGGCTGTTGTGTTTCCTGAACTTGTGGGTGAGCATCAGCTTGATGTCGGTTATGGCGAGACTGTTCGCTCCATAGCCCTAGCTGATGCGATCCCCGGCGACTCGGGTGAATCAAGTCAGCAAGATCTGATTGTCACCACAGATCGCCATGCCTACCGGACACGCGCAGTGGTGATTGCCCAACGCGGCGACAACCCGGATTGGCGACCGCCGATCAGCGCCAAAATTGGCGAGCGGATCCTGATCGATCAGATCCCCGCGACTGCTGTTGACGAAGATGTTTTAGTGATTGGTCATACTGACCACGCCGTGGAGATTGCCTCGGCGCTCGCCACGGCCGGTGCGGGTGTGGTTCTTGCCGGCGGGGGCATGAACCCCGCTCGGTTGTCGCCGGCAGGAGAGTCATGGCTCCGTCGTCTTGAGCGCGAACGCCGAGCCACTCTTTTGTATCGCTCCATCCCTGATCAGGTAGATGAGGTTGACGGGTACCCAATGGCTTTTTTTGGGGACCGTCGCACACCCGACCTGCAGTTTGATCATGTTGTCTTCGCCTCTGAACGAACCCTGCTAAAGCCTGATGAAGTTGGCGCTTCGGCCGAGTCTCTAGCTAGTGGAAGAGTTTTCTTTATTGGCGATGCGGAACTTGCCAGCGAGGGGCTACAAGTTGCCCCTGGTTGGGATATCTCTCGGGTCGTAGCGGAGGTTTTCGAAGAGATTGAACTCGTCGAACCGCCATCTGCCGCCGAGAGGAGACGCGGGTTTACCTCAGCCATCGAAGAGCTATGCGCAGAGAACTACAACGCAACGATTACTCACTTTGAGCCAACTCATTCGGATCTGTGGGTTCTGCGTGTCCGGCCAGATCGCGGTGAAATCTCGCATCTACCTGGGCAGTACGCCTCGTTGGGTCTGGGGTACTGGGAGGCACGAATTGATGATGCAGAGGACCCGCGACTCGAAGAGCAATGGGAAAAGCTGGTTCGACGCTCCTACTCCATCTCGAGTCGTATGTTCGACGAGTATGGCTACCTTTCCGGCGAAGAAGGTGTTGAGGAGCTCGAATTTTATATTGTTCTGGTTCCGCCGACCGAAGATAACGTCCCGGGCCTTACGCCCAGACTGGCTCTGAAGCGACCTGGGGATCGTATCTACCTTGGACCGAAGGTTGCAGGGCGCTACACGCTCGCAGCGGTGACTGACCCACTCAGTACAGTGTTGTTTTTTTCTACTGGAACAGGCGAAGCTCCTCACAACGCAATGGTTATTGAGTTGCTCAGGAAGGGGCATCGCGGTCCGATTCTCTCAGCAGTCTCGGTGCGTGAATGGGCCGACCTTGGTTACCTAAAACAACATCGTGAGCTAGAGGAGCGTTACGCGAATTACCACTATTTGCCAATGCCCACCCGTGAACCCAATGTTCCTAAGCGCTACATACAGTCATTGATTACCGAAGGCACGTTGACCGAGGAATACGGCATTTCGCTCGACCCGGCTCAAACCAACGTCTACTTGTGTGGCAACCCATCAATGATTGGTCTACCCGAAGAGGTTGATGGAGTTGCTGTGTTCCCAAAGACCACTGGCGTTGTAGAACTCCTGGCTGCAAAAGGCTTTTTGATTGACCATCGTAAGCAGCGGGGTAACTTGCACTTTGAGGAATACTGGTAGATACATGCTGGCTGTACGTTGTCTTTCCCAATCAGCAGAGAAACCTCTTTTGGGTCTCAGTTTAGATGAGGTTCCCGAACCAATCCCCCCGCAGGGTTGGGTGCGAGTACATATCAAAGCTTGCGCTTTGAACCATCATGACTTGTGGTCACTCAAAGGGGTTGGGCTTGACCCAACTCGCCTTCCAATGACGCTCGGTTGTGATGGTGTCGGCCTACTTGAAGATGGCTCTGAGGTTGTTATTCACTCTGTGATTGGTGATCCTGCTGCGGGCAATGGTGACGAAACGCTTGACCCGAAACGAACGCTTCTGTCTGAGTTGCATCAGGGGACATTGGCTGAACAGGTTATTGTTCCAATCAGAAATGTGGTTCCGAAGCCTGCCGCCATGAGCTTTGAGGACGCTACATGCATGCCTTCCGCTTGGCTCACCGCATACAGGATGCTGACAACTCGCTCTGGGCTCCCTGGTCCTGGAACCGTGCTTGTGCAGGGTGCCGGTGGAGGTGTAGCTACAGCAGCAATTCAACTTGCAGCGGCGCTTGGGCATACGGTTTTTTGCACTTCGCGCGATGCCGACAAGAGGGCACGATCACTCAACCTTGGGGCAAGCCTTGCAGTCGAGACAGGCGAGCGTCTGCCTGAGAAGGTTGACCTTGTGATTGAAACTGTTGGCGCTGCCACTTGGGATCACTCACTTCGTTCTCTCCGGGCAGGTGGCAGAATTGTTGTTAGTGGGGCGACGAGTGGGCCGAACCCGCCGGCTGACCTGAATCGGGTGTTCTTTCTTCAGCTCTGCGTAGTTGGATCAACCATGGGAACTCGCGATGAGCTTCTTGAGATGCTCGATTTTGTGGTGGCGGCTGGTCTCAAACCGGTTATCGACCAAGTGCGCCCCCTTGCCGAGGCACCGAGTGCATTTGAACGACTGCAATCGGGTCTTGGCTTTGGTAAGCAGGTCTTCACGGTCTGACCCGTCTTCTGTTTCCAGTTTTTTCTTGAAGCGACTGTCTTGAAGCGACTGTCTTGAAGCGACTCAGAGAACGAAGGCCTGTGGGTCTACAGGAACTCCGCAGTGGTGCCACCGAGCGCAATTGGGTCCATGCCGAGCTTGCGATGGTCCCAAGACCGAACCCGTTCGGTGTCTACACGAACTGCCACTCGTTTGTGCAACATGAATTCCACTAGCGGGCTCAGATCATCGGTGTACGGACCGTTGTAGCGCTCCCAGATGCTTACTCCAACTTGCCAAAGCAGGTCGGGGTCTTCGACGATCTCAGCAGTTCCTTCTAATGACACTCCACGAAGTGTGTCGTAGGTATGCCCATCCTCGACCATGACAGTAATGCGAGGATCTCTCCGAAGATTCACCGCCTTTTGCGAGCGGGATTTGGTTTCAAACCAGACTTGTCCGTCAATGACCGCGTACCACATTGCGACCAAGTGGGGGGACCCTGTCGATGAGACGGTTGCCATCGTGGCTGCTCGACTGCGCACCAGGTAGTCAGCAATCTCTTGATCGCTCATCGTGATTTGTGAACGTTGGTTGGAACCCATGCAAGAACCTCCGGGTTTATTAGAACTGCATATGTACTAAGAGCCTGAGAGGGAATCTATGCGATGAATGCACATGGGGAGCAACTGCAAAGGTGCCAGGACGATGACAGCATTGCAAAGCCTTGATTTCAGCTAAGTTCAACCGAGCAGGAAGTTAGCAAGAACGAAGAAAGGCACTATCCATGGCTGTTGAGATCACGCTTCTAGGAACCGGGAGTCCCTTGCCCGACCCCTTGCGCGCTGGGCCCTCCACGCTGGTTCAGGCTGGTGGGGTCAACCTGCTAGTGGACACCGGACGCGGAGTGCTCATGCGGCTTGCGGCTGCGGGTCTTGGCCCGGGTCAGATCACGGCAGTGTTGCTCACTCATCTTCATAGCGATCACCTGACCGATCTGAACGATGTGATTACAACCCGATGGATTACTAGCTTCCCCGCTACCCCGCTGATTATCTTGGGTCCCCCAGGTACGGCAAATGTTGTCGATCATCTCATGGCCATGCTCAGTGCTGATATTTCATATCGCATACACCATCATGATGACCTGACTGATCCGCCGGTTGTTCATGTCACAGAGTGCGTAGGCGGAATGAGCTTTGAGTTTGACGCTGTTACCGTAACCGTTGGCGAGACCGATCACCGCCCCGTGGAGCCATCGATCGGGTTCAGAATTGATCACGAGGGAGTCGGTGTGGTGCTTGCTGGTGACACAATTCCTTGTGCAGGGCTGGACCAACTTTGCTTAGGTGCAGACGCCTTAGTTCACACCGCTATTCGTTCCGACATTGTGGCAACTATCCCTATGCAGCGTATGCAAGACATTTTGGATTATCACTCATCCGTTGAACAGGCAGCCCAAACTGCTCAACGCTCGGGTGTCGGAACTCTTGTCCTAACGCACTACGTGCCAGCCTTTGGGCCGGGTCAAGGTCAAGACTGGCGAGATCTGGCTGCCGGCGAATTTACGGGCCGGATTGAGCTTGGGGATGATCTTCACCACGTGACTGTTACAGCAGATCAATCCTGAGCTTTCACCTGAGAGTTGTTGCGAATCCGTCCTCGTTGCCTAGGAGTAGTTCTAGGTCATCGCCCGAGATTGCCTTTGAGAACAAGAATCCCTGCGCATACAAACACCCCGACTCCAATAGCCAAGACTTCTGAATCTCGGTTTCTACGCCCTCAGCGATGACCTCATGGCCCAACGCATCCGCTAGACGAATAATCGCTGTAACTATCGCTTCATCCTCAAGGTCTACGCCGAGGCCATCGACGAATTCTCGATCGATCTTCAGCGCATCAATTGGGTATCGCTTGAGATAGACCAAAGATGAGTAACCAGTCCCAAAGTCGTCAACCATGAACCTGACACCGAGTGAACGAAGAGAGCGGAGAATCTCAAGTGTCATGGCATCGTTCGCCATCACCATGCTCTCGGTAATTTCCAACCACAGCCTTGAACCATGCAGTCGGTGTTTCGCAAGGGTCTCGGTGACGAAGTCAACGATCTCCAATCCGGCAAAGTGCCGCACAGAGAGATTGACCGAAATGGTCAAGTCAGGGTTCAGCTGAGTCCATCCAGAAAGGCGTCGGCAAGCCTCGTCAAGTACCTGCTTGTCTATCTCGAGGATCAGACCGGTTTCTTCTGCAAGCTCTAGAAAAGCAGCCGGGCTTAGCTCGCCACGATCAGGATGGTTCCAGCGAACTAGGGCCTCTAGGCTACTGATTTCTCCAGTGGCCAGATTAAGGCTCGGCTGGAAAAAGGGCACAAACTCTCCGGCCTTTAAACCCAAAGAAATCTGATGCTCTAGGTCTGCTCGTTCAAACATCTCCTCGCGCATCTGAGCGTCGTAGCGCACCACTCGATCTCGACCGCTGGTCTTGGCCCGGTACATCGCCACATCAGCATTGCTGAGAAGCGCTTCCGGCAGGAGATCAGGAATCGACTCGGCCACACCCACGCTTAAAGTCACCTGAGTACTGCGACCCTGAAGCAATAAGGGCTCGCTCATTGTTTGAATGATTCGCAGAGCGAGTGCTTCTGCGGCCTGCCCAGAGATTCCGGGGGCTACCACGACGAACTCGTCACCGGCTAAGCGACCTACAAGGTCTTCTTCTCTCACAGCCTGACGCAAGCGATCGGCAACCTCTACAAGAACTTGGTCACCGAAAAGGTGCCCATACATGTCATTGAGGAGTTTGAATCGGTCTACGTCTATGTAGAGAACGCAGAGAGGGTCGGTCACCGTGACATCTTTCATCTCAAACTCGACCATCTCGAGGACCGAACTTCGATTTGGTAACGAGGTCAGAGCATCGTGTCCTGCTTTGAATCGCTCCCCCTCAAGGGAAGTCCGCAGAACGTGCACTGCCTCAGCATCAGTTACGGCTAGAGAAGCGTGATCCGCTAGTCGCAGAAGAACCTCTTGTTCGGCTGCGGTGAAATCTCTACCACTGACACGAGATGCAACGTTGAGTACTCCAACGATGTGACCGTCGTGTTGCACGGGCGCCGCCATTGCCGATTCGACTCCATCGGTAAAAACGTGACCGGCTCGTTCTGCATCAGCGCGAAATGTATTCGTAGAGACAAGTACGCCTTCGAGAAAAGCGCGACCAGAAAACCCCTGCTCTAGCGGAATGCGACGAAAAGCCTCAAGGCCCTCACCGTGGAACCCCGCCAGAGATGCGAAGGGTTCTAGTCGCTCGCCAAGACCAACGATGCGAAGCCCAACTAGGTCTGCACCTAGAAGTTCGATAGCACCATGGGTGATGGCATCCAACACCTCTTGCAGTGGGGCGCGATGAGATATCGACTGCTGGATGAGCGATAGTTGGTCGCCAAGGTATTGCCGTTCTGAGAGGCGTTCGGCAAGCCCACGGCTCTCGGTGAGCCGCTCGGTTGCGGTCATTGCTAGGCCGAGAGCCTTCGCCATAGAGCGAACGAGCGTCTCCTCTTCCTTGTCGAAAGGGGCGGCAACTCTCATGACCAAAAGTTTGCACCCCGAGGTAGAAACCGTTGCACTAATGGAGTGCATCGCCCCGATGCCGGGCGCATTCAGCTCTGAGGTGCGTAGCGATGCTGCTGTTCGGAGTAGCTTCACCGGAACAGACTCTGGGTGAAACCCAAGGCAACGTACTACCGACTCCTCTTTCAACAAAGCAACAACTTCTGCGTCAAGTGCGGCAGCTACACGATCGATTGCGATCCGCGTCATTTTGTCAGCGTCAAGCATCTCAACCACTTCGAAGACTTCGAGAAACTCAGCGAGTTGGATGGTGGACCAGGGAACTGTTGGCACAGCCTTACCCTAGGGCCAGCACGACAAGGGTCTGGTTGTGGAACCCGCTTGA
>JBIKPA010000120.1:0-8377 GCA_044357715.1 Microthrixaceae bacterium
CGGCCCAGCCAAACTGGGGGTTTCGCCGGAGCGCGCACGTTTGCGTGCACTCCACCAGTCGCTATTTGTTTCATCTGCAAGCTCGGCCACAGCCTGCTCGATACGTACTGCAAAGCTGCGCGCATCTTGGCCATTCTCGGGTCTCACCGGGGCACCGATGTTGACCACCACCGTTTGGGGGTTCAGCGTTTTGCTTCCCTTGCGTAACACGCGCCCGGTGCCATCAAGGTGAATGGGCACGATCGGAATGTTGCACTTGACCGAGAGGTACGCCGCTCCGCCTTTGTGTGGCAATCCCCACCCGTCCATTGATCGGCCGCCCTCGGGGAAAATAAGGAGCGACCACCCATCAGCGAGCAGTGCCGCTGCACGATCAGCCGAGCGGCGACTCACCTTGTTCCGCTCCATCGGAACTGCGCCATAGGCCCAAGCGGCGAGTGCTGCGCTATGGCGAGAGTCAAAGAAGTAGTCGGCAGCAGCGGCCACAACAAGCTGTTGACGCCAAGGCTTTGGGATGGTGGTGAGCAAAAGTGCCGTGTCAAGGTGGCTCTGATGATTTGCGACAAAGATGGTTGGCCCACTCAGCGCATCAAGTCGATCGCCATTGCGTACTTCGGGCCTGCAGGCAGCAGTGGTCACTGCGCGGCCGATTGTCTCGAGCGCAGCAGTCCGCGTGGCTTGAGCTAGCGGAGAACGTGCCCATTCGGTTTCGTAAAAATCACCCAGCTTGCTGGCCTGTGCAACGGGTTCCACGCCGCGAGGCGTAGCAGCAGCGGTATAGGGGAAACCCAACCCGCGCACCCAGTGAAGAGGGTTGGGAACCTGAACCTTCATGTAGCAGCCCTGTTCGTAGCAGCCCGGTTCATGTTACGTCTGACATTCCGAGCGGGGGATTCTTGACATAGGTGATGCTCGGGTCTGGGCCGAGCACATCTGAAGCCATCTCGAGTGCGTCTGCCAGAGTCGAAGCCGGTCGGAATCCCAAGCGGCGAACCGTTGCAGGGTCCCCTCCCACAATGATGACTTGGCTTAAGTGTTCAAGTGCATGACTGCCCCAGTACCACATGTAAAACGGGTGAACCCCGTGATACGCATGAGAGGTGCGGTACAGGTGGCGGTACCACTCATCGGTTGCAAAGCTGGTTTCGAACCTTTGCTCAATCTGAATCGGATCGGTCGTCTCGGCGAGTACCTGCTCAAAGAAGTCAATGTACGAGGGGTGATGCACCGGGTGGAACTCATTGGTGGTCGGGTGCGTCATGATCAACACGCCGCCCTCACGAACCACGGGCTTGCCCTTGTACATGTTGAAGAAGTAGCCAAGACCCAAGCACATCACCAAAATGGGATTCATGATTGAGTTGACGTTGTATGGGCCCACATAAGGAAGTCCGTACAACACAATGTCAGTCTGGCCTTCAACCGCAATGAGCTGCTGCTTGTAGACCTCTGCTGTGGTCAGCTTGTGAACCGCTTCAACCTCGCCAGCGTGCACCGAGGTGAGCGCATACGGGGCTTCCCAAGAATGCAGAATCCTGCGGCGACTGCTCGGTGGGAGTCGATCAAGGCCAGTCTTCACGCCTAAGAATGTGGCCCGATCCTTCGTTGACCATTCCCACTCGCGCTTTGCAAGCACCGAGAGTGGGCCGTCGCCAAACAAGTCGTTGTTGACTGTGGTCTCGATCTGGAAAATATTGATTCCAGCAGACTTCAGCACGTCACCTTGGCGCCAGTTGCTGCGGTGTAACTCCGAGTTTTCTTGGTCCATGAACGACTTGGTGTTGCGCATGGTTTTGACGTTGTGGTGGTGGCGAATGCCTTGGTATCCCGAGAGACCCGTGGCAGTTGACTTCCAACCCCCATCCATCGAGACCAGGTTGATGTTCACATAGATGATCAGGTCAGATTCAGCTGCCCGCTTGGACATCTGCACCTCTTCGCCGTGGCGAGTCTCACCCAGCATGACCATGCCGTCAGGGTCTTCAGCATCGTGGTTATACAACTGCCCGCGGGGAGCGAACGCGTCGTAGATGCGATCGCCAAGGCAGTATCGCAGTTCGGCTTCGGTCATTCGGCGGTGCAAAGCGAGGGCCGCGATGATGTGGATGTCGTCCACTCCCGCATCGGCGGCAAGGTTGAGTACGGCTTCAATGACTCGCTGACGAATATCAGGTCGCCGCATCTTGGGTAGCGGCAACGAGATGTCATCAAAGGCAATGGTGAGTTTCATGCCAGCAAAAAGTTGCGCTGGTAACGGATCCGAATCCACTGGGTTGAGAAGCGCATCGCGAATGGCTTCATCCGGGTGCTCAAGGCCGGGTAGTGGCTCGGGTGGGTAGATGATTCGGCTGCGTCCGGCGGGAAGGCGTTCCAAGCGGAACTGCTCGCCACTGTGTAACAACACTGGTGGGGTGGAGCGATCAACATCAAGAACCAGTCCGGGCCGCGGGGCGGCTAGTTGCTGGCCGCGTCGCTGGGCTGGCTTACCTGCCCCCGACTTGCCTGAAGCAGTGGATCGCGGTTGATGGGATCGGGGTTGCTGGGGTTTGGGTTGCAGGCTCAACGCCGAGCCGCCTTCCTAGTCGAGAGCATGGGTGCTGCGGGGTAATCGGGGGAGTGCAGGTCGAAGGCGATCTTCACGCCGCCACGGCTGCCTGAACTGCTGGCGTGTGCGAGGGCTTCAGGGAAACGCGTCAGTGGGTAGGTGGCAGAAACTAGGCGCCCAAGGTCGGCTGCGGCAACGAGTTCGGCTGCAAGATCGAAACTGCGAATCGGTGTGCCTTGGAGGATTTCTGTTCCATAGGTGTAAGCGCCGCTCAGAGAGATCTCTCGTTGCCAGAGTGGGGTCAGATCCACGGTTTGTACGCCAGGCATGCCAACCAGAACTACGCGTCCTCCGGGCCGAGTAACTGCTAGCGCAGTTCTCAAGCTTTCGGCATTGCCAACACAGTCGATCGTCACATCAGCGCCACCCGAAAGTCTGCTGTGAGGGTCATCCTCGGGATGTAGCGAACTGTTTGAACTCACTAGGTAAGTCCCCATGTTGCTGCGAACGGTTCGAATCAGATTTGCTGGCTCGCACACCACGGTGGTTTTTGCTGAGTCGGCGCTGAACTCTCGGGTGAAGCTCTGTTGTTGTGAATACTTCGCCGCAACAATCAGTTGCTGTGGCGGTGACCACCGGTTCAGCGCAGCAATAGTCACGAGTCCAAGAGTGCCAGCACCGATGATCACCACGGTCTCATCTGATTGCACATCTGCAGATAACGCAGCATGCAGACCGCATGCCGCTGGTTCGATCATGACTGCAGCGGCATCGCTGAGTTCATCGGGAACCTCATGCAACTGACTTGGGTGAGCAAGCATCTCGGTTGACCAACCGCCGCCGGTATCGCAGCAGAACCCGCTTTGCAGGCCGGCATCAACGCAACCTTGTGTGAGTCGCTCGCAGTTACCAAGACGGCCTTGTGCACAGGCGGTGCATACGGGGCTAAGCCCTCGTGCTACGCAACCAAGTACTGGCTCAACAACCACGCGTCGGCCATCGGGATCATTTGCCACTACCTCATGGCCGGGGGTAAACGGGAACGAGACTATTGGCTCAAACCAGCGACTTGATTTGCCATGGACTGTTGCCAAGTCCGATCCGCAGATACCGGCTAATCGCGGGGCAATTCTCACCCAATCGGGCGAGGGTAGATCTGCCGGTGACAGTTCTTTGAGCTTGAGCGGTGCAAGGCGAGTTGCTGCGCTCGGCCGCAAGGTGCTGGCAATCAGCGAGGCGCCGAATCGGGGAAGGTTGTTCTCTATGACAAGGGCCTTCATGGCTTTCCTCGTTGTGCAGAAGAGTCTCTCCAGCGGGTCGCAAACGGAAGCACCGAATGGCGAAAGCCTTTGGCCTGACGGAAGTCCTCGACGAGCCAACCGCGTTTGCGGGCAATTGAAGCCAACCGAGGTTCGGGGTTCACAGCCACGGGAAACCCAACAGCTTCGAGCATCGGCAGGTCTGATGATGAGTCGGCATAGGCAACGCTTTGTTCAAGCAACAGGCCCTCGGCTGTGCAGTATTCGCTCAGGATGCTCGCCCGAGCCTCGACTGTGGGCGGCACCTCATCAAGTTGACCGGTCAGTGTGAGTCGCCCTGAACGGTCAACAGCGGTACCGAGCCGTGCGCAGATCACATCATCAAACAGGGGCATCAGGGGTTGGATGAGGAAGTCCAACGCACCCGTAATTAACACTGTGCGGTGGCCGAGCGCCCGATGCTCGCGGACCCTACGGATCGCAGCTGGAAACGACCTTGCAAGGAGCATTGCTGAGAAGTGCTCGAGGGCATCTTCGTCGAGTTGTTCAACGAGCGCGCCGTCGTAGCGTCGGTAGAAGGACCTTAAGAAGTCGGAGCGGTCTTTACGATCTTGCGCCAATAGCGATGGCCCCTCAGCCAATGTGCGTGCCGCAAAGCGCAGGCGCTCCGAAGTCGGCATGCGTCGTGTTGCCATCCACGCATATGAGGTCACCACATTTGAAGCAATCAGAGTGTTTTCTAAGTCGAACGCAGCCAGGTGCCGCTCGGGGGCAAGCACAGCGCGGCGCAAGCGGTCGGGGCGGGCTTCGGTGCCACTGCGAGAGGGTGAAGAACGGGCCCTACCGTGCTTGACGACCGAGGGTAGATGGATCTCGGTGATGTACGCGTCCCAGTCGATACTTGCGGGATCGAGTCCAAACAGTTCGCTCTCGTTGCTATCGAGCGAGTCCCAGATCTCCAACAGATGCTGAACGCCGTACTCGGCCTCGCATTCGGTGTAGGCCCCATAAAGCTCAACATAGGACTTTGCTCGCTCGGTCTGAGAGCGGCGCTCCTCGATGGTTGCGCCTAGCTGAGCGCCAGCACCGCGCAGGGGCAGATTAATGACCACTTTTTCGGCTGCGCGAAGTACAACTCCTGCACGCTTGAGCTGGCCTTCGACTCGACCGCGGCCCGGAAAGCTCCAGTCGGGAACGATGATCGGTTGCCCGTGCTGGTCGTAGAGGGGATGCTCGGTGAACCATTCGCGAACGCGGTCCACCAATCGCTGGTACTTCAGCGGGTTACGTGATCCGCTGGCAACTTGCACGATATAAGGCTGCCCGGCCGTCTGTGCAGGAACGTCTGCGTCGCGACCAGCGGTGGCGATAATCGCAGCCACCACAATGTCTACGGGGATGACATCTACAACACCCTCCGGCACGCCCGGGAACTCTTTGAGTAGGCCGCGTGCGTAGGACAAGATAATTGGCTCGGCCATACGGAAGCCGCGAATCCAACCAGGTTTGGGTTCAAGCAAGGCTGACTCGATAATCGAGGGTCGCACCACGCTCAGTCGGGCCGCTGAATCTCCGTAGGAGCGCAGAGTCTGAGCTGTAGCCACCTCGCTGAGTGCTTTGGTGAAGGCATAGGCATCAGGCCAGCCCACCGAGGCTGCACGAGCGCGACCAATCTCTACCATGCGGGCATGCGCCCACTCTTTGCGGAGCGCTTCGGTGCGCTCGGCCAGCAGGGGGCCGCCGGCAGAGCCAAGCTCGAATCTTGCCCGGTCCCCAAACTCGCGAAGCCTGTCCGGCGCACGACTCTCTGCGTCAGTGTCGCTTCGGGATCGACGAGCGGCGGCAACCTCTGCACGCCAGTCCAAGCTTGAGACAAAGTCGTTGCTGTCCACTGGTTCTTCAAGTGCCGAGCCGCGCCGATTGCCAGCCACGTAGCAGGTACTGACACAGACCAAGTGAGGTGACACCTTGAGCTCGTGCAGCATCTCGGCAATGCGCACAGGCCCCAGCAGGTTGACTTCAACCGCTCGGTCAAGTGGCGAGTCGAATGCAACGGTGGCCGCCGAATGAATCACCGTGGTGCAACTCGCTAGGGCAGCCCGGCCCGCTTCGTCTAGGCCCAGTCCGTCGGTCCCAACGTCGCCCGAGACTGCCTGCACCCGGTCTGCTAGCTGCGCAAAACCCTCTGCGCCGAGTTCCTCTCGCAGGCGGTCAAAGCAGTCGTTACGAAGAATCTCCTTCTGTACCCGCTGCTCAGCAGAACTGCGCCGACCATCTCGAACTAGCAACACAAGCTTGCAATCGGGAACGCAACGCAGAAGTCGCTCAACTAAAGCGGTACCGACAAATCCAGTGGCTCCCGTAATAAAGATGCGTTGCCCGCTCAAATTCTGCAGGATCATGTCTTCTTCGCCGCTCCGCGCTCAGAGACATCTGTGCGGCGTTGGCCCCGCTGGGCATGGCGTTCGATAGCTAGGAGCACAAGTTCATCAATCAATCTCGGATAAGAAAGTCCAGTTGCCTGCCACAGCATTGGATACATAGAGATCGGTGTAAAGCCCGGAATGGTGTTGATTTCGTTGACTAAGAAGCCCCGGCCGGGCTGATCGGCGGTGCCTTCCTCGAAGAACACATCAACGCGGGCCATTCCCTCGGCTCGTAGGGCGCTGAACGTCCTCACGGCTAGCTCGCGTAGTTGCTCTGAATCTGTGGGCGTCATCTGCGCTGGGATCACGCTTTGAGCAGTGCCGTCGGCGTATTTGTCTTCGTAGTCGTAGAACTCTGCAGCAGGAATGATTTCCCCCACCACGCTGGCTTTCGGCGAGCGGTTTCCCAGAACAGCAACCTCGAGTTCGCGCGCAACCACGGCCTCTTCCACCACAGCGATTTCGTCGTAGTTAAAGGCAAGATCTAGTGCCGCAAGAAGTTCCTCTGCGCCGTGCGCTTTGGTGATTCCGATTGAGGACCCCATGTTGGCGGGCTTCACAAAGACTGTTTCGCCCAATTCCGCAATCAGTCTTGCGGCAAGCTCCGAGTCGGCTCGCTCGCTGACACGAACCGCTAACCAACGAGGTTGAGCAATCCCGGCTGCATCGAGCACGGTCTTAGCCATGGCTTTGTCCATGGCAACAGCCGAACCCAACACGCCTGCACCGACGTAGGGCACCTGCGCCATTTCGAGCAGGCCCTGCACCGTGCCGTCTTCCCCATTTGGACCGTGCAGAATCGGCAACACCACCGTGGGCGGTTCTTGGGTGGCCCTGCCGAGAACTTCGAAGGGCTGTACCTCGGGGCCTTCGATGCTGAGCGAATCGGGTAGCTCACCGGACCTGCCTTGTTGGATCAACTCGGCTGCATGTTGGGCGAGCACCCAGGCTCCGTCTTTGGTGATTCCAATGGGAACCACCTCATAGCGGGCCAAGTCAACGGCTCGTAACACGTGGCTGGCAGAGATTTTACTGATGTCGTGTTCGGCAGATCTTCCCCCGAAGAGGACCACAAGGCGAACTCTGGTGGGTAAAGGCACTGCAGAAGTGTACGCAGCTGAGAGAATCAAGGAATGCGCTTCTTCATTACAGAGCTTGCAGCCCAGTTAAATGGCCGTGTTATGGGGGCGACTGCACCCCAAGTCGCCCAGCACAAGGCCGATGAAAAGGAATCTGCGGATGCCCAGTCGCGGTTCGTCACAGACGGTTTGGCGATCGACTCTCGGCTGGTGATTCCCGGGCAGTTGTTTGCAGCGGTTCGAGCCGACCGAGACGGCCATGACTACGTCGATGCGGCTTTTGCGGCTGGTGCGGCTGCAGTACTTGTTGACAATGCTGATTGTCTCGCAGGTTCCGGTCTGATCGAGGTGCCCGAGCGGGGCATGGCAATAGTGGTGGAGGATGTGCCGCTTGCCCTGATGGAAATCGCGCGGATTGCCAGAGGCCGGTTGCCTGATCGGGTTGTGGGGGTGACCGGTTCAGTTGGAAAAACTACGACGAAAGACCTGCTCGCCGAGGTGCTCGCCGAGCAGTTCGTCACCGTTGCTTCGGAGAAATCTTTCAATAACGAGCTTGGGGTGCCACTCACTTTGGCGAATACCCCCGAGGGCACCGAAGTAGCCGTGGTCGAGATGGGGGCTCGAGGGGCAGGCCACATTTCGCTGCTCTGCGAGTTGGCCCGACCCACTGTTGGCATCGTTACAACGGTGGAGCGAGTCCACACCGAAGTTATGGGAGGGATTGAGCAGATCGCTCAGGCAAAGGGTGAGCTGATTGAAGCACTCCCGCCGACAGGGCTTGCTGTGCTGAATGCCGAGGTACCGCTAGTCGCCGCTATGGCCGAGCGGACTGATGCGAAAGTGCTTCGCTTCGGCCAAGGTGGCGATGTTCAGGCAATTGAGGTGCAAATCGATGAAGAGCTGCGACCAAGCTTTGTGCTGCTGTCGCCTTGGGGGCGGGTGGCTGTGCGGCTCGGCGTTCGCGGTGCACACAACGTGTCGAATGCTCTGGCAGCAGCTACGGCTGCGCTGGGCCTTGGACTCTCGCTCGAGCAGGTTGCGGTTGGCTTGGAGTCGGCCGTGACTTCG
>JBIKPA010000121.1:0-8360 GCA_044357715.1 Microthrixaceae bacterium
CGCGATTTTTGGTGGAGCAGGCAATCTCTGCTTTGGGCTATGTGCCGCAACAGGTCTGCGACCCTACATGTGGTGCCGGGTCATTCCTTCTAGCTGCAGCAGACGCACTCGCAGATAGAGGCGTTGCTGTAAAAGAGATTGTTGAACACCGACTGTTCGGAGGAGAGATCGACCCCGCCGCTGCGGCCATGGCACAAGACTCGCTTCGGGCCTGGGCTGAGCATCGCATTGGGCGCCTCGCCGGGTCTCGGCTTCGGCCACAGGTTGCTGTCGGCGACATGTTGTTGCGAACCCCGCAATCTTGGCATGGCCGGCACATAGCGGGCTGGGACCTAGTGATTGGCAACCCGCCATTCCTCAGTCAGCTATCGACACGAACTACTAGAACTGCGAAGCTGCAAGAAGCTGCGCGGCAAAGATTCGGTGAACTTGGCGCCTACGCAGACTCAGCTTCGTTGTTTCTGCTTGGTGCCGTAGAGATGGTGCGCGAGGGGGGAGTGGTTGTCATGGTGCAGCCACAGTCCTTCTTGTCCACACGAGATACTTCGGCAGTTCGAACCTCACTGTTGGCATCGGCTCGCCTGCACAGTATGTGGGCAAGCGAAGCGCAGTTCTTTGAGGCTTCGGTTCGAGTCTGTGCACCGATACTGCAACGACCCATAGCAAGTTCTCTTGCAAAAATTCAGCCGGTTCAGGTGTGGTGGGGAGGTCAACTCAAAAACTTTGTTGGCCTCGAGCAGTTTGTCGAGCCTCAACCGTTGGCCGGCGACTCTTGGGGGCCCCTGTTTGCAAGAGCGCAAGGGCTTCCTTCTGTGGGGTCAACCGCTGGCCCGAGACTTGCAGACATTGCGAGCGCAACAGCGGGGTTTCGTGATGAGTTCTATGCCTTGCTCGACTCCTCGGTTGACCTTGGCCAAACCGCCCGACAACAACTCGACTCACCCGAGGTCTCACCGCTTATCACGGTTGGAATGATCAACCCTGGTAGTGAGAGTTGGGGGATTCAGCCGCGTCGTTTTGGTGGTCGCGTCCAGTTTGCTCCCGCAGCAGACATGGCCGCGCTTCATCAGTCCAACCCCCGTATTGCGCAATGGGCCCGCGCCAGGCAAGTCCCCAAGGTGCTAGTTGCCACTCAGACTCGAATAGTCGAAGCAGTGGCAGACCCAGCGGGAAGGCTGATTCCAGTCACTCCCACAATCAGCGTTGAGCCTCGAGATGCCGTCAACCCCCGAGAGAGCGTATGGCGCTTGACTGCTGCTCTGTTGTCACCTCCAGTCTCTGCCAGAGCCCTCTCTGCAAACCTTGGCGCTGGTTTGTCTTCGGGTGCGTTGCGGTGGTCGGCACGGTCAGTGGTGCAAGTGGAACTGCCAGTTGAGGCTTCTGCTTGGGCGCAGGGTGCAGTTCTTGCGCAGCAACTCGCAGCTGCTGAACCAACAGGTCGCGCAGCCAAGCTCACAGAGCTTGGAAAGGTGATGTGCGATGCATATCGACTCGAATCGACTCACCCTGTCTACTCCTGGTGGTTGGAGTTGGCACTGAGAGCAGCGAAGCTATGAACCTTGATGCCCTCTCACCTTCTTTATCTGTTCCGCTTGACCACATGGGTAAGCATTGTGAGACAATGAACTGATCATCAGGAGTGGCCTTTCGGGGTCCGGCAACCTGGGACGGACACCCAAGGTGCCTTCTCGCTTCGGCGGGGATGTGGCAAACCGCGCCGGTTCGCAACCAAGTGTCCAAAGGGTTTCGCCTTCGCGGAACCTCTCAACTGTCGGTTTCCTCAGAACCACAACTGTTCGCACCAGTTCCATAGCTAGATCCGATATGAGTTCCTTCTCGTGACTTCCATACCCACACAGCTAAAGCCTCAGGACCCTCACCCGGAATTAGACGCGTCTCAGTCTGGGCCAGCACTTAAGGAATGGAAGCTCCACTCGGTTGGCAACGGTCGCAGCTTTCGACCTGAGGGTGGCCAGTCGCCGCTCCAAGTCGAACTCGCGTATGAGACTTGGGGCAGTTTGAATGCCGAAGCATCAAATGCTGTCCTTATCTGTCATGCACTTACTGGCGATACCCATGCAACTGGTGGGTCCGATTCCGGCCATACAGAAAAAGGCTGGTGGGAGGCGCTGATCGGGCCGGGGTTAGCTGTGAACACCGATGAACTGTTTGTGGTCTGTGCCAATGTGCTTGGTGGTTGTCAGGGGTCTACTGGTCCGAAATCCCTTGACCCACTCACGGGCGTGCCCTACGGATCAAAGTTCCCCGTAGTCACAATTCGCGACATGGTTCGCACCCAGGCCTCGCTTGCCACTGCGCTTGGAGTGCGTCGCTGGCGCTGCGTCATCGGTGGATCAATGGGTGGCATGCAGGCTCTTGAGTGGGCAATCATGTACCCCGATCGTGTCCGCTCAATGGTTTTAGCTTCTTCAACCGCAAAGGCCTCGGCTCAGCAGATTGCTTGGAGCCATATCGGCCGAAGCGCTATCGAAGCGGACCCGGCTTTTTATGGTGGCGACTATTACAAACAGGGCGATGGCCGCGGTCCGCAACGCGGGTTGGCTGTGGCGCGTATGGCCGCTCAGATCACCTATCGCTCAGATCAAGAGTTTTCGGAGCGATTTGATCGACGGTCCGAAATGCCCTTGGACCTTAGCCTTGATCAGCGTTTCGCGGTCGAGAGCTACCTTGAGTACCACGGGCAGAAACTCGTCAAGCGCTTTGATGCAAACAGCTATCTGCGTTTGAATCGCGCCATGGATCTTCATGATGTTGGTCGTAATCGCAATGGGGTAGGTGCAGCTTTGGCTCGCGTCCATGCACCCGCGCTCGTTGCCTCTGTCACCTCTGACACTTTGTACCCACCCGAGCAACAACAGTGCTTGCATCAGGGACTCCTCGATGCCGGTAAGAAAAGTACTTGGCTCGAAATCGAGTCCAAGTGTGGCCACGATGGGTTCTTAGTTGAGACCGCTCAACTGTCATCGCCCATTGCAGAGTTCCTTGAGGAGCACGCGTGACCGATGTGCCAGAGCAGGCCGCAGCGCAACAAGGCCAACCCGTACAGCCAGAGACTGTTGCTATTCGCTCTGGACGAAGTGCCAACGGCGCGTCATTGGCACCCGTGCTTTGGGCAACATCGACTTTTGTAACTCCCTCGGTCGAGGACGGCCGAAAGATGGCCACCTCGGTTGGGGCAGCGCAGTTCTACAGCCGCTACGGCAACCCAACGGTGAACGCCTTCGAAGAGGCCATTGCAGAGCTAGAGGGCGCCGAGGCTGCGCGAGCATTTGGCTCTGGAATGGGTGCAATAGCAGCAGTGGTTCTGGGCTTGTGTTCCAAGGGCGATCACATTGTGAGTCAGCATCAGCTCTACGCAGGAACCCAAATGCTGCTGCAGTCTGTTTGTCCAAGGTTTGGTATTGATGTGAGCTTTGTGGACTGCACCGACCCCGAGGCTTGGCGAGCTGCAGTTATTCCCGGACGCACCATGCTCTTGCTCGCTGAGACCCCTGCTAATCCGCGCTTAGACCTAGTGGATCTGGAACAGCTTGCAGCAATTCCTGGCCCGATGAAGGCAGTGGATTCAACCTTCGCAACTCCGCTCTCTCAGAGACCGTTGGACTACGGAATCGATATGGTGATGCATTCCGCAACCAAGGCTATCGGCGGGCATAACGACATTACGCTCGGGGTGGTTGCAGGAACTCGAGAGTTAATGGATTGGATCTGGGGCTTCGCCGTACTTCAGGGAGCGAACGCCGCACCCTTCGATGCCCTTGGCGGTTTGCGAGGCCTGCGAACATTAGATGTGCGTTTACGCCAACAGACAGCAACCGCTGAGCGGCTTGCTCAGGTACTCGAAGGCGACGATCGCGTGAGCGAGGTTCGCCATCTGAGTTTGGTCTCTCACCCTCAGTTTGCACTTGCGCAGAAGCAGTTGCGACATAGCGGCGGTCTGCTGACTATTGATCTTGCAGGTGGCTTCGACGCTGGCAAGCAGTTTGTGGAATCAACCAAGATTTGTCAGCTCGCAACATCATTAGGTGGCCCAGAAACCCTAGTGACTCATCCCGCTTCAACCACTCATGTGAACCTGCTTCCAGAAGAGCTAGCCGCCGCAGGAATCAGCCCGGGAACCGTTCGTATCTCTGCGGGACTTGAAGCCACGCAAGATGTGCTCAACGATGTGCTCAATGCGTTAGGCCCAATGCCATGAACGCCATTCTTGCGGTTCATGGATTGTTTGAGTCTGCGCCAACATTGGCGCTTCGTGTTGAGGGTGCAGATCCAAGCTCTCGGCTGTCGATGGCCATTGCTGGGCTGTTAGGACTCGCTCTGATCGCGTCGATTGCAACCATCGTATTTTGGCGAATGACCCGACCCGACTGACCAGTCGGGTCAGTTGCCCGCTCAGCAATTCGATAGCCTAAGCACATGGCCGACCATGACTCCACCGCTATCACCCAAACAAATGCCGATCCGCAACCTGATACCGGATTTAACCCCGAGGCGATGATCCAGCGCTTTGCAGAAAGGGCATCTTCGGTCAAGCGCCGCAATATTCCACCAGTTGAGGGCGAAGCCCGCAAGGACTTTATCCGTCAGGCTGAGGCTGATTTTCGGGACTTCGCGATGATTGCGGATGCAGTGGCTTCCCTAGAAGACGGTGTGCTAGTTCTGCGTGTAGATCTGCGCCCCGAGGCAGAGCGTGGCTAGGCAAGTCTCTTCACGCTACGTAGTCGCATGCGAGCAGATTGACGCAGCAAACGCGCAGGACCCAACACTCTTGGTCTACCGAGGCAATTCGCACTGCAAAGAACTCCTTCACTCTCAAATGATGACTGCCTGGGTTGAGCGTCTCGACCCTGAAGCGGATGAAGCACAGTTGCTTGCTGCAAGAGCGCATCACTTTCGCAGGTGGGTCTACCCGCGCGCCGACTACCCCGTTGGCAAGTCCGGCTATCTCAAGTGGCGCGCTCAAGCCAAAAAGCATCAGGCAGCAGAGGTCGCTCAGTTGCTCCTGAACTGCGGCTACTCAGAGGAGTTCACCCAACGCGTTGGAACCATTATTCGCAAGGAACAGCGAACGACCAATCCGGCGGTGCAGACCCACGAGGACGCCCTGTGTCTGGTTTTTCTAGACACGCAACTTGATGCCGTTGCCCTCAGCATGGGTGATACAGAGATGATTGAAGTGATAGCCAAGACTCTGCCGAAGATGAGCCCGCTGGGAATCCAATCAGCCTCGCTGCTTGAGCTTTCAGCACACGGCGCTGGACTCGTTGCCCAATCTGTGGCGCTATTTACAAAGACTTGCTGAACCATGGGGGATCTCTAGGTTGATCCCCCTAACCTACAAAGAGAGGTTCTTTCTCGCTACACAACGAAGGAGGCATAGTGTCAGACATCGATGACCAGACCCATCTTGATCCCTCTCAGGGGCTCTTTTCTACCGTTGCCTCCGACAACGTAGAGATTGTTGGCCAGGCATCAACTCGGGCCTCAGAAGGCCTCTGGACAGTTGCTGCAAAGCTCAACCCGGAGTCGCAGTCCGAATCACTCGATGAGGATCTCTGGACTACCGCTGATCCAACTCTGCAGGATGGGTCAGACCTTTGGACTGATATCTCAGACAATGACGGAGAGGCATACTTCGACGATCGCGATTCTCCGGAGCCCGATCCTCAGGAATATGCAGAGAATACTTCTCGCGCGTTTAGTGACCCTATGGGCTCAGTCTTTAGTGCAGATCCGGTCGATCATTTCGACGACTCAATTGACGAGGCCGAGGTCATCGAGAGCCGTGACAGGCGGCCACCAGTAGCTTCGGAACAAACGAACCCGCTGTTCTCTAGCGGACCTGATTGGGAGACCTTCTCTGCGCCGTCTGCACCATCTGCACCATCTGCACCATCTGCACCGTCTGCGCCATCGGCACCCCCAAGGGCACATGAACACGACGCTTCTAGTGTCGGAATGGATTTTGAGACTGCGGTGTGTCGACTTCAGGCTGATGAAGCCGAGGCTGCGCATGTTGCACTCTCTGTGTGTGGGGCGCTACTACCAGAGGGTGAGCGAGTGATTGGTCTAGTCACTGGTCAGATGCTTGGTCGACCCGCTGCAGTCCTTGTCACTGAATATCGAGTGGTCATTGCAAATGATCGTCGCTGGACCCCGGTCGTTGACGTATATGCGATTAATAGCGAACTCACTGTGCGTGGCCGGCAAGATCGTGAGGTTGCTGCCTTGAGTTTTTCGGACCGCAGCAGGGTGTCGATGGTGGACGGTATTACGCAGGTTTCAATGGCTGTTGAATTGGCAAACCTCATCCGGGGTTCGGGGGAGCAGATCGGTTGGTAGCAGTGCCGTTTGGTGAGTATTCGGCGCTGCTACTACCGCTCAACTTGCCCTTGCGGAGGGGTCTGCTACGATCCAACATCCTCGCGGACGTAGCTCAGTTGGTAGAGCGCAACCTTGCCAAGGTTGAGGTCGCCGGTTCGAACCCGGTCGTCCGCTCCATAAGATCCCGGCCTTTCATGGCCGGGATCATTTCTTTTTGTGTGAGCGCAACACTGCCTTTGTTTGTTCTTGTCCGAGCTCTGGTACCGCTAGCATGACAACTCACTGGCGACGTGGCCGAGTGGTTAGGCAGAGGCCTGCAAAGCCTTGCACAGGGGTTCGATTCCCCTCGTCGCCTCAACTGATGGGCTTTGTCGGGCAAACTGCCTGACAAAGCCCATTGTGGTTTTCTCAGTGATGAGCGACTGCCCTCGGTGGATCATCAGCCGAGTTGGGGCAAACTAGGGGAGTGCAATCCTCCGAAACCCCTTGGTCCGCTCCGGACCCTTCTCAGGTGAGTGCCCCTCAGGTGAGCGCTCTGGTCAATCCGAGTTCCTCGCCCAGCATGAGTTTCTCGCAGAGTTCCCCGCTCGGTGGAACCCTGCCTGTCGCCGTTGCGGCTCCCGTAAAGTCTGATCGCCGCGAGTTGATGCTGACTGCTGCGCTGCTGATACTGGCGTTGGCGGCCGGGGCCTCGAGTTTGATGCCTTGGCGTGACTACTCCTTTAGATACGGAACCCGAGTCGCAGAGACGGGTTGGGCGGCAGCCAATGGTGGCCTTGGCCGAGGCTGGATGACAGTTGTGTGCGCAGTTCTTCTTGCAGTTTCTGGAGTGCTTATAGCGGCAGAGCGCGGTCATGCCGGCAGATTGTTAGCAGCGCTGACTGGTACGACTCTGATGTTGCTAGCGATTGGCGAATGGGGCTTAGGCGCCGGAAGTAGTCGGAGTGGTCCCGGGTTAGGAATCTGGATTCAGTTTGTGGTGGGTGCACTAGCCGTCATTGCCGTAGGTGTCTTAGGTCCAGCCGATGTCCCAAGCACAGATTCTGAGTCGTGAGGTTGCTCTTCATAAAGGTTGAAAGCACCTCAACCGAGCGTTGCGTGAACCCCTGCGTGTAAAGGTTGCCGCTCTGAGATGTCGCCCCCTGCTCAACTCCTGCTAAGTTCGCATCCGCTCGGGCGTATAGCTCAGTTGGCTAGAGCGCTTCCTCGACACGGAAGAGGTCCGCAGTTCGAGTCTGCGTACGCCCACCCAAAGAATCCCCTGCTCCGGCAGGGGATTCTGCTTTTTCCGCCCGGGGGTCAGATCGCGCGCAGCCACTTGTCTCGTAAAGCAATGAGGACGCTGAGCGAAACAAACAGGAGCACCAAGCTGAGGGCAATGGCTGCATCCGAGTCAGAATCCAACTGGGCGTAGATTGCGAGAGGCAACGTCTGAGTGCGTCCAACAATGTTGCCGGCAAAGGTAATGGTGGCGCCGAATTCACCAAGTGCACGGGCCCAAGCCAGAACTGTTCCTGCGATCAGGCTAGGAGCGATGATTGGCAGCGTAACTCGCCGTAACGTGTCGCTTGGTCCCGCTCCCAACGTGCGAGCGACATCTTCAAACTGTGAATCGAAGGAGCGAAGTCCGGCTTCAGCAGTAATCACAAAGAACGGCAGCGCGACAAAGGTCTCTGCCAAAATTACTCCTGCGGTACTAAAGGTCAGTTGGATTCCAAACCATTCGTAGAGGTACTCCCCGATGATTCCGGTACGTGAGAACGCAGTCAGCAGGGCGATGCCACCCACTACGGGTGGAAGGACCAACGGCAACAGAATCAGCCCTCGCAGAAGTGAACGACCCCAGAACTGTCCTCTAGCGAGCACTAAGGCTAACGGCAGTCCAAAGAGCACAGCTAGGGCAGTTGCTGAGAGCGAGCAGGTGAGCGAAAGCCGCAGGGCGCTCACCGAGTCGGGCAATAACAGATCGCTAACGAGTGTCGACCAAGAGGCGCGACGCAGAAGTCCGATAAGCG
>JBIKPA010000122.1:0-8334 GCA_044357715.1 Microthrixaceae bacterium
GCCTCTGCTTGCGGGTCTGGGCTGACCGTGACCCCGGCAACGGCTGCTGGCAGATAACTCCATCGCTCCCCTACTGGAGCGAACACACCGAGCGGCTCGGCCGGCTGTAGGCCCGAGGACGGCTGACCGACCGGTTCTACCTCGGATGCTTGAGGACTGCCAGAGTCACTGGTCGAGTCATTCTTGTCTGGATTGGAGCCCTCTTTCTCAGCCGTGCCTGCGCTGGAGCACGCCGAAAACAGCAGCGCCAGAACCGCCACCGCCGCTACCCGAGCAACTTTCGACACGCTTCCCCTTCTACAAAGAGTCACCTGCGACACAAGTCCCCCCTGTGCCAACCGATGTTATTGCCCTTTGAACGATACCAGAAGAGTTATTTTTGCCGGCTTTGAACGAATTCAGGCCCGGCCTAGAGGTCTTTCAGATCTAGTGCTGAGCGGATATCGGTTTGCGCGAAGTCCTGTCCCACAAAGAGCAGGCTTTCATTGCGGGCCAAGGCCAATCCGTAGGCAAAACAATCACCAAAGTTAAGCCCCGCCGGATGACGTCCCTTTCCAAACCGGCGCCACCCGTCAACAGCAAGCCGAGCTACCTCGGCTGTCACATCCTCAATGCCGATCTCGAGACGCCGGAGTGCCTCATCGGCAAGAAGAACCCCTTCAGCTCCCGCTCTGCTCTCCACCACCATGAGTAACTCGACGTGATTGGCGGCAGAGATAACTGATTGATCGGTACTACTCAATAAGTTGTCGATTCGAGTCGCCTCTGGCTCGCCGAGAAGGAGCGCCATGATTGCAGAGGTGTCAACCACCATCAGCTCGGTAGCCCATCTGAGTCGTAGCCAACTATCTCCTCAGCAGTTCGGTCATCAAGAACTGACAGGCTTCGGAACTCGACTGCCAGATCAAGCGCTGAACGTCGCGGAAAGCGGGCCAGACGCTCACCCTCGAGTTTTGCTCGTATTGCCTCGGTTACGGCTTCTGTGATGGATTCACCCGTAATCTCGGCCAGTTCCCTGGCCATTCGATCTGCGCGTTCGCTCTTGATGCTCAGTGCCATTCTAGAATTCTAGCAATAATTCTAGCATTCTGCAAGCCGAGCAGATCTCGGCTGTAAATGAGTCAAGAAATCCCTTGCGCGCGACCACGAACATGTGTTCGTATGGCTGCCGGTGTGATGGGAAGAAGGATTGATGTCTCAGGTAGTACGCGAAGCGTTGGCAATAGCTATTCAGATCGGCCAGCCGGTCATGCTGTGGGGAGGCCCGGGCGAAGGGAAATCCCGAATGATCGAGCAACTCGCCGAGCAACTCAACCGGCCTTGCGAGGTTGTAGTCGGCAGCGTACGAGAGGCCTCGGACTTTGTGGGCCTACCCGTGCGAGTGGGTGACTCCGTTTCATTCGCTCCACCACTCTGGGCCACTCGGTGCATTGAACACCCAAACACCGTTGTGTTCTTGGACGAACTCACCACTGCAGCGCCATCGGTTCAGGCGGCGATGCTGCGCGTGATTCTTGAGCGCGAAGTAGGCGATCTTCGGCTGCCGCCCACAGTCTCCTTTGTAGCTGCAGCAAACCCGCCCGAGATATCCGCCGGGGGTGACGACCTTGCGCCCCCGCTGGCAAACCGGTTCTGCCATCTTGAATGGCAGGCGGACTCGGCAAACTGGGTATCGGGCATGATCCGAGGCTGGCAGCCAGATGCAGTGCCCATTGTTCCAACAAGCCAGACCGTCGAACTTGCTCATTGGCGAGCAATGCTGGCCGGGTTCATCACGGCAAGGCCCTCGATTCTGCGAGAAGTCCCAACAGACACCGTGAGCCAAGGAAGAGCCTGGCCCTCTCCTAGAACCTGGGATCAAGCGCATCGAGTAGCAGCCGCAGCGGATGCAGCGGGCGCAAGACGTTCAGTGCGATCCGCCTTAGTCACCGGCCTAGTTGGGTTCGGGGCCGCAATAGAGTTCCTGCGCTTTGCCGAGACTGTGGAACTTCCCGACCCTGAGCTCCTACTCGCAGAGCCATCCACGTTGCTGACAGAAAGCCGGGTGGACCTTTTGTTGGCCTCCCTCGCAGCAGTCACAGCAGCAGTGTCAGTGAATTGCACCCTTGAGCGTTGGCAGAGCGCATGGCAAGTTCTCGCCGTTGCATGTGAGGCTGGCCGAGCCGATGTGGCTGCCGTGGCTTCGGTTGGTCTGATCGAGATGCGCCAGCCCGACTGGCCAGCTCCTGCTGCTGCAGCAGCCTTCGCACCGGTCCTGCGCGCTGCAGAACTCGTCTAAGACCCCACAAATGACTGCACCCAATATCAGCGCCACCCGCATCCCGCCGCTCTCCGGCGCAGATGCCGAGTTCTTCTCAGCCGCACGCCTGCGAGCCGCCAGACTGCAGCCCTACTTAGCTTCAGCGGTGTTCTCTCTCGTGCCCGTGGCCCAACCTGGGTACGGCACCTTCGGAGTAGATCGCTGGTGGCGGGTCTATCTAGACATGGACCGAGCAAGAGAATGGGGAATTGCGGCCACCGCAGCCGTCATTCTGCACGAGGCGCATCACGTAGTTCGAGACCATCACGCACGGGCTGATCGAATCAGCGTGGAAGCGCATCACGCTCACCTCTGGAATCTTGCGGGTGACGCAGCCATCAACGACGACCTGCTCGAGGATGGTCTGGCGTTGCCCTCGCCGGTCTTACCCAAGCACCTCGGTCTTCAAACTGGGCTGCTCGAAGAAACCTACTTTCGCCACCTCCTCCAACAAGACGAACAGGATCAGACTCAGAATTCATGTGGGTCAGGCTCGGGTGGAACTCCACTCGAGGCAGAGATCGATCAAGAGCCCGACGCAACAGACCCAGACGGCCCGCAGGGGGTAGATCAGGTAGAGGCTCAGGCCATTCGCCGCGGGGTGGCGCACGATGTCGTAGCTGCTCAGAAGACAGGCCAGAACGTATCGCCGGGACTGGTGCTTTGGGCACACGACCTTCTCAACCCGCAGGTGCCTTGGCAAAGCTTGCTGCGCTCAGCATTGGGCTCAAGCGCACGGGCAATCACATCAAAGCCGCAGCCAGATTGGGCTCGGCCCGACAGGCGCAGTGACTCCCGCCCTGAGTTCCCCCGGCCTGGCTCACGTCACCTGCGCCCTCAGGTCGCCGTCGTAATCGACACCTCCTACTCGATGTCTCGGCCATTGCTCAACGCTGCAGTAACAGAGATCAATGCGTTGCTGCAGCGCTTCGGTGTGAGCGAACT
The DNA here is from genome assembly GCA_044357715.1 of Microthrixaceae bacterium. Classification (GTDB taxonomy): domain Bacteria; phylum Actinomycetota; class Acidimicrobiia; order Acidimicrobiales; family Microtrichaceae; genus IMCC26207. Next base: position 3,245 of record JBIKPA010000122.1, read on the forward strand.
CATCGTGGTCGTCTGTGACGCAGCGGCAACTCCCCCTCAACGAGTGCGCAGAATTGGCGAGCTTGCGTTGAGCGGTGGCGGCGGTACCGATCTTCGGGTCGGAATTACGGCAGCGGCGGACTGTCGGCCAAGCCCGCAGATTATCGTCGTGCTCACCGATGGCTTCACCCCGTGGCCTCAAGAGGCGCCGCCGCGCACAAAGCTCATCGCCATCATCATTGGCGATCATGCCCCACTTCCCGAGGGGCCGGGAATCACCTCGCTTCGGATCACGGAGCCCCAGTGACCCTGCGTGTTCTTGAGCCAGTTCAGGTGCTGCAGTACTTGCGCGCAACGGATCACCTCGACGAATGCTGCTCTCCGCAACGGCCATTCGAGGAGTGCGACTGGTGTCACTGGGCCTTGTGTACGCCCGAGGCAACTCAACTCATGCAGATTCAAACGGATTGCGCTCAGCTCCTCAACAGCAAACTTTCCCCAAGTGTTGCTTGGGTGATCGCCTGCTCGCAGTTGCTCGAGTCCTTTCATGGCATCGAACTCTCAGAGATTCGAGTGCCCGGCTCACGCGTGCTCGCAGGTCATCTACACAGAGAGCTGTCCGCGGCACTCGTCCCGCTTCGCAAAAAACTCGCTCAGGCCGGCAGAGAAAACGGGCCTCTCGCAGAGCGCTGTGCGCAAACTGCAGGTGTACTCACAGCTGCGGCTATCCAACAACCACAGCACGCAGCCCTGCGAGCTCAGCTGCCCTCATCGCTTCGGGAACAGCTAGGCGATTTGGCCTCTTCACTCTCTTCTCAATTACAGATAGCGGGCATGTTGCCACTCATCGATCACCTGCACTGGCAGGGGCTGCCTTCGCTCGACAGCCAACCCGAGTGGGACCGTCGCCCGCGACCTGGCGATGCCGCTGGCCTGAAGAGACGGCAACTCGCTGGCACCAATCTTGAGGCCGGTTCCCTTGAGTCCATCGTGGTCGAATCGATGTTCACTCAGCTCACCGAGCAACTCGTCGAGATGAGCGAGCAGTTCCACCATGGCGCACCACCCGTCACCGTGAGTCGACCCCTGCACCAGGGTCGCTATTCGCAGCGCACCCGCAACATGATGTTTCGAATCGCAAAAATCGACTGGCATCTAAGCTTTGTCGACACTGGCTACGCCGCCTGTTGGAATACTCGCATTGAGGGTGATCACATGGTCACGGATCTACCTTGGCAAGTGGCCATGGCAGTTGAGGCCTGTGAGGCGCACGGGCTTGTCAGCGCTTGTTACCAAGACCTTCCAGAACGACCAACTGCCCAAATGGTCTCCCTCTAGCGATCAGTAAGTGATAGTCAGTTGGCATCATGTTGCAGAAATGGCCACCGGGATTACAAGTTGCGCGCAGCTACAAAATCTCTTGGCTTCGCGGCGACCTGATTGCGGCTGTAGTACTGACTGGCCTGCTCATCCCGGCGGGCATGGGTTACGCCGAGGTAGCCGGCCTCCCGCCAGTATCAGGGCTCTACGCCACTGTCATTCCGTTGCTGGCCTATGCAGTTTTTGGGCCCTCCCGCCTGCTGGTGTTGGGTCCCGATTCGGCACTCGCTCCCATCATCGGGGCTTCAATTCTGCCGCTCGCAGCAGGGGACCCCGCACGCGCACTCGCGCTCGCAGGCTTACTCGCCATTCTGATGGGCGCCATGCTCATTGCCGGCGGGATTTTCAAACTGGGGTTTTTGACCGACCTCCTCTCCAAGCCAATCCGCTTGGGCTATCTGCATGGCATCGCTCTGGTAGTAATCGTCGGACAAATACCCAAGGTCCTAGGCTTTTCGATTCAGGCGGAATCGCTCCCCGAAGAGATCAGAGAAATCTTTGTCGGAGTCTTAAACGGCGAATCAAACCGGGTAGCGGTGCTCATGGGCATTGCAGCGCTCGTCGTCATTGTCGTTCCCAAACTTTTTGCACCCAAGGTTCCCGGCGTACTGATCGCCGTAGTCGGCTCGGTCATCCTGACAGCCTGGCTGGGCCTGAATCAGAAGCTTGCAGTCGTAGGAGCACTCCCCACCGGCCTTCCGGCGCCAGCACTCGGCGGGCTGCAATTTGGCGATGTCGCCAGCCTGCTCGCCCCAGCGGCCGGCATTGCACTCATTGCCTTTGCCGACACCGGAGTGCTTTCTCGAACCTTCGCAGCACGCCGGGGCGAGACCATAGATGGCAACGCAGAGATGGCAGCTATTGGCATCTCTAACGTTGCCAGTGGTCTTTTCGGAGGCTTCTCTATCTCTGCGAGCGCTTCGCGCACACCGGTTGCAGAAGACGCCGGCGCCAAGACTCAACTTGTTGGGGTACTCAGTGCGGCACTTGTGCTGCTCTTCATGTTCGCAGCCCCCGGACTGACCGCCTTCTTGCCCTCGGCCACACTTGCTGTGGTGGTGATCGTTGCTGCCACTGCGCTCATAGACATGCGTGCCGTTCGCAGCCTTGCCAGGATGAGCAGACGAGAGACTGCACTTTCGGCGGTGACCTTCCTGAGCGTTGCGCTGCTCGGGGTGCTGCAAGGAATCCTCATTGCGATTGGGCTATCACTTCTTGAATTTGTTGCTCAGGCTTGGCGACCTCACCGGACTGAGCTTGTTCGCGTTTTTGGAGTGAAGGGTTACCACTCTGTGGAGCGGCACCCTGAAGGCGAGAGAATCCCCGGCCTAGTCATCGCTCGTTTTGATGCTCCTTTGTTCTTCGCGAACGGAGCAATTTTTGATTCCTATGTGCGCTCGCTAGTCAATGCTGCTCAGGGCAAGGTTCGATGGGTGGTTATTGCCGCCGAACCAATCACCGGTGTTGATACCACTGCACTAGACGAGCTCATTGAGTTGGATGATCACCTAGCGAAGCATGGGGTTTCGCTTCGCTTTGCCGAGATGAAAGGGCCGGTGAAAGATCACCTCATTCGGTTTGGACTCGGCGAGAGATTTCCGCCAGACCATTTCTTTCCCACGCTGGGAACTGCAGTCGATGCGTACCTCCTAGAAACAGGAGTGCGCTTCCACGACTGGGACGACCCAGAACCACCGCCTGGCCAGAACAACTAGGCCGTCACGAACTTCCACCAGGCACTGCTGTTTGCATTGGTCACTCCAGCGGCATTTACTGCGCGAACCTGCCAGTAGTAACTCGTTGCTCTCGTCAGAGCGCTCGCTGTTGCAGACCGGCTAGTGCCAACTGAGGTCCAAGTTCCATCACAGATGGAGTTATTTATCTTGTCTAGGCAGACCTCGTATCTCACAGCCCCGGTACTCGCACCCCAAGACAGGGTCAAAGTAGTTGCACGACCGGTCTGATTGTTACTAGGGCTGGTCTTGTTGAATGCCCTCGGCAAGGGGAGTGCAACTGTGGTGAACGTCCACCAAACGCCAGCAGAAGCATCAGTGGTTCCACCGGCCGCTCGGGCACGGACCTGCCACTCATACTTCGTGGAGTTCAACAACGCAGAAACCGTGGCTGTGCGGGCAGTGGAAGTGCTCACCCAAGTCCCATCACAAGCAGAGTTAATGGTGCGATCCAAGCAGTACTCATACGAGGTCGCAGCTGTGCTCGCAGCCCAAGATAATGCCAATGACACCGCTTGATTAGTAGCAGCGCTAGCAGGACTGGTCTTCGCGAAGGCCCCCGGAAGTGGCAGAGCGACTGTTGTGAATGTCCACCACACACCGGCAGAAGCATCGGTGGCTCCGCCCGAGTTTCGGCCACGGACCTGCCACTCATACTTCGTGGAGTTCAACAACGCAGAAACCGCTGCAGTGCGGGCAGTGGAAGTGCTCACCCAAGTCCCATCACAAGCAGAGTTAATGGTGCGATCCAAGCAGTACTCATACGAGGTCGCACCTGTGCTCGCAGCCCAAGATAATGCCAATGACACCGCTTGATTAGTAGCAGCGCTAGCAGGACTGGTCTTCGCAAAAGCTGTGGGCAACGCCACAGGTGTTGCAGTTGTGAAAGACGACCGAAGCGAGACATTCGCCTCGGCTGAACTCGTACCCAACACTGCACGAACCTGCCATGCATACAAGCTGGTTCCGGCAAGTCCACTCACAACCGCAGAGGTTGCTGTGCCCACCGAAGTCCAAGCAGTACACGGGGTACTCAGGCCAACAACTATGCAGTACTCGTAACTCGTCGCGCCAGCACTAGGTGACCACTGCAGAGTTGTAGAACTTCCAACCCCTGTTGTTCCTGACACTGGCGCAGTCTTAGAAAATGCACCGAGGGTTCGTGGGCCAACTGCCGAAGCGGCGGTCACTGCTGCAGCCGCATCTAGCATTCCGCTTCCGCACAGTGCCGTAGTGCACGTACTCGCAGGTGGGAATGCTGCCGAAGAACTCTGCAAAAGAGAGACCATCTCCGATGATGTGGTCGCAGGGCTCGCTGCCTTGACAAGCGCCGCCACGCCGGCAACGTGGGGGGTTGCCATGCTTGTGCCCTGATACCCCAGATAGGTATCGGCAGAGGGAGTGGTCGTCCCAGAATTCATTGTAGAAAGAATCGTTCCCGGAGTGAGCTTTGAATCTCCACCGGGTCCTGCAAGCTCAATGAGTGAACCGTAGTTGCTGTAGTAGGCACGACTGCCTGTGGAGCCTGTAGCTGCAACGGTCAGCACCTTGGAGCAGTTTGCTGGTTGAGAAGCTGTGGCATCCACATTTGAATTGCCCGCAGCGACCACCACAGTGGCCCCGATTGCGGTGATGTCATTTATCGCTTGTTGTTGGGTGATGCTGCATGCGCCGCTTCCGCCCAAACTCAGATTCAGAACTGCTGCGGGGTTGGGGTTGGCCGGGATACCAGTTACTGCTAGGCCCGCAGCCCAACGCATGCCATCCACAATGTCGCTCGTATAGCCCCCGCACTTTCCGAGTACTCGAATGGGAAGGATTTTTGATCCGGGTGCAATTCCTGCAACCCCAATACCGTTATTGGTCGCCGCCCCAATGGTGCCCGCCACGTGCGTGCCGTGCCAAGAACTGTTTCCAGCGCCACAGCCACCAAAAAACCCGGACGCAGTTTCGGTTGCAGTCACCCAGTCACCTGGATCGCTTGGATCCGAATCACGG
>JBIKPA010000123.1:0-8286 GCA_044357715.1 Microthrixaceae bacterium
TCTGCAACTTCAGCAGCAAGATGCAGTGCGCATCCTGCTCCACCGGGAAAATCTGGGCGGTTGAGAAAAATGCAGGCACCATCTATGACTCTGGTATTGGTTTTCGTGTCGTCGCTGAAAATCCCGACGCTTCGGGCTGCTTCGTAAAACTGAAAAGATTCGGCCTCCAAGTAGCCGGCCAGCATTGCCGTGGTAGCTGCCTCATCATCTACCAGTTCTGCACCGACTGAGCAGCAGCCTTGACCAAGTTCCTCGGCCGGGTGGTCAAGAATTCCCTTACACCCCTTGCCCCAGATGCAGGTCCAATTTGATTGCAGAAACCCTGTATCAAGATGCCACTCAATCCCACCATCAGCGATCACCTCAATGAATGCACTGTCAGGACGGTGCTGCGGTGTTTCCGTATCAGACGGATGACTCAGGGATTCAGAGGGGTTCGAGGTCACCGTGCAAGGTTAGGCGCTTTATTTCTTGGGGCTCAGTGACACCGAGAGCCCTGTGCGTTGGCTGCTTCCAACGCGCTGCTCAACAAAGATGGCACCGAAGGGAACAACGGCCGCTAGAACAACAAAGAGTGTGCTTCGGGTGTCCCATCGCAACGCACGTGAAAGCACCAAGGCGAGACTCAGGTAGACCAAGAAGATCACACCATGAACCGGGCCTATGCGCGGTACGAAATTGTCTGCGTTGCCAAGTCTGTGGGCAAGAGATGCACAGACCAAAAGCAAGTATGAAACCGCTTCAATCACAGCCACCAAACGGAAGCACACAACCAACCTTGACCATGATTCTGTCGCCGAAACAGAGGAGTCAGACTTAGAGGGTTGCAACAAGCTGTGGAGTCACCGTGAGGTTTGAGGTATCGACGCCCTTGTCAGCGGCCTTCTGAACAAGTTCTTGGTAGAAAGCCGGATCAACGGAGGCATCTCTAGAAAGAATAAAACCGCTCCTACCTGTCGCGTCACTCACGATCGCCCAGGTGTAGTCCGGCGCAAGGTCCACAATCCAATAGTTGCCCGGAGGGTTAGCTGTGTTTGATCCCGAGAACGACACGTTCAACCGGGCATTTGAGGCATCAACGGGAACCGCCGTACCTACAACTTGGGAGACCGGCCCAGATGGGCTGAAGTACCGGCCTGTATTGACCACCTTGATATTTCCGCTAGGGAGCAGGCTGTACTCGGCCGTGGTATTCACAAGGCCAACCGAGAAGAACTGCTTCACACTCCCAAGCTCGTACCATGTGCCTAGGTACTGAGCGACATCTACTGACTCGACCGTTGTGGTCACGGGAGCAGGCATTGGGCTACACCCAAAAAGAACTGCGCTTACAGCAAGGAGGGCGGGGAGGACGAAACGAATACGCATGAGGATCATTCGACACGAAACAACCTTATGGATGCAACCTTTTAAGAGAATTACCCAACCCCTATAGTTTCGTTCTGCGAGGGGGACTCACTGGTTCAGGCAACCCCGCGCTTCGCCACTTCAACTAAGGATGCACTCATGTCGATTGATTTTACGCTCTCACCCGAAGTCGAAGCGATCCGTGTGCGGGTTCGGGCATTCATTGAGAATGTTGTAAAACCCGGAGAACTCCTTATCGGAGACTCCGACAAGATTGAGCGCGACGAGTACATTCGAATTCTCTTCGGGATGCGTTCACAGGCCAAAGACGCCGGGCTCTGGTTGCCTCACATGCCGGCCGAGTGGGGTGGAATGGGACTTGGCCATGTTGAGCTAGCGATGGTTCAGGCTGAGGCTGCAAAGTCGTATTACGGCCCATTCGTGATGAACTGCCAAGCGCCCGATGAAGGCAACATGCACACGCTGTTGCATTGGGCTACCGATGAGCAAAAGGAGAAGTACCTCAAACCACTTTGTGAGGGCATGGCAATGAGTTGCTTTGCGATGACCGAGCCAGAGGTTGCTGGATCTGACCCAACGCTGATTCGCACCACTGCCATTCAAGATGGCGAGGAATGGGTCATCAATGGCCACAAATGGTTTATCTCGAACGCACAGCGTGCAAGCTTTGCAATTCTGGTGGCGCGCACAGAGGACAATCCCGATCTACCGCAAGCTGCTAACTCTGCTTTTATCGTCGAGATCCCCTCCGAGGGTTGGAACCGGGTGCGAGAGGTTGAAACCATGCATGGCGGATCTGGACATTCCGAGATTGTGATTGAAGACCTGCGAGTGCCAGCAGCCAACATGCTTGGTGGCAGGGGACAAGGTCACCTGCTCGGGCAGTACCGCCTTGGCCCGGCCCGGCTGGCGCATTGCATGCGCTGGATTGCTCAGGCAGAAACTGCTCTCGACATGATGGTCGACCGCTCTCTGAACCGCTACTCACACGGGTCGATGCTGGCCGAAAAGCAGGGTATTCAGTGGATGATCGCTGATTCAACAATGGAGTTGTACCAAGCCAAACTCATGGTGCTTCACGCGGCGTATCGCATAGACAACGGCTTGGAATTTAAGAGTGAGGTGTCGATGGCCAAACACTTTGTGGCAAACATGCTCGGCAGGGTGATCGACCGTTCGATTCAGGTTCACGGAGCGTTGGGTTACTCAACGGATACTCCGCTTGCGCATATGTATCAGCACGCTCGCTGGGCTCGGTTTGCAGACGGCGCCGACGAAGTGCATCAGATGCGGATTGCTCAGCGGACCATCTCTGCCTATCGAGACAGCGGGAGCACCCGAACAGCCACGGGCGATTTACCGATCTGAGCTCAACCCCAACCACTGCCGAACCAGAGTGCGAAGGTTATCGATTCCCACGTTTTTGGCTGCGCTGACCCAGACAACATCGCGCTGCTCAACACCCGACTTCGCTGCGAGTTCACGCTTGCGCTTATCTCGAACAGCTGACTTCACCTTGTCGTGTTTGGTGGCTACCACTGTGCAGGGACGGTTGTAGGACTGAAGCCACTCAAGCATCTGAACATCGAGCTTGGTGGGGCCTATCTCGCCATCGACGAGCACCAGGATCATTGCAAGTTCTTCTCTGCCAAGGATGTAGCCCTCGATCATTGGCTGCCAGGTAGCACGGACCCGAGCAGGAGCGTTCGCAAAGCCGTAGCCAGGCAAATCCACAACTCCAGCAGCCTCGCCAAGTGAGAAGTAGTTGATCAGTTGCGTTCGACCAGGGGTCTTGGAGACGCGGGCGAGGCCCTTGCGATTGCTCAGTGCGTTAATCAGTGAGGATTTACCCACGTTTGATCTGCCAACAACTGCAATTTCGGGTACGCCGGTATGAGGCAGCTGACTGATCTGCGCAGCAGAAGTGACGAATTGAAGCTCGAGCGGTGCAGACATGTTCTGTCATTCTCACCCAGCTAGCGCCGAGTGGCGAACCTCAGCGGTTTCGGCCGCGTAATTGATCGAGTTGCCGACGGTCCTTCTTGGTCGGCCGTCCAGACCCTGAATCGCGCACGGCGCTCTTGGTCTGACGCTCTGCTCGGGGAGGAACTGGTGTCTCATCGACATAACAGTCAACTGCCAGCTTTGCTCCCACACGCTTGTCGATCAGCTTGGCAACCACAACAACCCTGTGGACCTCTGCTGAGTACGCATTCACGAAATCACCGACTATGACGGCACTCGACGGCTTAGCCGGGCGGCCGTTGATCTGAACGTGCCCACCGTTGCACGCCGCAGTGGCTGCCGAACGAGTGGGGTAAAGCCGAATGGACCAAAGCCACTTATCAACTCGCGTTGAGTCCATCAGATGGGGTGAGTCAGATTCGGCCAGAACTTGGCCCTATGAATTTGTCTCGGTTGAAATGGGATCAAGCACAAACAGCGGAATCACCCGAGTAGTGGCCTCTTGATAAGAATCAAAGTGGGGCCAGACCTTCATGGCAATCGCCCACCAGTCGGCTTTCTCTTGGCCCTCCACCTTGCGCGCTCGGTAATCCTGAAGATCAGCTCCATCTTGCAGAGAGACAAACGAGTCAGCATCGATGTTGTGAGACCAAACCGGCGCAGTTGGTGAGCCGCCCATTGAAGCAATCACCGCGTATGAGCCATTGTTCTCGGCCCGGATGAGAGGAGTCTTTCGGACCTTTCCGCTCTTACGTCCCTTCGTCCACAAGATGATGCATGGGGCACCTTCGAGGGTGTCTCCCTCGGTGCCACCACTCGACTCATAGAGGTCAACCTGTTCTGAGATTGGTTCCCATGGACTCGGTTCGTACTCGCCATGTAACGCCACGTTTCTCCTTGCTTGGTGCAGCAGCCGAGTTGTGCATCGCTGACAGATGAGACAGCCCTGCTGCGATAGGTAGCTACATGATACGCAACCTGAGGGCTCTAGGTGTCTCCGTTCAGGCTTGCTCGATGAGCTGCTAGTTGCTCCTTGTAGAACACGATTGCCTCTTTGTGGTCAATCATGTGAGGGGGGTACCCCAGACGCTCTCGGGTTGTGGAATCTGGGTTGTGAATCTGCGGCGCGGAGAGCTCGCTCAGGACAGGAAGGTAACGACGTATATAGCTGCCATCAGGATCAAAGCGCTCAGACTGAACCGTGGGATTAAATATTCGATTGGGGTTGCTATCTGTGCCTGTACCAGCAGTCCACTGCCAATTCAGTTGGTTGTTTGCAACGTCACCATCTACAAGAAATTCCATGAAATGATCAGCACCGATACGCCAGTCGAGGTACAAGTCCTTCGTTAAAAAAGAGGCAACAACCATGCGAGCACGGTTGTGCATGAAACCCTCGAGCCGTAGCTGATTCATGGCGGCATCGACCAGCGGATAACCAGTGCGGCCTTGGCGCCAAGCCTCGGCGTCATCTTCATCAACACGCCAGACATCACCGCGTTCGCGGTAGTCGCTGTTCGCTGTCTCGGGGCGTGCCGCGAGCACCTGATGGTAGAAATCGCGCCAGCAGAGTTGCCGGATAAAAGGCGCAGCGCCGGGACGGCCTTGCAAGCGAGTTGCAACCTCTAAGGGAGACAAGCAGCCAAAATGAAGATAAGCCGAAATACGAGAAGTTTCATCGGCAGCCAAGGCGTTATGGTTCTCTTCGTACACCTCAAGCGAGCTAGCGGCCCAGTTCTTGAGACGCTCAAGGCCGGCGGTTTCGCCCCCAACAGGAAGATTTGGTGAGGTCTCGGCCGAGCACAGCTCTGCCAGAGTGGGAATTTCGCCAGGGCTGATACCAGAGATTGCGTTCACTTCCTGCGGGGCCGGGAGCAGCTCTCGCCACGGCGCATCAATCCACTTGTTGTAGTAGGGGGTAAAGACCTTCCAAAAGCCGCCGGTCCCTGGGCTGTTGCTACCCGGTGGCAGCACCGTGATCCCGGGGTGAAGCTCAAGGCTGCAGTCCCTTTTTGCAAGTACTCCACGAAGCGCCTCTGTTCGCCTCGCAGAAAACGCAGAGACATCCTCAGACAGATGAGCAGTGCCTGCGCCTGTCTCTTTTACCAACAGGTCAATTTGCTCTAGGAAGTCTCCACGCCGAACTATCAGGTCACCACCTCGGCTTTGTAGCGAACTGCGCAGGTCGTGAAGACTCTCTAGGAGAAACGAGATTCGGTTTGGCGATCCATGCGAGGTTGCCAGAATCTGATCGTCCAAGACGAACACGGGAAACACTCGTTCGGACTCTTTTAGACCACGTTGCAGAGCTGCGTGATCTCTGACTCTGAGATCACGCGTGAAAATGACAACTGACACGCTCTGCGTTTCACCCATGCATGACAAACTATCCGAGCTTCTGGAAATACTTTTTCGGGCCTAACCACCCGCTGAGGTCCGGTGGATACCTAGCCACGTTCGAAGAATGAACCTATTGCCGCAATGTTTTCCGCTGCGCCAGCAAGAAGGGCCATTTCTGCGTATTCCTTGTTGAGTGCTTCTTCCCACCCAATCCTGCGACCCTCTCGAATGAGTCGAGTGGTAGTGCGCATAGCGTTGGGCGGTTGAGTGGCTAAACGCTCGGCCACTGCGAGAGCAGTCGTGAGCAACTCCTCAGCGGGAACAATGCGCGTTGCTAGGCCATGAGCGAGGGCATCCTCGGCGCTGAGCCACTCTCCAGTGAGTAAATGCCAGGTTGCCGCTTGCGCACCCATCACAGTTGCTAGCGAGATGCTCGCTGCAGCTTCAGTGGTAACGCCGAGGCCGACGAAGGGTGCTTTAAATCTTGCTTCGGTGCTGAGAAGAGCAACCTCACACCAGGGCAAAAGGGTGAACCCAAACCCAACAGCCATTCCGTTGACAGCGGCAACCATGGGAACTGGAACCTCTGATATTGCACGCATGAGACCACGAAAGCCGCCGTCTGGTTCAGCATGGCGAGGGTCGGCAAATTCCGACAAGTCCTGTCCGACGGTAAAGGCTCGACCAGAGCCAGTGAAAACCACACAGCGGATGCCATCAGCATCTACGGAATCAAGCGCATCACGAGTTCCGTGCCACATATCAATCGACATAGCGTTGAGGGCCTCAGGACGAGTCCAAGAAATGACCCGGACTGCGTTGTTGTCTTGGATGTCTAGTTGAGTACTCATGTAGTTGCTGCCTTTAGGTTTTCTACGGTGACAAGGGTCCAATATCAGTGAGATTCCGAGCTGCAAACAGTGTGCCGGGTGCCACTCTCAGAACTGAAAGATGCCCTTTGGGGGCAGTCTAGAATCTGCACGCTCTGTGCAAACAGTCGAAGTCGACTTCTTGCAGAGTTTTTTGCTCAATCTGCTAGGGAGTCCGTTTTGTATAGCCGCCTAGGTTCTTGGTGTTTCCGGCGCCGGAAAACAGTTGTTGCCCTTTGGCTACTCGTTTTGGTGGTCGGAGGTATTGCTGCCGGCTCGATTGGGCCCCAATTTTCTACCAACATGGAACTGCCAAATGTTGAGAGTCGGCAAGGTCTAGACCTGCTCGAAAGCCAGATGGGCGGAGCGGGTGCAGGCATAGAGGGCACCATTGTTTTCCGTTCAGAGGGCGGGTTTGAAGATCCGGCTGTTCGGCAGCCACTTGTTGATTTTCTTTCAAAGGTTGAAGCCGAGAAGAACGTCACGGTGGTGAGTCCCTTTACTGTTGAAGAGTTTGACCCAAGTTCGCCACTGGCGACTTGGTACCTCTCAGGCGTGGATGACCCAGCGCTGTTATTGAAGTTGTCTGAGGCAAACTCAAGAATCTCTAGGACTGGTCCCGAAGCAGGAAAAATCGCAGAGGCACAAGTTGAGATCACTCGCGACACCAGCCTAGATGTGGCTCGTGAGCAGGGCGCACAGATTGAGTCACTCGCACCCGACTTACCAGGAGTACAAATCGAATACGGCGGGAGAGTATTCGAACAGTTTGAGGCGCCAGATTCAGAGCTACTAGGGCTTGCTTTTGCCATCGTCATTTTGATTCTGGCCTTTGGCTCTGTTCTTGCCATGGGCCTACCCATCGGTGTTGCCCTTGCTGGCATCGGGGTCGGCAGCCTCACACTCGCTTTGCTTTCCAACCTGATCGAAATGCCAGACTTTGCAACAACCTTGGGTGTCATGATTGGGCTCGGGGTTGGTATCGACTACGCACTCTTCATTGTTACCCGCTACCGCGAGCAGCTTCACCTGGGACATTCGGTGGAGGAATCAGTCGTCATTGCTATCGATACCTCTGGCCGAGCCGTGACCTTTGCAGGACTCACCGTTGTCATCTCTTTGTTGGGGATGTTGGTCATGGGCGTCTCCTTCGTATCTGGTCTAGGAATCGGAGCAGCCACGGTAGTAACGGTCACGATGGTGGCTTCGCTCACACTGCTCCCGGCACTTCTTGGCTTTGCTGGGGAGCGCATTGAGGTCACGCGGTGGCGAGGACTCATCGCCGCTTCCCTAGTGGCACTTGGACTCATTGGCTTAGGACTCAATCTGAACCCTCTACTCATCGGCTTTCCACTTGCCGTCATCGTGATGATTGCTGGGTTTGCGTTGGCGCCACTGAAGAAAGAGGTCAAGCGAAAGCCACCAAAGCCACTTGATCAAACCTCGGCCTACCGGTGGAGTCGTTTTGTTCAGGGTCACCCGTGGCCGCTTGCGATTGGCGCAACGGCGATCCTCATTATCTTGACCATTCCGTTATTTGGTATTCGGCTTGGCTTCTCGGATGCCGGAAACCTTCCGGCAGAGAACACTGGCCGCAAGGCCTACGACTTGGTCTCGGATGGTTTCGGCCCAGGATCAAATGGCAAACTGCTATTGGTAGCCGGCGTTCCCGACGGTACGGATATATCTAACTCTGGCTCGCTCATAGACGTCAGCACGCAACTCGAAAAGGTCCCAGGAGTAC
>JBIKPA010000124.1:0-8279 GCA_044357715.1 Microthrixaceae bacterium
TCTACCTTGGAGCTGCCCACCAATCGCTGCCGACTCAAGCGCCCGCACAGTGGTCGTTCCTACAGCAACCACACGCCGACCCTGCGCTTTGGCGAGTTGCACTTGCCTCCAGGTTTGTTCTGGCACCCGATACCACTCGGAGTGAATCTGGTGTTCTTCAAGCAATTCTGTTGTTAGGGGACGAAAGGTATCTAGGCCAACAACAAGTTCGACTGTTTTGACTTCTACTCCACTCCCCACAATTCGGTCCAAGAGTTCTGATGTGATGTGAAGGCCTGCCGTCGGCGCAGCGGCTGACGCAGCGCGTTGGGAAAATACGGTCTGATAGCGCTCTTGATCGCTGAGCCGCTCGTGGATGTAGGGGGGCAAGGGTGCCTCCCCGGAAAGCTCGAGGGCCTGCAACAAGGTTCCCTGATGGATAGGCCGCACCCTTCTTCGGCCCTCGCCAAGATCTTCACCGATCTCAAAGCTCAGCTCCCCCGATGTGGCCCTGACGTGATCTCCTAATCGGAGTTTGCGAGATGGCCGACATAATGCCTCCCACCAACCATCGGGATCAGACTCAGCGCTCGCACCGTCCCCATCATCACTAGCGCCAGCATCACTAGCGCCAGCATCACTAGCGCCAAGGGGTTGTAGCAGGAGTACTTCGCCAGCGCCGCCGGCCTTACGCTGCACGGCCACTCGTGCAGGTAGCACTCTGGTCTCGTTGAGAATCAAGAGATCAGTAGGCCGCAAAAACTTGAGCAGATCGGCGACTTGGGCATCTTCAGGCTCAAGTTCTGGACCAAGGTCGATGAGCAATCGGGCCGAATCACGCGGCAACAAAGGGGTTTGCGCAATAGCTTGTTCGGGCAGGTCGTAATTCAGATCCTCAGTGCGCATACGCAGAGCAGGCTACTGATTAGAAGCCCATCGATTTACCGATGATCTCTTTCATAATCTCGGTGGTTCCGCCGTAGATGGAGGTAACTCGAGCATCTGTATAGGCACGACCCACGGCGTACTCATTCATATAGCCATAGCCACCGTGGAGCTGCACACAAACATCGGCCACCCTTTTTTGAAGCTCAGTACACCACCACTTGGACATAGCGGCTTCTTCTGCTGTCAGGGTCCCCTCGTTCAGAGCAAGCACGCTCTTATCGATGAAGCTCTCTGCAATGGTGATCTCCGTCTGCATCTCTGCAAGCTTGAACCGACTGTTCTGAAAGCTGCCGATCTTTTGGCCAAAGGCAGTGCGCTCATTGCAGTACTCGACGGTCCAGCTCAGGATTGCCCGGGCGTGGGCCACCCCTGCCATGGCGATGGAAAGCCGTTCCTGCGGGAGGTTTTTCACAAGAAGCTTGAACCCTTGCCCCTCATCACCAATTCGATTCTCGACCGGAACTCGAACATCAGTGAAGAACAACTCGGCAGTGTCTTGGGAGTGCATGCCGAGCTTGTCTAGGTTGCGGCCTCGCTCAAAACCTTCCATGCCGGCCTCGACAACAACAAGAGACATCCCTGCGTGTCGCTGGGTCGGGTCGGTTTTACATGCAACGATGACTAGGTCAGACAGAATGCCGTTCGTGATAAAGGTTTTTGATCCGTTCAGAATGTAGGTGTCGCCATCTCGAACCGCAGCGGTGCTCATAGATGCAAGATCAGAACCAATTCCCGGTTCGGTCATGGCAACTGCCGTAATCAGTTCACCCGAGGCAATCCCGGGCAACCAGCGAGCCTGCTGTTCTTCGTTGCAATAGTCCAAGAAGTAGGGCAGACATACGTCGCTATGCAGTGTCATTCCTAGGCCTGCGGGGTACACGTCGGCTGCGCAGATTTCTTCGGCAATGATCAAGTTGTAACGAAAGTCCTCGACTCCTGCCCCGCCGAACTGCTCGGGAACCGACATTGCCAAAAAGCCTGCGGCGCCCGCCTTTGAGAACACTTCACGGTCGATAACCCCTGCCGATTCCCACTCTTCGCGATGGGGCACAAGTTCACGATCCAAGAAAGTTCGGAAAGCCTTGCGGAACATGTCGTGTTCTTCTTCGAATAGTGAGCGTTCCATGGGGGAACTCCTTGAGGTGCCTATGAGATGAGTGGAAATATTTTGAGAAACAGAAATGATCTTTTACTAGCAAAGCATGAGATGAAGAAAAGAAGAAGTCGAGAACACCAAAGAGTGCAACAACTTGTCTCTAGTGACCGCTATCTGATTGGCCTTCGTCAAACAGCGATAGATCAGTTCCCTCTTGGGCGGCGGCCGGGGGAACAAGCCCCAGATGCTTCCATGCCGCAGTGGTGGCCATCCTGCCGCGCGGCGTTCGCAGCATCAGTCCCTGCTGAATCAAGAACGGCTCGTAGACATCTTCTACCGTCTCGGTTGGCTCCGAGACGGCAATGGCCAGCGTCGACAACCCAATTGGGCCGCCTCCAAATCGCTGACAAAGCGCCGAGAGGATTGAGCGGTCCAACTTGTCAAGACCAAGGGAATCGATCCCAAATATTTCGAGGCCTTGTTGAGCAGCAGCAGCATTGATGCGGCCATCTCCCTCGACCTCTGCTACATCTCTGACACGACGTAAAAGTCGGTTCGCTATACGCGGTGTTCCGCGAGAACGACGCGCAATTTCAACTGCACCTTCGGAGTCGATTTCAACTTCAAGAATGGCAGCAGCGCGCTGCACGATTGCCTGAAGGTCATGCGGTTCGTAATAGTCCAACCTGGCAACAAGTCCGAAACGATCGCGGAGCGGACCTGTTATGAGCCCTGTCCGAGTTGTCGCTCCGACTAGGCAAAAGTTCGGCAGATCAAGGCGAATTGATCTTGCAGCTGGTCCCTTTCCGAGAACAATATCTAGTTGGAAATCCTCCATTGCCGGATAGAGCACCTCTTCGATGGACCGAGACAGCCGATGGATCTCGTCGATGAAGAGAACATCTCCCTCGCCGAGTTTGGTCAGAATTGCAGCCAAATCACCGGGTCGCTCGAGCGCAGGCCCAGAAGTGACATGCAGCGTCACGTCCATTTCTGCAGCAACAATGACCGAAAGAGAGGTCTTACCAAGACCCGGTGGCCCGGCAAACAAGAAATGGTCTGGGGCCTGCCCGCGTCGGCGAGCCGCCTCGAGGATGACCGAGAGCCTCCGCTTTAGTTCTGTCTGGCCAACGAACTCATCAAGTGACCTAGGCCTCAATGAGAGGATTGGATTCTCAACCTCGCCGAAGGGAGCATCGCTGCTAGCGGGCAGCGACGACTGAGTAGCGGAGCCAGTACCTGCAAAAAAACTAGGTCCGCCTTCAAGGGCAAGGTCATCTTCATCTGGCACAGGATCTAGCAGTTCGTCTCTTGCCATCACGATGCCCTGCTTGAAGTGAGGCGGGCGGCAAGGTAGGCAGTTGATCGTGCATCCATGGTGCTAGGCCGCCGCAAGTCGTTGAAGCGCTTGGCGCAACATCTCGGATGAGTCTGAAGTTTCTGGCTGATCAGACAACACTCGTGCAATCTCTTCTGCCCCATACCCCAAGCCAACTAGAGCATCTCGAACGTCAGCCCGAACAGAATTGCTTGTCTCAGCAGCAGAGCCAGAAAGGCCACCTATGGCCACTCCATCTGGCACTTTGAGACGTGTCTTCAGCTCAATCAGCAGCCGCGCTGCAGTCTTCTTGCCAACTCCGGGCACCATACACAAACCGTCGACATCATCGGTTGCAAGGATCTGGCGAAGACCAAGAGGGGAATGAACCGACAAGATCGCTAGGCCCATAGATGGTCCAACACCATGAGTTGAGATCAGTGTTTCGAACACCCGACGCTCTTCAAGAGACGTAAAGCCAAAGAGGGTTCCTGCATCTTCTCGCTGATGATGATGAACGTGTAGAAATACCTCTGATCCAACTGAACCAATCTGCTCAACTACCGCTGGAGTGACTTGCACCCGGTAGCCGAGCCCAGAAACCTCGATCAGTAGTTCTGCACCCGACTGATCAAGCAACTCCCCACGCATAGAACCAATCATCGCGCTACCCCGGTGCGAAGGGACTGCTGCAGTCCAGCCGAAAACGCCACATGCGTCAGAGCAACCGCTGCCGCATCAGCGGCATCTGCCGGTCGAGGCGGCTGATCGAGTTTGAGTAAGACCTGAACCATCTGTTGCACCTGCTCTTTATCTGCACCGCCATAGCCAGCCACAGCGTCTTTCACCTGATTTGGCGAGTACTCAACCACTTCTATTCCCCTACTGGCTGCTTCGGCCATCACAATTCCAGATGCCTGCGCCACTGACATCGCAGTGCGCACGTTGGTCTGAAACAGCACTCGCTCTATCGCTACTGCTGTAGGAGAAAATTCAT
Source organism: Microthrixaceae bacterium (assembly GCA_044357715.1). GTDB lineage: Bacteria > Actinomycetota > Acidimicrobiia > Acidimicrobiales > Microtrichaceae > IMCC26207. Next base: position 4,339 of record JBIKPA010000124.1, read on the forward strand.
TTAGCAGTTGGCGGATGTCTCCCCAGAGCTCGGCTAGACGAACGGGGACCGCCGCTGCGGTGTCAGTGCGAAACACACCGAGCGCCACGGCTTGGCTCTGTTGAGCTGACACCTGCAACACGCAGTAACCACATCTAGTCAAGCCTGGGTCAACACCAAGAACGAACACAGGTTCGATGTTAGTGGCCGCAGAGTTCACACTGAGTGACCCCCTCGATGCCTAGCCGTTTGCAGCAGTTCAGCAACTACTCGCCAAGTTGTTCTAGGAGCGAATCTGGTAGGTCAAAGTTGGCGTAGACATCTTGAACATCGTCGTTTTCTTCAAGTGCGTCAATAAGTTTGAGAACTGACTTCACAGCCGCGATGTCATCAAGTTCCACTAGGGATGCAGGAATCATGGTGAGGTCCGAAGAGTCAACCGTGATCCCTTCTTTTTCTAGTGCTGTGCGCAAGATAGAAGTCAGAGTGGCCTCACAGGTGATGGCCCAGAACTCTCCGTCACGAGCCACGTCATCTGCGCCAGCATCAAGGGCTGCCATCATGATTTCGTCCTCATCCATGGTTCCGTCTACATGAATGATTCCCTTGCGTTCGAACTGCCAGGCCACTGCACCCGGCTCTGCAATGGAGCCACCAAGCTTTGAAAACGTCGAGCGCATCTCTGGGCCAGTTCGATTGCGATTATCAGTCAGAGTCTCTACAAACACCGCAACGCCATGGCCGGCGTAACCCTCGTAGTTGACTTCCTCGTAGATCACCCCTTCGAGTTCGCCAGTTCCTCGTTTAATCGCCCGTTCGATCGTGTCAATTGGAACTGAGGCATCCCTCGCTTTTTGGAACATCGTTCGCAAATTGGGGTTCATGTCAGGGTCGCCACCACCGTTCTTGGCGGCAACCTCAACTTGGCGAATCAACTTGGCGAAGAGCTTGCCGCGCTTAACATCTGCTGCGCCTTTTTTGTGTTTGATTGTTGCCCATTTGGAGTGACCGGACATGTAGTTCCCCTTCGCTTTTTGATGACTCGCTGTACTTGGTTAACGGTTCTTCGTGCTGATCAAGTTGGAATTCACCCGACAAGATACTTGGGCGTTAGAGAGACAAAAACAGTTGATGCAGTCGAAGATCCTGAACGAGTTCAGGATGAAAGATCGACACCATGATCGCACCAGAACGAACCAGCGCAGGATGAGAGTCAATGGTTGCGAGAACCGTAACTGAATTTCCCACCCTGGTGATGACCGGAGCGCGAATGCACACTGCATGAAACGCTGGATCACCGAGAACTGGAATCTGTAGCTCTTGCTCGAACGAGTCGACTTGACGGCCGAACCCATTGCGGCGAGTTGAAATGTCGATCGCCCCAAGGCAATGTTGGTCTTTGCGACCATCTTGAATCTCTGCAGAGAGAAGAATCGCTCCCGCGCAAGTACCGAACACAGCCTTGCCTGACTGAGCAAACTCAGCGAGCGGCTCGAGTAGTTCAAACCGCTCAGCGAGCATTGAAACCGTTGTTGACTCGCCACCTGGGATAACGAGACGGTCAACGCTTTCAAGGTCTTTGGGAGCGCGAACCTGAACTACCTGTTCACCAAGAGACTCAAGCTTGCTTTGATGCAGAGCAAACGCACCCTGCAGTGCCAAGACCCCTGTAGTCACCAGCCGCGATCAGCAAGCTTGATATCCAAGTCATCCATGCCGATGCCCGTCATCGGCGCACCGAGACCACGGCTGACCTTGGCCAGAATGTGAGCGTCGAGATAGTTCGTTGTTGCCTCAACGATGGCCTTCGCTCGCGGTGCAGGATCGTCAGACTTGAAGATTCCCGAACCAACGAACACGGCCTGCGCTCCGAGCTGCATGGCCAGAGCTGCGTCAGCCGGAGTAGCAATGCCGCCAGCGCAAAACAGCGGCACCGGGAGCTTGCCGGTCTCTGCGATTTCTTGCACGAGCGCTAGTGGGGCACGCAGTTGCTTGGCCCAGTCAAACAGTTCGGCAGAATCTGCCAGAGTCAGCGCCCGGATGTCTCCGTTGATAGAACGCAGGTGCCGAACGGCTTCGACGATGTTTCCTGTCCCCGCTTCTCCTTTAGATCGGATCAAACAAGCTCCCTCAGAGATCCGACGAAGGGCCTCGCCAAGGTTGGTTGCGCCACAGACAAACGGAACCGTGAACTTCCACTTGTCGATGTGGTGAGCCTCATCAGCGGGTGTGAGCACCTCGGATTCGTCGATGTAATCCACTCCGAGGGCCTCAAGAATCTGTGCTTCAACGAAGTGACCGATTCTGGCTTTCGCCATGACGGGAATGGTGACTGCAGCTTGGATTCCTTGGATCATCTCTGGATCGCTCATGCGTGCAACCCCGCCATCAACGCGAATATCTGCAGGAACTCGCTCAAGAGCCATCACAGCGCAGGCACCGGCATCCTCTGCAATTCGAGCCTGCTCAGGGTTGACTACGTCCATAATCACGCCGCCGCAGAACATCTCGGCTAGGCCGCGTTTTACAAGTTGGGATCCGGTTGTAGGAACAGTTGATTCAGAGGACGAAGATGACATACCGACAGTGTACCGACGAGATGGGCTCTGATTGGAACCGGGTATGAGGTGAACTCTGCCACTAGCTGTTCGCCGTATTAACCCGCCTGCAATTGTGCCGCAGTTGCTTCATCGAGCAGACGGGGAGCAGTGCCTACTTCTGGCAGTTCCACAAAGGTGGTCCCGGGGGTTAGCAGCATGGGCTGACCCTCTGCTGAGGTCAGCTTCCATGGTTGTTCCCGAGAGCTGCGTTCCCAGGTACCTACGGTCATGCGGCCCTGCGTAAAGACCCAAGCATTACCGAAACCAATAGTCTGAGCCTCGGGCGAACGAGAATCTGCAGCCGAAGCGGCGTATGGGGTTTCGAGTACAACGACGTTTGTAGGTGCAATCTGTCCACCAGACTCAGCTAGATGGCGTCGGTTATTTGACCAGCGCAGCCAGGTGCTTGTTGCTGGATCCCACACGAATCCCAGCGGAGACATCCCTACCTTGGTATCGAACCCAAACACGGGGGTTCCGCCCGGGTCTTGCCCTGGGGTCACGTAATTAAAGAGTTGACTTGGCAACACTGGTGGCTGATCCGCATAGGTATAGAGCTTTGGCACATCAAGGATCAGGTTATGAGGAGCCTTCTTTGCCTTGGAGCGGAAGTAGGCATCTGGGGCTTGGCTTTGATTGAGGCTCTGGATCCAAGGAGTATTCAGCATCACCTGGCTCACGTTCTCATTTCCGCCTGACCATGCAACGAGTGGCCGACCAAACATGGCTAGCAAGTCTGGATCGCTAGTCCGAGCGGAACGAATAGGTCCAGCCTGTTGAACATCCTTTGACTGGAACAGCGTCATGTAACGGCTGATACCCTCAACTTTTAGCTCAATAACTAGATCAGCCTGCTCAATACCTATCTGCGGCATAGCAGCAGGCGAGTTATCCATTTTGGTCACCAGCACAGGTCGGGCAAGAAGCGCTGCACCCGCTGCGTCATCGAGGCTCAGTTGTACCCCCGTGAGCGCTGCAGTGGGCCCAACGGCAATGGTGGTGGTAGTGACAGGGATGGTTGTTGTAGGTGCCGCTTCGGCCTTCACCTTTACTGGCTCGGCTGACTCGGCTTTCTTGCTGCAACCGCTCAGACCCAAGCCTGCAACTCCACCGCCGAGTGCCACAACTGCAAGCACAGAGAGGCCAAGAGCCAGTTTGCGATTTGGTCTTTTCTTTTTCGCTCCACGGACTCCCGCACGGTTGATCGTAAGGGCTTCTTGAGCAATGTTGCTGTTGGGGGTCTCATCAGACATGTTCTGTCACCTTCATTTTGGCTCAGTCACAGTTCTTCTAGCACTGCGATTCGATAGGTCAGTGGCTGCATTGATGTTTCGGCTAGTGGAGAACTCTCTTCGGATGCGC
>JBIKPA010000125.1:0-8272 GCA_044357715.1 Microthrixaceae bacterium
AGAACGGCCTCCCACTCTGCCTGCTCGGAGTTGACGAACATGCGGTCTCGCACAATTCCAGCGTTATTCACAACCACATCAAGGCCTCCGAAGGTATCGATGGCAAGTTGCACCATCTCTCCAGCGGCATCCCAATCGGCAACATCGTGGCCAGAGGTCACGGCTCGGCCGCCAAAGGCTGTGATTTCATCAACTACTGATTGGGCGGGTGTTTCTGACGGGTCCGACCCGTCTTGAGCCACTCCAAGGTCATTCACCACCACGGCTGCACCTTGTCGAGCGAACTCAAGTGCATGTTCGCGGCCAATGCCTCGGCCCGATCCGGTGATGATGACTACACGATTTTCGCAAATACCCATAGAGAGAATCTGACACCTTGGCGGTCACCTACACAAACTGCACCGATCTCGCAGCCCGCACGGCAACGACAACGACTTCATCCAACAACCATTCCCTGGTGTCAGCACCGGCTAGATTGAGTTTCCTATCAAACTCCCCTGCCCTTGCCGAGCAAAGTGAACCCCCCACCATGTCCATCGTGTTGATCAGTACTCTTGCCGCATTCTTTGTTCTCTGCGGTGTCTTTTTAGGGGCATTCTGGGGAGTGCGAGTTGGACGCAGAGAGGGCCTTGCCGCTGCACGAGCAACAACACAAGAGCATTGGGTGGACCTGCTTGAGGTGTCAGTCAACCTGCAGCAAGCGCGACGTGAGAACGGCCTGCCGAGCAACGATCTAGCCTGATCGTTCAGACGATCCTCAGGGAGATTCATGCGCTTTGGCGTCACCATCTTTGCCACAGATCAATCCATGGGCGTAGCCGAACTAGCCCGGGCGGCAGAGGATCGTGGGTTTGATTCCATCTGGATTCCCGAACATACCCATATTCCAACATCACGCCGAACTCCCCCACCAACAGGAACTGCTGTACTCGACGAGGAGTACAAGCGCTCTGTTGACCCTCTTGTCTCGTTGGCTGCAGCCGCTGCAGTGACTACCAAGATCCGGCTCGGCACGGGAGTCATGTTGCCGGCACAACGTGAACCCATTGTCACCGCCAAAGCAATCGCCACTCTGCAAAACCTGTCGGGCGGACGGTTCGAGTTTGGGGTTGGTTTTGGCTGGAATGAAGACGAGATGGCCGACCATGGCGTGGCCTACCCGACACGTCGAGCCCATGCTCGAGAGCACATGTTGGCCATGCAAGAACTCTGGAATAACGATGTTGCCTCGTTCACGGGAGACTACGTGCAGTTCCCCGAAACCTGGTCTTGGCCGAAGCCCAAGGTGCGTATTCCAGTGCTTATTGGAGGCGGCGCCGGCCCCAAGATGTTTGCCCATATTGCCGAGTACGCAGACGGTTGGATTCCGATCGGCGGAACGGGACTCTCGGAGTCGATACCAACGTTTCTCACCGCCGTAGAAGCTGCAGGCCGCGACCCGCGCTCCATGCGCGTGATCCCCTTTGGAACTCACCCAACTGCAGAGAAGTTGGATTATTTTGCGTCCATCGGTGTGAGCGAATGTGTGTTTCGGCTTCCCTCAGCACCACAGGCCGAGGTTATGGAAGTACTTGAGCAGCAAGCAGTACTCATTCAAGACTGGATCGCTGTCTAAGATTCGAAATGACACACCATAAGTAGTCATAAAGAGCAAGGAACCCTCATGGCAAATCTGCCAACCAAAAAAGACCTTCGCAAAGGGCCTGACGACCACGGTTTTCAGTTGAACAAGCGAGCCGTTATCGGTGGGATCATCGCCATTGCACTAGTGGCCTTCATTGCTGGCAATAGCCAAGACGAGACGGTTCAGTTTCTGTTTTTTAGTGCAACCTTGCCGCTTTGGATTGTTCTAACCGGCACAGCTTTTCTTGGCGCAGCCGCTGGCGCGCTGCTGAGCCAACGGCGACAGCGACGCAAACAGCGCAACGCCTAGAAACCTAAGCGCTTGGCGGCATCCAGTGCCCCGAGTTGACTGGCAGTGCAGTTCCGGTGACGCAAGAAGCCAAAGGCGAGGCAAAGAACACCACAGCACCAGCGATCTCTGAGGAATGCGGCAAGTACCCAAGCGCTGTCTCTGCTGCGCGCTCATCGTAAATATCTTGCCATGTGGTCCCACCGCCACGCTCTTCGGCCTGCCATTCAAAGTAAATCTTCACGCTATCGCCCCAGATATACCCGGGGTGCACGGCGTTGACCCGAATCCCATACTCGCCAAGCTCAAGAGCCAGGGTCTTGGTGACAGCGCCAAGTGCAGCTTTGGAGCCTGCATAGGATCCGGCTTTCGCCTCAAGGTACTGAACCGACATTGTGTTGATCATCACGATGCGGGCATCGCCAGTGCGCTCGGCTGCGGTCTTGAGTAGCGGCAACACGGCCTGGGTGAGTTGCAGTGTTCCGAAGTAGTTGATGTCAACTGGCCGCCGCCAGCGCTGAAGGTCGGCGTCTTCAAACTTGACGTGTTCCCCGCCGTGGAACGCCGAGTTAATCAAGATGTCTACCCCAGTTCTGCCAGTATCAAGCTGCGCCACTGCTGCCTCTGCTTCGGCTGCGATTCTTTCGCAATCTTCTGCCTTGGCAATGTTTCCGTAGATAGCAAATGCACGTCGGCCAAGGGCTTCAATTTCTGCGAGCACCCCGGGGACTACCTTGTCGGAGCGGGCCACCAGAATCACGTCGGCGCCTTCTTTGGCTAATCCAAGGGAGATATCTCGTCCCATTCCAGGGCCGATTCCCGTTACGAGTGCGGTTTTTCTTTCAAGCATCATGTGATTCCCTTTTCTCTCGCTCCGCCAAGTACGACCGTCGCGTCTAAGAACGCTTGGATTGGTTCCAAGGTAAATCTCGATCTACTGCTGGCTCTCTTGGAAGGCCTAGTGCTTGTTCGCCCAGGTTGTTCCGGTGTACTTCCTCGGTACCACCGCCTATCCGAGACGCAAACTGATTCAGGCACTGATACTGCCAGAACCCTTCTCCTTCGGCGTCTTTGAAAAGCATTCCCTCGGGGCCTTGAAGTTCAACTGCAAGGTTGACTCGGTGAGCCAAGGATCGAGTGAAGAAGTTCTTGAGCAGAGAGCCGTGAAGCGCTAGTTCTCTACGGCCTGTCATCACAGCAGTTTGGGTGCGCCAACTCATCCATTTGAGTACCTGCTCGTTTGTCCACACTTTGGCGAGTTCTTGGCGAAGAACAGCATCCTCAGTACGACCGAGCCGGCGTGCAGTTGACAACACCGCTGCATAATTGGTGGCTTGGCCTGCACCCGAGATCATCGAACTCTCGCTGCGCAACGTGGTGCGGGCAACCTTCCACCCATCACCAACTTCTCCCACCAAGTTCGTCACAGGTATTCGGAGATCAGAGAAGAACACCTCATTGAAGTGGGCCACCCCCTGAGCCTGTATGAGCGGTCGAACCTCAATCCCCGGCGAGCGCATATCGACGATGAAAAACGTCAGGCCCTCATGCTTTGGCACATCAGGATCGGTTCTTGCAATCAGGATTCCAAAGTCGGCGTGCTGAGCGCTTGAAGTCCAGACCTTCTGCCCATTAACTACCCAATGGTCGCCATCAAGCGCAGCCTTGGTTGCAAGAGCAGCTAGGTCTGAGCCAGCGCCCGGCTCAGAAAAAAGCTGACACCAAGATTCCTCACCAGACAGCAGCGGTGCCAAATAGCGCTGTTGCTGTTCTGGCGAACCATGCTGCATCAAGGTAGGACCCACCAAGGCCTGTGCTGCGGTTAAGAAGCCCGAAGTAGCGTCGTATTTTGCGAGTTCTTGCCCAAAGACAATCTGCTGGGCCGCACCCAAACCGCGGCCACCAAACTGAGTTGGCCAAGTCAATCCGGCCCAACCCGAGTCGAAGAGCAGTTTCTGCCATGCGTGGCATCTGCGGCGATAGTCCTCGGCTAGCGCTGGGTCACTTGCCGCGCCGTTACGGGACCAGTCTCGGTCATCACCGCGCCGAAGCTCGGCATTGGCAGAGAGAAACGCCCGCACTTCCTCTCGGAAGTTCGCTAGGTCAGGAGAGTCTTGGAAATCCACCTAGTTAGCGTACGTCAGAAAACTGGAACAGGTTCCAGTTGTCGGTTACCCCGGCGATTGCTGAACCCATTTGGGGGTGCTTCGTGCTACTCGTCAGAGCCAATCACTGCAACGGCCACGCCGAGTAACCGCGCTCGCTCGGCAATCTCCTGAACGGGGTCAATAGCACGACCGATTTCGTTGAAAATCCATCGAGCCACCCAGCGGCGCATGACTATGGCGCTCTCTGCATTTGGATTCCCCGAAGAGGCAATCCACCGAGAGAGTTGACTCGCAGCATCGCCCTGATCTGTCGTAGTTCGATCTGGGCGATGTTGTGCGGTTTGCGAACCTTCAGGAGTGCTCGGCAAGAGCACCGCTACATCTGCCCCATCAATCCACATCTGTGCCAAGCACTGATCCAAGAACCCCAACGAGTCACTTTGTGCAGGCATCAGCACGACGAACTCATGATCCGACTTCTCAACCGCTCGAGCGATTCCAAGAAGCTGCCCACCTGGTGCCTCGCTCAGAACTTGATGAGCAACATCAGACCTCTGCAATCTCTCGCTGCTTAATCCAGCGTGAGCAGGTTCCGTTGATTCAAAGGCGATGAGTTCAAGCCTTGCTCCGGTGGCCTGCCAGGCGCTAGCAGCATTCAGGAGCGAGTCATTCAGCGGCGAGGTTCCCGTCAAAATGACAGACGTACTCGGGCGAACTGCAGTCGCACGCTGCAAAAGCGTCCCAATTCTTGCAGATGACGCGTTGCGGAGCAGTATCCGAGTGACCGATGGGTCAACGATTTCTGCAGAGGGGAGGAGGGGTTCAAGAGTAGACATAGGCAAGTGTGAGATTCGATCGGGCAACCTGTAGATGAGTTGCCGAATACGTATCGGCAACTCCTTTGCCAACCTGAATCATTTTCTCATCTGCCTCTACGCACAGAAAATGACTACACCATTTGGGCTCTTCCTGATGCGGTACCACTAGTGTCAAAGCTCCGCTCGTTCGATTCACACCTCACAGGAACTGGAATGCCACCACCGCTCTTTATCGTTGGAACTGCCAGAAGTGGAACGAGTTGGGCTTTTGACTTGATTGCCTCACACCCCGAGATGTCTATGGGGTTCGAATCCAAACTCCCCCTCGAAGGTTGCGAGCTCTATCGGCGGTTCGGCAGCATCACGGGGCCCTCTGATTTGAAGCGACTCTTCACTCAGATCCAAGAACAGATCGACGACCCTATGAACACCGAGCTGTACCGACTGCTTGATCAGCCCGAGGTACTCGCTGCTGCCTGGGCTGCGTATCAGGCGTTACCGGGGTGGGGTGCAATCTGCGAGTCGATTTTTTGTTCGCTCGATTCCAGTACCCATTGGGGCAATAAGTTGCTCCGCATTGAGACCACTCCAGACCTGCTTGAGCTGTGGCCCGATTCCAGATTTATTGTGCTCACGAGAGATCCCAGAGCAGTAGTTGCTTCTCAAGAGGTGAAGTTCGATACCTCGATCGCCTATAGCTCAACTTATTGGCTGACGCATGCTGATTGGGTGCTCAATCGAATCGACAACGACCCGCGCTACCTAGTTGTTGACCTCACTGAGATGGCCACCGACCCTCGCCCAACCCTTGAATGGGCATTCTCTGAAACCTCACTGTCTTGCGAACCAATCGAAGAACTCATAGCGGCTCACCCAGGAGATCCGAAGCGCCTAGAAAAATGGCGTAGCTCGCTGTCAGCTGAGCGCCAGCGTGAGGTTGAGGAATACTGCTTTGCGCCAATGGCGCGTCTCGGTTACATGCCAGAGCTTGCAACAAAACACCGAGAGATCGGCAAACTGCGCCGGCTATGGCTTGTCGCTAGCTTCCATGGCAAGGAACTCCTCAAAGACCCGGGGAGCATTCGTCGTAAGCAGGTCTTTAAACGCCTTGGGGCAGTTCTCGGGATCGACTAGAGGCCTTCGAAGAGGACTAGAGGCGCTCAATGATGGTGACGTTTGCTTGCCCGCCGCCCTCGCACATGGTCTGTAGGCCATAGCGACCACCGGTCCGCTCGAGCTCATTTAACAGAGTGGTCATCAGGCGGGCACCCGTGGCACCAAGAGGGTGGCCGAGCGCAATCGCCCCACCATTCACGTTGACTTTCGCAAGGTCAACATCAAGCTCTTTAGCCCAAGCCAAAACCACTGGGGCAAAGGCTTCGTTGATCTCGACTAGGTCAATGTCATCCATGGTCATGCCAGCTTTGGCTAGGGCATATCGGGTGGCTGGAATAGGTGCAGACAGCATACGAATTGGGTCCTCACCACGCACTGACAGGTGATGGATGCGCGCCCGCGGCTTGAGGCCGTACTGCTCAACGGCACGTTCCGAAGCAACGAGCATGGCTGCTGCCCCATCAGAGATTTGCGAGGCCAGCGCAGCCGTAATGCGACCGCCCTCGGTCAGAGGTGCCAGCGAGCGGATCTTTTCTAGGTTTGGCTCACGGGGACCTTCGTCTTGCGTGATCTCACCAAAGGGCGTGATCTGCGAATCAAAGCGGCCTTCGGCACGAGCAAGAATCGCGCGCTCATGGGACTGCACGGCAAAGGCTTCCATCTGCTCTCGAGTGATATCAAAATCAGTGGCAATCATTTCGGCACCGTAAAACTGATCGACAGGTAGGTCGCCATAGCGCTTGACCCAACCCTCGGATCCAGAGAACGGGTCTTCAAACCCAAACTCTTGGCCGACAAGCATCGCTGATGAGATTGGAATTGCAGACATGTTCTGCACTCCTCCGGCAACCACCAAATCTTGGGTGCCAGACATCACCCCTTGAGCAGCAAAGTGAATGGCCTGCTGCGAGGATCCGCACTGCCTATCAACGGTGGTTCCGGGGACTTCTTCAGGTAGTCCAGCGGCAAGCCAGCAGGTACGCGCAATATCACCTGACTGTGATCCAATGGTGTCGAGACAACCAAAGACCACATCTTCAACTAGTGCAGGGTCGATTCCGGTTCGCTCCATCAGAGCGTTCAGCACATGGGCCCCAAGGTCAGCCGAGTGGACCTGCGACAAGCCGCCGCCTCGACGCCCGACTGGTGTGCGAACAGTGTCGATGATGTATGCCTCAGCCATGAGATAAGCCTCCGTAAGAATCGTGGGGAACTAACACAGGACCATGCTTGGTCGAAGCGCTAGAGGTGACGAGAAAGCCTGTTCCTCGCGTTACTACCGTAGTAGCGGCGGTGAACATGCAACACTTCCTACATGACCTCGTGGCGCGCCGAACAGTTTGACCTGCTCCCGCAATCCGTTCAGGAGTTGTGGTCGCATTACGGAACCTGGCCGAATAAGACCTACTTCCCTAATGTCGTTGGCATTGAAGTAGAAGAGCTTCGTCGTGACTACGCAAGGATGCGTCTGCCCTGGCGCGAAGAACTAAATCAGCCACAAGGCCTGATGCATGCCGGCGCAATAGCTACCCTGATCGACACCGTCGTGGTTCCTGCGATTGGCACTGCCTACAACGATCCGCGTTCGTTCTCAACTATCGAAATGTCCGTTCGCTACCTAGACACGGTCCGCCAAGAAGACCTCGTGGCAGAAGGTTGGGTCACAAAGAGGGGTCGCAAAGTGGTGTTCTGCGAGGTTGAGGTTCGAACTGCAACCGCCGTGAAGGTAGCAACCGGGCACTTGTTATATATCGTCGCGGATCCTCCCCCCACTGATTAAGCGGTTACAAGGCTTCACCAGTTACAAGGCGAGTTCGCCCCTCATCGCACTGCTCTAACAAGTGGCAGTATCCGCACCACCTTCCCGGTACTGGCCCTGCCGAGTTTGGTTTGGCAAGCAAGCCAATCATCTCTACCGCACGATCCGCAGCAAGTTGTAACAGTTCTGGAGTCACGGGAATTTGTTGCATCGATCCCGTAGCCGGTGAAGCCACCGTGACTCGAACCGGAGCATGTCGAGCCCCCAGCGTGCGAACAAGTGCAGTAAAGCCGGCGCGCAGTCGGTCCCCTGGACTCGGAACGGCATCACTAAGAATCAGCAGTTTCTCACCTGAGGCAACACCACCAAGCACTGCATCCACAGAAGCAGAAAGCTGCACCAGTCGACCTGGGACATTCCATTTGGGTTTTTGCGAAGGCTCGGCCCACTTCACCCTGTGATCGCGACCGACAAGGCGAACTGCGGACTCGGCCCAGGTAATCGCTGCAGCAGAAACAGCTGCCCGGCCTGCTCGATCCAAGCTCTCTACCCAGTCCCG
>JBIKPA010000126.1:0-8240 GCA_044357715.1 Microthrixaceae bacterium
CAGCGCCACCGTTACCGCCTTGTCCGCCAGTACCGCCGGCACCACCAGTGCCTGTAATCAAAGCGGTATCTGAAATTGTGACTGAAGCGTTATGCGAGTACAGCGCGAAGGACCCGCCGCCACCCGAGCCGCCTGTGCCACCAGAACCAGAGGTTCCACCAACGCCACCGGCGCCACCGCCACCACTGTTGTTGTTGCCGCTCGAGCCGCCGCTGCCGCCTCCGCCACCACCGGGGCCAGCTAGCGCAACGCCACCATTGCCGCCAACGCCAGGACCGAAGGTGTCACCGGCAACTGCCACTCCGGCTACGCCAGCGGCGGCTGCGGGTGCAGCCGTACCAGCAGTAGCACCACCAGCACCACCGTTGCTATCTGCTCCACCAGATCCGCCGGATCCAGCACGAGGGTCATTGAGGCCACCGTCGCCTCCGGGGTTACCCGGTAGTGCCGATGCACAGAAGATGATGACGAACACACACTTGACGCCGTTGCCTCCGTTACCGCCGGTTCGCACTGCTGGGGCGGCAACGTTCTGTGCGCCACCACCCGAACCGTTGCCGGTACTGCCGTTGGCGCCATTCGCTCCGGTAAGACCAGCGCTTCCTGCAGCACCGTCGGAACCTGCTACGCCATTTTGCGCAACAACTGAACCGCCAAGCACGGTGACGTTGGCGTTATCAAGGGCACGGATGCCATACGCACTTGAGCCCGCACCATCAGTGGCGCCGCTGTTGATGCTCACACCATCAAAGGTGACAGTTGATCCAATGACCAAGGCCGCTGTGGCATTGGCACCCCCGCCGCCCTGCAGGCTGAGGTTCTTGATGCTGAGCGGCAAAGCCAGACCGCTTGCAGTCAGCGCAGTTGCGCCAGCCTCAGCTGTGACCGTAACTGCTGTAGCGCCGTTGGCTCCCCCGTCGACAAAGTCTTGATCGAAGCCTCCGATGACGCTCACACCACTAGACGCAGTGAATCCAGAGTAACTACCACCGGCAACCTGGACGATGGTCTTTTCCTGAGCTACAGCGCCGGTGATCGCACCTTGGATGCTGCCATATGGGGCACCGATGGTGCCATCGCCATTGACGTCATCGCCAGAAGGGCTCACCCGCACCACAGGATCAAAGGCCTCAATGGTGAGCGTGTCGCTGTCGGTTGCACCGTTGTCATCAGTCACGGTCAAGACGACCGTGTAGGTGCCAATCTCTTGGAACACGTGTGTCGGGGTAGCGAGCGCACTGTTTGCAGTGCCATCACCAAAGTCCCAGTCGTAGGTAAGGACACCTTCAAGTTCGGCATCTAGGGAGTCGCGGCCTTCAAAGATCACGCTCAACGGAGCGTTGCCAGATTGGAAGTTGGCGTTCGCCACGGCCGTGGGCGCCTGGTTCGTGTTCACTGTGATGGTCACGGTGCCGGTATCTGAGACACCGTCCTCATCAGTCACGGTCAGCGAGGCGGTATAGGTTCCGGGCAGGACATAATCGAACGAGGTCTCGACCTCGGTCGAGTCGACAGTTCCGTCGTTGGTGTAGTCCCACTCGTAGGAGGCAATGGTGCCATCGCTGTCGCCCGAGGTTGCAGCGCTCAGGGCCACAGTGAGTGGCTCTTTTCCAACACGTGGTGTGGCTACTGGCTGAGCAGTTGGCGCCACGTTCGGGATGACCGAAACTGGAATTGCCTTGGTGTTGGTGGCACCGTCGTTATCGGTCACGGTGAGCAGAACGCTGTAGTTGCCAAGGTCGGGGTACGAATGACTTGGGTTGGCCTCGGTTGAGGGCTCGCTGCCATCACCGAAGTTCCAAAGGTAACTCTCAATCGTTCCATCAGAATCGGAAGAGGCAGCCGAAGAGAACGAAACGTTGAGTACTGGCTTACCCACTGCAGGGGTAGCCGCGCCTGCAGCTACCGGCGAAACGTTTGGTGGTCCAACAATGACCACAACAGTGGCCGTGGTGGTCAGGAAGTCATCATCGGTGACAGTCAGCGTTGCATCAAAGGTGCCCGCTGCGGTGTACAGGTGACTTGGGTTGACAGAGGTGCTCAGTGGGGAGCCGTCGCCAAAGTCCCAGCTATAGCCAATGATTGTGCCGTCGTTGTCTGTTGAGCCAGCGGAACTAAACAGCACACCAAGAGGTGCTTTGGTTCCATCGGGGGTGGCGTTTGCGACTGCAACTGGTGCCTGAGGCTCGTTGACCTGAACGGTGACTGTGGTGGTGTCAGTATCGCCGTTGTCGTCAGTGGTGGTGAGCTCAACATCGAAGGTACCAATTGTGGTGAAGGTATGAATGGCCACTTCGCCGGTGGCGGTTGCACCGTCGTCAAAGTCCCAATCCCAACTCACCACGTTGCCGTCCTCGTCAGCTGAGGTGCTGCCATCGAAGGAAACTGCAAGTGGGGCTTTGCCGGTGCTTGGTGCAGCAACAGCGGCGGCCGTGGGTGAAAGGTTGTTTGCAACCGAAACTGTGGTCGACTCGGTGGTGATTGCGCCGTTGTTATCTCGGACGCTCAGGGTTACAACATAGGTTCCGGGGACCAAGTAGGTATACGAGGCTGAAGCTGTGGTTGCCACGCTGCCATCGCCGAAGGTCCACTCATAGCCCAAGATGGTTCCGTCGGTGTCGTTACTACCTGCGGATGAGAAGTTAACAGTCAGGGGGGTCTTGCCAGAGAGTGCCGTTGCACCGATGACGGCAACCGGCGGGTAATTATCGGGTGGTGTCACGGTGACGACAACTACCGAACTTGCTGAGCGGCCACCATCGTCAGTGACCGTGAGGGTGGCAGTAAAGACGCCGCCGCGCACATAGGTGTGAGTGGGGCTTGCGGCATCGCTGACCGGGCTGCCATCGCCGAAGTTCCAAGAGTAGGTCTCCAAGAAGCCGTCGGGGTCGGCTGATCCTGCTGGGGAGAACTCAACGAGTAGCGGTGCTTGACCGGAAGCTTGGTTCACATTTGCGACTGCAAATGGCGCCAAGTTGTTACTGCTGCCTCCACCACCTGGTGCCGGAGCACATGCTGCAGCAAGAAGCGCAACAACAAAAAACAACGGCAGCGCAACAATGCGGAATGACTTCATTATTCCCCCCAAGGAAATTTATTCGCCTAATCGGATCGGTACCCAACAGATCCAACCTTCGTTGTTTAGTCATGCTTCGGCTGTATGTCAACAGAAATAACTTGAGTGTCATTCATTAAAGCGTCACCCCCCCAGAAAAACTCAACCAAGATCGCCTCTAAACAACGCCGCCGAGGCCATCTTCTGCCAGCTCAAAATGGATTGTTTCTGTGCCTCTTGCTGGGTCTAGGTCAAACTCGCCACCCGGATCGGTGTTACTGAGCAGAGCTAATAATTGACGCAGGAGCGCTGCTGTTGCTCCCCAAACAGTGTCTCCGTGCAACTCAAAGAAAAATACTGGTCGCGATGCCGCTCCTGCACCCCAGCGCTCCTCTCGGTACACCCCCGGCGCCATCAGCTCTGCAAGCGAGACATGTAAAATTTTGTCTACCTCAGCCGGATTGATCTGCTGCTCAGGCCGCTCAGCAAGCAGACCAAGCACGGGCACGATGTAGTTCCGCCGAGTCACCGTGGTGAGATGATCAAGCTCTCCGAGCGGCTCTACCAACTCTGGTACCAAGCCGATCTCTTCGTGAGCCTCTCGGGCTGCAGTCGTAAACGAATCCTCCCCCGGTTCGGCTCGACCTCCAGGAAAGCTGACCTCACCTGAATGCGTTCGCAGTGTGTGTGCGCGCCGGGTGAGGATGACATGCATCTCTCCCTGATCGGGGTACAGCGGTATCAGCACTGCTGAAGCTGCCGCACCGCGTTGCTTGACTGGGGACTCTTTCCCTAAGCGACCGGCTGGAAGAACCGCTCGCGCCCGCGCTGCCACGTCGCTGCTGTGCCCCAGAGTTTGAGATGCCCAAGGAGCTTCGCTCCCCGGAGTCCAAAGTTTTGGCCGCGGAATAATCTGCGGACCGCCACGCTCGTTCAAGCGCTAGGGGCAAGATCCGCAACGAGCTGTTCGAGCAGCTCTTTCATGCCAGCGGTCTTTAGGTTGCTCATCACTCGACCGGGCGGGGTCTCCCCCGTTTCCCACTCCAGCCAGTACTGCAACAACTTATGAGGGTCAACGGCGGGGCGGGGTTCCATCTAGCAATGCTACCTGTATCTGCTCGCCCCCTTACCCCGGGCGCGACAAAGGGCCAGACCCACTTGGATCTGGCCCTTTGTCAACAACAGGGATTACATCATTCCGCCCATGCCGCCCATGCCGCCCATGTCGGGCATGCCGCCGCCGGCGCCACCCTCTTCAGGCTTGTCGGCAATGAGGCACTCGGTGGTAAGGAGCAAGCTAGCGATTGACGCTGCGTTCTGCAGAGCCGCACGGGTCACCTTTGCCGGGTCGATGACGCCTGCCTTGAGCAGGTCCTCAAACACTCCGGTTGCAGCGTTGAAGCCAATGTTGCCGGACTCCTTCTCGAGCTGCTGCACAATGACAGCACCTTCGAGACCAGCGTTGTCGGCAATCATGCGAGCTGGTGCATCGAGTGCACGCAACACGATGGTGGCGCCAGTCTTCTCGTCGCCCTCAAGGCCTTCGATGGTGACAGCAACTGCGCTCTTGGCACGAACCAAAGCGGTTCCGCCTCCTGCAACGATGCCCTCTTCGATGGCTGCACGAGTCGCAGAGAGTGCATCTTCGATGCGGTGCTTCTTCTCTTTGAGCTCAACCTCGGTGGCTGCGCCAACCTTGACCACTGCAACGCCACCAGACAACTTGGCGAGGCGCTCTTGTAGCTTCTCGCGGTCCCAGTCTGAATCGGTGTTGTCGATCTCGGCTTTGATTTGCGCAACTCGGCCGCTGACGTCGTCTGCAGTTCCTGCACCCTCAATGATGGTGGTGAGGTCCTTCGTGACAACAACCTTGCGGGCGTTGCCGAGCAGGTCGAGTGTTGCGTTATCAAGCTTCAGGCCAACCTCTTCGGCAATGACCTGACCGCCGGTGAGGACTGCAAGGTCTTGCAGCATTGCCTTACGACGCTCGCCAAACCCAGGAGCCTTAACGGCAACCGAGTTGAAGGTGCCGCGGATCTTGTTGACTACCAAAGTTGCAAGGGCTTCACCCTCGACATCTTCTGAGATGATCAACAATGGCTTGCCAGACTGCATGACCTTTTCGAGCACGGGAAGAAGATCCTGCACCGAGGTGATCTTGGAGTTGAACAACAAGATGTACGGGTCTTCGAGTACTGCTTCTTGACGCTCTGCGTCAGTGACGAAGTACGGGGACAGGTAACCCTTGTCAAACTGCATGCCCTCGGTGAATTCCAAGTCGATGCCAAAGGTGTTGGACTCTTCAACGGTAACGACACCGTCTTTGCCCACCTTGTCGATGGCATCTGCAATGACATCACCAATGGACTGATCAGCTGCCGAGATGGCTGCAACTTGAGCAATCTCTGACTTCTCATCAATCTCTTTGGCAAGCTCGGCAATCGAGCCAACGGCCGAGGCAACTGCAGCCTCGATGCCGCGCTTGACTCCCATTGGGTTGGCGCCGGCTGCAACGTTGCGCAGACCTTCACGCACGAGTGCCTGAGCCAACACGGTTGCAGTGGTAGTTCCGTCGCCAGCGATGTCGTTGGTCTTGGTTGCTACCTCTTTGACGAGCTGCGCTCCCATGTTCTCGAAGGGGTCTTCGAGTTCAATCTCACGAGCGATGGACACACCATCGTTGGTGATGGTGGGGGCACCAAATTTTTTGTCGAGTACCACGTTGCGGCCCTTTGGACCGATCGTGACCTTGACTGCGTCGGCAAGCTTGTTGACGCCTGCTTCGAGTGCACGACGAGCTTCGTCGTCAAACTTTAGGATCTTGGACATATGTTCTCTTCTCGTTCTTGGTTCGGCTCGGGGCTACTTGATGGTTGCGAGGATGTCGCGACCAGCAAGGATGAGGACGTCTTCACCTTCGACAGTGATTTCGGTGCCGCCATACTTGGAGTACACGACGGTGTCGCCGACTGCGATGTCGAGGGGAATCAGGTCGCCAGTCTCTGAGCGACGACCGGGACCCACTGCAAGGACTTCGCCCTGCTGTGGCTTCTCTTTTGCTGAATCTGGAATGACCAGACCGCTCGCTGTAGTTTCCTCGGCCTCAGCCGGGCGCACGACGATGCGATCTTCAAGGGGTTGAATACTCATTCTGGCTTGCCTCCGTTGGCGTTAGCACTCGGTGTTATCGAGTGCCAACGTTAGCACTCACAGTCAGCGAGTGCTAATAGCTTGCTGAGGGGCTATCCAGCGGCCGTGATAATCCACGTGAGCTACTAGACAATCAGCACCAGTTGGCCACGTGCGCAGCCAAACCGCAGCACGCCGACGATCCCACTCATCTGGCTCAAAGCGAACCCAAGCTAACGGGGTATCCGTCGTTGCGCGGTGTCCGGCAGCCTCGATCACAGCCGTGATCCGCCAGCGCAACTCGGGCGGAATGTACTGCCACACAATTGACTGCTGAATGACCGTGGGTTGATCATCAGCCAACAGGGATTCCAACAGTTCTGCAGTGTCGGGAAGGGCACTCGGAGGCCTTGCCGCTACGTGTTCAGTTTCACCTTCACTGGCTGAATCAGCCGATTGCATGAGCGCCGATTGCATAAGGACCGCCGGGACACGGCAGGCCATCTCGATTGCTGCCTTGCAGCGCTCGATTCTTTGCAGCTGATCAGGCCAAACAAAACCAAGGAGTTGCAACCTGCCCTGCTGGGTTGTGGCATCTAGCGGATGGGGGTCAATCCCTATTCGCTCAGTAATTGGTGGCAGCTGAGCCAGCGGGTGTGGCGCTGCAGTTCGGACTTCTGGTGAGAGTCGGACGGTGCTCGCCGGATCGCCGAGCAGCCTGCTACTACGGCTCACCCCCAAGGAATCCGCTTTGGACGCAAGGTCAATACAGAACTGATCCAGACGCAGATTGAGCCCTGCTGAACAGCCAAGCTCTACAAGCCGAGCTGAGCTGAACCCAGTGCTGGCCAAACCCAGCGCTAGTCCAGCAGAGCGGGCAACTTCATTTGTCTGTACCTCGTAGTCAAGGCCTTCCGATAACTCTTGGCCGTGGGTTCGAACGAGCTCGGCCCACACAGAGATCAACTCGCCATTCGTGGTCGGAACCTCGCCGCCACAGCTTGGCAACATACGCGCCCAACTTGGCGCAGCACCGCTCAATGCCAAGCGGTGCGCAGCGCCGAGCAAGCGCAACGGGCCCGCTTGGCCAAATCGAAGCTCAGCTCGCGGGGCAATGACTTCCCATGTTGGGCCGGTTTGTGCAACCTCGATCGCCAGCAGACTCAGCAACCGCGCATACAGCGGTGAACCCAGCTCCGCACAAGATTCTGCTTGCTGAGTACAACGCCCAGCCCAGTCGAGCGGACTGCTAACGGCACTCATCTAACGGCGCTCATCTAATAGTCACTCACGCAATAGCCACTCACCCGATTGTAGAGAGCCGCAGATTTGGGTTAGCTCCAGTTGCCAAAGAGGATGCGCCATGAAGGCGATATTCGTACCAACCCGCAGATGCGATCATCGCCGCGTTATCGGTACACATGGATCGGCTTGGCAAGAACCCGTGCAGGCCATCAGTTGCGCAGGCCCCAAGGAACTGTTCTCGCAGTAACGAGTTGGCGGCTACTCCCCCGCCGATAGCGAGCGCCGTTGCGCCCACTTCCGCTGCGGCCCGACGCGCTTTGGTCACCAACACGTCAACTACTGCCGCTTGGAAACTTGCCGCCACGTCAGCCGTTGAAACCTCGGGGTGCTTGCGCACGTAGTTCACGACCGAGGTTTTGAGACCGCTAAATGAAAAATCTAGGCCTTGATCCATCATCGAGCGAGGAAACGCAATGGCCTCGGGGTCACCCGAAAGCGCCTCGTGATCAATGGCGGGGCCGCCCGGGTAGCCGAGACCCAAAAAGCGAGCCACCTTGTCAAAGGCTTCGCCGGCAGCGTCGTCAAGCGTTGACCCCAACAGGCGGTACCGACCGTGGTCTTCCATGCAGACCAACATTGTGTGACCACCAGAGACCAGCAACACCACCAGCGGAAAAGTCAGTTCGGGGTCTTCAAGAAATGCTGCGTAGAGATGCGCCTCGAGATGGTTCACCGAGATGAACGGCACATCCCAAGTCAACGCCAGGGCTTTGGCAGCAGAGACCCCAACAAGCAGAGCCCCAATCAGACC
>JBIKPA010000127.1:0-8089 GCA_044357715.1 Microthrixaceae bacterium
CCACACCAACGGATGGACCATCAAAGAACAACCCAACACACCCGGCCGCTACACCATCACCACACCAACCGGCACCCAACTCAACACCCAACACCACCACAAACACAGCCCATAAACCAACCACCCCGGCCGGGCAAGCAGGCATGCCAGCAGCAGCAGCACATCCAGCACACCCAGGCAGCACAGGCAGCACAGGCAGTGAGGCAGTCAGTGAGTCAGTCAGGCAAGACCGAGGACTTTTCGCGCGTTCTCGCGCAGGAACTTCGGCCACACCTCGTCCTTGAGAGGCACATTCGGCATCTCAGAAAAGATGCGATCCAAGGTTAATCCCATCGGGAAATATCCCCCGTACATCACCTTGTCGCTACCACGCGTGTTGGCGTAATCAATGATTGCCTTTGGGTAGTACTTCGGCGCGAAGGCAGAGGTTGAGTAATACAGATTCGGCCACTTGATCATGAGCTTTACTGCCAACTCCTCCCAAGGCTCCGCCCCATGTCGCATAACGATGGTCAACTCAGGGAAGAACCAGCAAACCTCATCAAGCAACTCGGGCTTCTGACATGCCATCGGCACCCGTGGACCGGGCACGCCCGTGCACATAAAAATGGGAATCTCCAGTTCGCAGCATTTCGCATAGATCGGATACCAGCGCTTGTCATTGATCGGAACCTGCGGGCTATATCCAGCAGGAAACCCAGCAAGTGCGCGCAACCCAGTGGTCTCATACGCCCTGACAATCTGCTCTACAGCCTTCATGCCCTCATTGGGGTCAACACCAATCGAGGGCAAGAACCGATCGGGGTGGTCAGTGAGTGCCCGCATCTGGTGCTTTCCACCTGCCCCGATCATGGCCATCTCAATCCCGTGGTGGTCCATCAACGCCAAGGTATGCGCCACCGGATCTTCGCCCGCTTCCATAGCACCAGGAACCTTTTTGAACATGTATTGCGCCGGAAACTCAAACTCTTCCTTCGATGCCGTGTCCTTGAGATTCGGTGCAAGAAACTCATAAATCGAACGGACATCGTCAAAAGGCAGGTCCATCATCGTGTCGATGATTCCGATTCCAGTTGGCATAGGCATGCCCGCCAACGTAGCGGAAGAATAGAACTCGGTTCTCATTCTGCTGCTCCCAGTTTCGGGCGGGCCTCGCCAATTCAGACAGACTGTGTTGGTGAACGATTCCGCAGACACCAGCAGCACCGGCACCGGCACCAGCACCAGCGAGGGCAGCAGGTCACTGCCAAACATTTTGCTGATCACCTTGGATCAGTTTCGAGCCGACTGCTTGTCGGCCGCTGGCCACCCCGTTGTGCGTACCCCAAATCTTGACCGCCTTGCAGAACAAGGCCTGCGCTTTAGCAATCACTACAGCAACTGTGCTCCTTGCGCTCCGGGGCGCGCCTCGCTGCTTACTGGGCTCTGGCAGATGAACCATCGAGTGACAAACAACGGCGCTCCGCTAGCAGACAACCTTCCGATGTTGCCTCGCGAGCTACGCAGAGCGGGTTACGACCCAACCTTGTTTGGTTACACCGACACCGCACTTGACCCAGCCACTTTGGAACACAACGACCCAAGGCGTTGTAGCTACGAACAGCCCATGGATGGGTTTTCGGTGGGGGTTCTCCTTGACGACAACATTGACCCCTGGATTGAGTGGTTAGCAGGTCAAGGTTTTTCCGTTCCCGAGGAGAACCGCAAAATCTACGACCCAGCACCCATAGAGATCCCAGAAGGCAGGGGTGCAACTTGGCAACCAGCGACCTATTCAGCAGAGCAAACCGAGTCGGCCTTCCTCACCGAGACAGCCCTCAAATGGATCTCTTCTCCTGACCGAGGCACTGACCCATGGTGTGCGCATCTGTCCTATCTGCGGCCTCATCCCCCCTACCTAGTTCCATCCCCGTACAACAACATGTTTGACCCAGCAGATATGCCACCGGCGCTGCGACACCGCACTCTGCAAGAAGAGGCCGAACAACACCCCTTCTTGGCGGCAGCACTCACGATCGTTCCATCCCCAGCAGAGGAACTTGACCAACGCCAACTACAGGCCACCTACTTCGGCATGATCGCAGAAGTAGACCATCAGGTCGGGGTACTCCTAGATGGGCTCGAACAGCTCGGTTTCGCCGAAGACACCATCGTGGTCCTGACCTCGGACCATGGTGAACAACTCGGCGACCACTGGTTCCTAGAGAAGCTCGGGTTCTTCGATCAGAGCTATCGGATTCCCCTGATCATTCGGGCACCTAGCCGCATTGAGCAGCCCGGCCGCGTTGTTGAGGCCTTCACCGAAAACGTTGACATTTTCCCGACACTGCTCGACCTCATCGGAATCACCCCACCAGATTTTTGCGACGGCGCTAGCTTGGCACCATTCCTTGATCAAGCATCTCTGCCACCTACGGGCCCAGAGCACTGGCGCTCAGCAGTGCACTTTGAATTCGACTTTCGCGAGCCAAACAGCACCATCATCGAGTCGATCTTTGCAATCCGCCAAGACCAGTGCGCCATCTCTGTCATACGTGACCACGAGGCAAAATATGTGCACTTCGCTGGTGGTTTACCTCCGCTTTTCTTTGATCTGCGCACCGATCCCGAGGAGCTCTACAACCGAGCCGAAGACCCTTCTCTAACAAGCACCGTATTGAGCTATGCGCAACGGCTACTCAGCATGAAACTCGAACACTCTGATCCGCGA
The DNA here is from genome assembly GCA_044357715.1 of Microthrixaceae bacterium. Taxonomy (GTDB): domain Bacteria; phylum Actinomycetota; class Acidimicrobiia; order Acidimicrobiales; family Microtrichaceae; genus IMCC26207. The sequence continues at coordinate 2,711 of JBIKPA010000127.1, forward strand.
CTCGCGAATACTCGTGCCACGGGGTTTGGAACGATTCACCGACCCGACCCACCGCGGCCCGACAGCCAATCCCCTGCCTAGAACGAAAAGCCCGACCTAGACCTCAACAACGGTAGGGTAACTACCTCGTTCGGCTTCCTACTTTGGTCGCCCCGACACTGTCTCGAACAGCCATGGCCAGTCGGTTCCGCATTCCGAGTCCGCGTCCCTTGGAGCTTCGCCGCAGGCTGGTTGATCTCCTCGGGCCGACCGGGGATGCCACGCGCCAAAGCTTGGTTGCTCTTGGAGTCAACTCGAGCACCAGCTTTGCGGCAGGTGCCGTGCTTGGATCGATTACTGGCACCCTTGAGCTTCTCCCAGGGCTACTAGTCATGATTCCCGCAGCAATCGGACTGCGGGGAAACATCTTTGGTGCAGTGGGAAACCGCATTTCTACGGCAATCCATACGGGTACCTTTCGAGTCTCTACAAAACGCGAGTCGGTCCTGATTCAAAACGTTTTGGCATCAATGTCGCTCACGTTCATCTTGTCGCTACTTCTGGCCTTCTTAGCCAAAATCATCTCGGTTGCATTCGGTATTCAAAACACGATCAGTGTTCTTGACCTAGCGCTGATCTCGGTTCTTGGTGGAGTCATCGCAAGTGTGATCGTTCTTGCCGCAACCGTTCTGCTCTCCATTGGCGCAGTTCGAAGAGAGTGGGACCTTGACAACCTTGTTGCACCAACAGTGTCCACACTCGGCGATGTGGTCACCATCCCGGCGCTCTTCCTAGCTACCAAACTTCTTGGCCACGGCTCATTTACAACTGCAGTTGGCTGGTTCATGGTCCTGCTGACACTGATCGTAATTCTGATGAGTCTGCGCACGCATCTGGCCTTGTTTCGTCAGATCATTCGTGAATCACTCCCCGTACTCAGCATCGCTCTGGTCCTTTCTACGCTCGCCGGAATTGCAGTTGCGAGTCAGATGTCTCTCTTTACCGGGTTTCCTGCCCTACTCGTGTTACTGCCGGCCTTTGTCAGTTCCGCTGGAGCGCTCGGTGGAATCCTTGCTAGCCGCATGGCCACCAACCTGCATCTTGGCCTAGTTGACCCGGTCATGGTTCCGGGCCGCGAGGCGCGTCGAGATGCTTTACTCGTGCTGCTCATCGGGTTCCCCGTCTTTGTGTTCAACGGAATAGGCGCATACGTAATCGGAACCCTTCTTGGCCAAGCAAGTCCGGGGTTGGGTTGGATGGTGGCATCGTCACTAGCTGGCGGACTGTTCGCCGTGCTCTTCGTAATTGCCTTGGCCTACTACGGCACCATCGCAGCATGGCGCTCCAACCTTGACCCTGACACATACGGCATTCCCGTAGTGACCGCCTCGGTTGACTTCGTAGGAGTAGTAGCGCTGATTTTGGCGCTCGTCGCGTTCGGAATTGCCTAACTGGCTCAGCCAGCAGAACCGTTGAGCCAGCAGAATCGTTTAGCCGGCGCCGAGCAGTTCAGTTACCAGCGCTGCGACGGGGCTTCGCTCAGATCTTGTGAGCGTGACATGGCCAAAGAGTGCATTTCCGCGCAGGGTGGATACCACCGAGGCCACGCCGTCATAGCGTCCCACATGAAGATTGTCTCGCTGGGCAACATCGTGAGTCAGTACGACTCGACTACCAGCGCCAAGGCGAGTGAGTGCAGTGAGCAGCACCATTTTCTCTAAGTTCTGCGCCTCGTCAACAATCACAAACGTGTCGGTCAAGGTACGGCCACGAATATGCGTAAGCGGTAACACCTCGAGAAGTTTGCGAGAAATGACTTCCTCAATGACCTCAGGCCCAGCGATTGACTCAAGGGCATCATTGACTGCTGCCGCCCACGGGCCCATTTTTTCGTCTGCGTCACCAGGAAGGAATCCAAGATCTTGCCCACCCACTGCATACAGCGGCCGGAATACGATCACCTTTTTTTGTGTCCTGCGCTCTAACACGGCTTCTAGGCCAGCGGCTAAGGCCAGCACCGACTTACCGGTGCCTGCAGGGCCACCAAGGGAGACAATCCCAACGCTGTCATCGCTCAAGAGATCGAGTGCAACGCGCTGTTCAGCGGAACGTCCGCGAACATCAAATAGGTGGCGGTCACCGTCCAAAAGATGTGCCCGACCATCATGGTGCATACGCGCTAGTGCAGAGCTTCCCGGCGCACGCAGCACTATTCCAGCGTTCGTTGGCAACTCAGAAGCCTCGGGCAAAACCAGACTGCGCTCTTGGTACAGACGGTCAATGGTCTCGCCATCGGTCGCTACCTCAACTAGGCCAGACCAACTCTGGGAACCACCCGTAATCTCATTGCGGTATTCCTCTGCTCCAAGGCCTGCGACCGAGGCCTTCAGCCGAAGTGGCAGATCTTTACTAACCAGAGTAACCAAGAGGCCTTTGTCGGCAAGGTTTCTCGCCACAGCCAGAATCCGATGATCGTTCTCTGAAGACGAAAAAGCGGCAGGCAGGCTTGAGGTATCAACATGGTTGAGTTCCACCCGCACTGTTCCACCGACATCGTTCACAGGAATCGGTTCGGTGAGCGTTCCATGTTCGATACGTAAGCGCTCTAAATACCTCAGCGCTTCCCGGGCGGACCATCCCAGTTCGGGGTGAAGGCGCTTGGCCTCCAGCTCCATGAGGACCACGAGTGGTACGACCACTTCATGCTCTTCAAACTTTTCCAATGCTGCAGGGTCCGCCAGCAGCACCGAAGTGTCGAGGACATAGGTGCGAGTATCGATCATCTGACGGTACCCCTCCGAGACACTCTGCGCGCGGCATGCAGGCACTCAAAACTATGAACTTCTTATGAACGAGGTAGAGGACGGATTTTCAGACCGAGTCACTAGAGTAGAAAGGGAGTTGCAAAGCACACGCGCCGTATCCGCCGAGCCGAGGAGGACAACTGATGAGCAATGATCCAACAGGACAATTCACACCTCCACAGGCACCTCCGCCGTATACCCCCGCTTCGGCGACTCCACCGACTTCGCCGCCGCCAATGTGGGGTGAGTCCACCCTTGGTTCTGCAACAGTTCCGACTCCTCCGGCAGCTGCTGGCGGGCCCGATGCCTCAGAGCCCAAAAAATCTCGCGCCGGGCTCATCATCGGCCTGCTTGTGATTGTTGCGCTCATAGCGGGAGCGACTTTCGTTGGGGCTGCATCGCTACTGAACTCCGGCCCCGACTTGGCACTTACTGTGCGCAGTTGCGAGATAGAAGCCGACGGTTCGCTCACTGCCACTGGCTCGTACACCGGCGCATCAGACTCCACCTCGTTAGTCGTCAACTTTATAGATGTGGGTTCTAAAGACGTGGTGGCGTCAGACAAGGTCACCGGCATCCGCAGCACCGGAAACGGCAACTGGCAAGGCACCGGTAAAGCAGGCGACTCGGTTCAACAAGTCACATGCGAGATCTCTACCATTAAGAGCTAGGCCCAAAGGTGATCTGACGGGTCGTCAGGTGCTCGGCTAGCTTGCAGAGTATGAACCTCGACCTGACCGCCGAGGAGTTGGCTTTCCGTGAGGAAGCCAGCACCTGGTTGCGTGACAACCTGCCCACAGAAGCTCGGCCCCCAGAAGGCCAAGAGATGCGGGCATTCGACTTAGCTTGGCAGCGGACCCTCTTTGACGGGGGCTGGGCTGGCATTAACTGGCCAACCGAGTATGGCGGCCGAGGCCTGACCGATATCCAGCAGATGATCTGGTACGAGGAGTTTGCCAAGGCGAACCCCCCTTTCACGCTCAACAACTCCTGCACCTTTGTGGGCAATCTCCACGGTGGCCCCACCATCATCGTGAACGGCAATGAGGAGCAGCGCTCCACGTATCTGCCACAGATCCTTCGCGGCGAGGCCGTCTGGTGCCAAGGCTTCTCTGAGCCTGGGTCAGGCTCAGACCTAGCCAGTCTGAGTACCAAAGCAGAGATCGACGGGGACGAACTTGTAGTCACAGGTCAAAAAACCTGGACGAGCTACGCCCATGTTGCAGACGTTCAAGAGTTGCTTGTTCGAACTGACCCAAGTGCGCCCAAACACAAAGGCATCACCTGGGTGGTCTGCGATATGAACTCGCCCGGAATTGAAATCCGTGAGATTCGCACCATGAGTCACGTCACTGATTTTTGCGAGGTGTTCTACGACGAGGTGCGTATTCCACTGAGCAATGTGGTGGGAGGGCTCAATAACGGTTGGCGCACCGCAATGTCTACCTTGGGATTTGAGCGCGGCACAGCCTTTATGGCCGATCAGGTAGAGCTTGCAGCAACGGTTGAGCGCTTGATCGACGAGGCCCGAGTCAGACTCGGCCCCGATGGCAAACGCCCCGCAATCAAAGACGAGGAACTGGCCCGAAGGCTGTCGCTCGCACGGGCAGAGGTGGCCGCCTTGCGTGCCATGACCATCACGGGAATCTCTCGCAATGCCCGAACCGACACTCCTGGCCCGGAAGGCTCGATCGTTCGACTCTTCCACGGGGAACTTCATCAGCGCGTCTACCAACTAGCCCTAGACATCATTGGCGCCGATGCACTTCGCCTGACTGAAGTCGACGGCGAAGGCGTTTGGACTGGCCCCTACCTGCAGTCATTTGCTTACACCATCGGTGGTGGCACTAGCGATATTCAACGCAACATCGTGGGCGAGCGCGTGCTCGGCCTGCCTCGGGCCTGAGGAGCACAAGATGGATCTTTTACCAACAGAAGAACAAGACGAGATTATTGGCACGGTTCGTAGCCAACTAGACCGCAGTTTCGATCTGCATGCTCTGGCAAAACTCGACGGCGCAAACTCTGTGGTGGATTCTGCGCTCTGGACTCAGTGCGCCGAACTTGGCTGGTTTGGTTTGGGCCTGCCCGAAGCACTCGGTGGGGTTGGCTACACCTTGGCCGAGGAGGCCCTGCTCTTTGCCGAGATTGGCACTCATGCAACCCCAGGCCCCTTCTTGGCAACGGTGCTTGCTGGCCGTCTAGCCGCCATGGTCGGAGCCACTGAGCTTGCTCAGCAGATCTTGAACGGGAGCCAACTTGTTGCGCTAGCTGAGCCACACGGAGACAGCGACGCGACTGCGGGAGTAACGGTGTCAGGCACGTTCCGCGTGACTGACTTTGGCGGTGCCGACCTGGTGCTCGTACTCGTCGGAACAAGCGCATCGATTGTGGCAGCGGCAGATTTAGTTGCCGAGCCAATGGCATCACTTGACCGGCTTGTGCCCACTGCAATCGGCACAGTTTCTGGAGTACAAGCTCTGTGTTATCAAGACGATGCATCAGGGCTACAACTCCGAGCCACCGTGCTCGTTGCAGCTGAACTTGCCGGCATTGCAACTGCAACCGCTGAGCAGTCCACCCAGTATGCAAAGGA
>JBIKPA010000128.1:0-8063 GCA_044357715.1 Microthrixaceae bacterium
AAGAACTGGGCTTTTCGTGAGTACTAGTGATGTCGCGTCAAAGGGAAAACCTTTTGGTTCGCTTGAGCAGCTTTGTGCCTCAAAAGAGATCATCATCTCTACTGGTTCTGGCGGAGTTGGTAAGACCACCATCGCTGCTGCGCTCGGCGCCACAGCCGCTGCGAATTTGGGCATCAAGGTGCTCGTGCTCACCATCGATCCAGCGCGGCGCTTGGCGAGCGCGCTAGGCCTCGAGCAGTTCGGAAACGTAGAGACTCAGGTTCCAGTCTCTGCATTTGTAGATGCCGGGGCAAGCCCTCAAGGTGAACTCTGGGTCGCCATGCTCGACACCAAGCAATCCTGGGATGACCTGATACAGACTCACGCCCCAGATGCCGCAACTCGCGATGCAATTTTGGCCAACCCGCTCTACCGCAACATCACTGGCAAGTTTATCCAGAGTCACGACTATGTGGCGATGGAGCGCCTCTATCAGATCCACACATCGGGAAAGTACGACCTGATTGTTGTAGACACTCCACCCACCCGAAACGCTATCGACTTTTTAGACGCTCCAGAACGAATGGCCGAATTCTTTTCTTCAAAGCTTCTGCGTTGGCTGATTGCGCCGTATCAATCACGCATGGTGGGGTTTGCTTCAAAGCCGTTCTATCTTGTGGCCGACCGCATTTTGGGCACTCAGTTTCTAGAAGACATCGCCGAGTTCTTTATCTTGTTTCAGTCGATGTATGCAGGTTTCGTTGAGCGAGCGCAAGCAGTGACGGCGCTGCTCGGCAGCCAACAAACCTCATTTCTGGTTGTATCCACACTTGAGTCCTCACCTGCTCAAGAGGCCGAGTTCTTTCTGAAGGTTCTTGCGGATCGGGACTACCAAGTTGGAGCTCTGATTCTAAATAAAGTGCTTCCTGGGTATTTCCTGAGTCGTGCCGGTGCAGACTCGGCTCGGGCCTTGACTGCGCAGCCACGCGAAGTTGCAGCGAAACTCCATGAGGTGAACCCCGAACTGAGCGAGGATCACCTTGCAAACATGTTGGGCGAGATCGGTAGCAGCTTTTTGAATTACCAGGTTGTTGCGAGGCGAGAGTCAGAACAACGCGCTGCGCTCTCGGGAAGTGCAGATGTGACATTGTCGATTCCTTACTTTGAACAAGACATCCATTCGCTCAGCGCTCTGCTGCGTCTTGGGGAGAAGATCTGGTCATGAGCACTGACGGATTCGACAACTCGGCCACACGATATCCTGAGCCCACTTACGGGCATCCCGACTACAACGCCCCAGACGTCATTGATGATCTCGATGATGGAGACTTCACCGCTGAACACATTGGGCTGATCGTACCTCCCGTTGAGATCGCAGCCTCGAGGCATCTGCGCAGACTCGTAGCGGGGTGGGGAATGCTTTCGGATCTCTCTTTCTCCGACCTTTTGCTGTATGTCCCGCTGCCAGTGCTGGGCGAGGCCGAGGAGAAAAGATTTCTTGTAGTCAACCAGATGCGTCCCAACACGGGGCAGACGCTGTTTCTTGATGATGTAGTTGGCCGAACAATGAGTGCAGCGCAGCGACCTGCGGTTGCAGAGGCAGTAAGTAGCGCAGAGATAGTCGATACGGTGATTGACTCCGCTTGGCTAGGAGAAAAAATTCGAGTCACTGCAATTCCGGTGCGATTCCATGATCAGGTCGTGGCTGTGGTCGCAAGTGAGTCTGCGCTGTCTACGAACCGTCAGCGCGGGGTGCTCGAGGGTGTTTACCTCGAGGTCTTTGGGCGGCTCGCAAAGATGGTGGCGGCCGGAAGATTTCCTTTTGAAGACGAAGAAGTGTTGGCAACTGGTGGGCCGCGAGTAGGCGATGGCGTGATCTTGCTCGACAAACTCGGCAAGGTGGCATTTACCTCTCCCAATGCAATTTCCGCGCTGCGGAGATTGCGAATCTCGGGGCGTATTCAAGGTGCAAGCCTGACAGAGCTTGGCGTGGAATCCGATACAACGTATCGAGCCTTCTTTACTGCTCGGCCAGCAGCAGAAGAAGTGGAACGTAACGAGATCTGCGTGGTGATCTGGTGCATTCCTTTGCTAGATGGTGACAGCGTCGACGGCGGCCTAGTGCTGCTGCGAGATATCTCGGAACTCAAGAGTCGAGATCGGTTGCTGATCTCGAAAGACGCAACCATCAAAGAGATCCATCATCGGGTAAAGAACAACCTGCAGACGATCTCTTCGTTGCTGAGACTCCAAGGCCGCCGTCTGACAGAACCGACGGCTAAAGCAGCGATAGAGGAGTCGGTCCGAAGGATTCGCTCGATTGCTCTGGTGCATGAAACTTTGTCGCGAGAGGACGGGGACGAAGTGAATTTCTCACAGATTCTGCGTCCTCTGGTGCGAATGGTAGAAGAAGGTCTCACTTCGCCTGATCGTCCATTGAGTTTCGAGATGGTTGGGGAGTCGGGCAATCTCCCGTCGCCAACCGCTACCTCGCTTGCAGTTGTGCTGACGGAACTGCTTCAGAACGTGGTGGACCATGCGTACCCGCCAGGCTCGCTGATGCCGGACGAATCGGCACAGGTGCGAATCGAGATGGTTCAGGGCGGGGGAGTGCTCCGAGTTGATGTCGTCGATGATGGGGTAGGGATGGGCAATGATTCTGATCCAGCGAGTACCCCGAGTCTGGGCCTATCGATCGTGCGGGGCTTGATCTCGGAACTAGATGGCCGGATTAGTTTCAACCCGGCAGATCCTGTCGCGGCCGGAGGAGAAACCCGCACAGCTACAGGTCATCTTCGCAGAGAAGGAACTCGTGTGTCGCTCACGATTCCAGTGGGTAGGGATCCAGTCGCGACTCGGCCTCCCCAAGGGGAGGCCGAGTAAAATCTCATGAGGTTCCTCGCTAAGAGGATGTCTTAAAAGGCGTGGCTCAAGAAGCGAGTGCTGCGCGACGCTGCTGGGCTACCCAAGCCCGACGCAGCTTGCGGCGCTCTTCTTCAGAGGTACCGCCCCACACGCCTGAATCCTGATTTGTGGTCAGGGCGAACTCAAGGCATTCTTGCTTAGCATGACAGGAGTCACACACAGCCTTTGCAGAAGCGATTTGGTCCAGCGCTGGTCCAGTGGTGCCGACGGGGAAGAAAAGGTCTGGGTCTGTGTCACGGCAGGACGAATTGACTCGCCAGTCGTCGGTTGCAATATCTAGGCTTCTACTCGAGGTCAGTGCCACGATTCCTCCATATACAGGGGGACGCGCTAGGAACCGCGCCCGAGTTCTATTAATTCGTCAATACTGGGGGACACTGAGGCACAGGTTTCCTGCGTTGGCCTTCATAATTGATGCAAGAAGCCGTTCGCTAGGAACTTGTGAATCGGTGAACAAAGTAAAACTACTGCGACATTCCACGCGAGTAAAGGAAAAGTTTCCAGAACATGTCCAACACACACCCACCACTGATCTGTGCTCACCGGGGAGCCTCGGCTGCATATACCGGAAACACCATCGAAGCATTCCACGAAGCGCGAGCTCAGGGTGCTGATTGGGTGGAGCTCGATGTGCGCGTCACAAGTGAGGGCGAACTCGTCGTTCACCATGATGCCTGTTACGCAGACGGCCGAGTGGTGTGGGCCACCCTTGCTCAGGATCGGCCGCCGGAAGTGCCCACCCTTGAACAGGCACTGCTTGCATGCGCAGAGATGGGCGTGAATATTGAACTCAAGAATTCGCCAGGTGACTTTGGTGCGCCCGAGGTGCCCGAGGACTTCTTGTTCGAAGGTCTGCGGATTGGAGCGCTGATGGCGCAGGTAGTGGCGAGCAGGCCGCTGTCACTCAGCGACCTCCAGCCAATTTTGGTCTCGAGCTTCGATGACTCCTCGCTGCAGCAAGTTCGCTCTTTGCTTCCGCGCCTAGCCACAGCTTGGTTGTTCGCAGATCTCCAGAGCGATCCGCTACAACTCGATCGCGCCGCCGCCTCGGGCGATGTTGCGGTGAACCCCTGGGACCACCTGATAGATGAAGCACTGATGCGGCGTTGCGCCGAGCTGGGACTGCAGGTCAATGCGTGGACAGTGGATGACCCAGATCGAATCCGAGCGCTAGCTGCTTTAGGAGTGCACAGCATCATCACAAATGAACCCGCTCATGCTCGAGCCGCACTCGCCATGTGACTGCGTGAGTCTGTGATTGCCCGAACCCGAAGTCGTCAGCGGGGAACAATCGGCAACACGATGCTGACAATATTGGGGTGATGCGTAAATTGCAGAGCCTGCGCTTCGCCTAGGTAGTCACCGTCCACCTGATACTGAAGCATCGAATCGGGTGCCTTGGTGATGCTGAGTTGATCGAGGTCCTCCCAGCGGCGAACAACGCTGCTAGGTCTTACCCCTTTGCGGTTTGCTAGAGCTCCTAGAATGGCCGGCAAGAACCTTCGAACAGACATGTCACCAATCGTGGTGACGGTGAGACCTCGATCCAAGGTTGCCGCCGGGGCCACAGTAAAGGGGCGGTGCCGCAGGAAAGTATACGGGTCTGTGTTTTGCACTATGGCGAAGTAGCCCGGAACGGACTTCCCCTCTGGGTCGGCTGCATCTGCAGGAATCTGCAGAAGATAGTGAGGGTGCTTTCGATCAAAGAGAGAGAACTCGCGAAGCCCGCAATACATAAAGAGCGCATGGCCGATTCGGTGTTTCAGCTTGTTGTGCAGTTCAACACGGCGAACTACAGCAGCATCAAAGCCAACTCCAGTGTGAAACGTGAAGTAGCGACCGTTCACTGCGCCGAGTCCAATGCGGTGAACCCACCCGCTCGCTAGCGCATCCGAGGTCGCTCTTGCCGCACGGCGAAGGTCGTCCGGCAGCCCCAAGGTCCGCGCGAATACGTTGGTTGAGCCTCCCGGTAGAATGGCAACTGCGCAGTCGGTCCCTGCGAGGGCATTGATTACCTCGTTGAGCGTTCCATCGCCGCCGAGTACTGCAACGCAGTCGGTTCCGGCCTCGACTGCTGCGGTAGCCAGCCCGGTTGCATGGTCGCGGTGTCGAGTCACCTGCACTGAAACCTCATGTCGCACTTCAAGCGCTTCTTGAACAATTCGGATTCGGGACGGGCTCACGTTGGTTGCGACCGGATTGACAACCAAGGTGATCTGCATCCCAAGCAGTCTGTCATCTTGGAGGGAGTGACGTGATCTACAGACTGTTTGCAGCCAGCTCCGACTCGGCTGCCGTCTGATTTTTTTGTTCCCCACCTGATTTTTGCTTCCCGGTTTTGTCAGAACTGCGGAGTCAAGGCATGCTGTTAGGCATGAACGTTGTTGTTTGTGTAAAGCAGATCCCCGACCCGGCCGACCCCGGAGCGCTGGATCCCCAGACCAATACCCTCAAGCGAGACGGCAAGCTCATTTTGGATGAGTCGGACAGCTACGGAGTCGAAATGGCTTTGCAGCTTGTTGACACTGCCGGCGGCGGAGAAGTGACTTTGGTGTCGATGGCACCAAATGGCGAGGTCTCAGGACTACGCACCGCTCTTGCCATGGGTGCTGCAAAGGCAGTACTCGTGAGCGATGATGCACTTGCGGGATCAGATGCGCTCAGCACTTCGAAGGTGCTAGCTAAGGCAATCCAGCGCGCTGGTGAAGCCGATCTGATCCTTACCGCGACTGAGTCATCTGATGGCTATACAGGTGTTGTTCCCGAGCAGATTGCAGAACTTTTGCAGCTCCCTTCGGTCACATTCGCCAAAGAGATCACCATCGAGGGCGGCACACTCAAAGTGCAGCGTCAAACCGAAGCCGGATATGACGAAGTAGAGAGTCCTCTTCCTGCCGTGGTATCGGTGACTGCTGGCGTGGTTGAGCCCCGCTACCCATCTTTCAAGGGAATCATGGCAGCCAAGTCCAAGCCAGTAGATCAGGTGACTCTTGCAGACTTGGGCATCGACCCAAGCTCAGTAGGTTGGGCCGGCGGCGGCCAAGAAATCATTGAGGTCGCACAGGCCGAGGCCCGCGCCGGTGGCACAATCATCGAAGATGACGGTGAGGGCTTCCAAAAGGTCGTAGACCTGCTGGCCGAACTCAAAGTCATCTGATAACACCCCGAGAACGAAGGAGAACATAATGACTGTTTCAAAGATCTGGGTGCTTGCCGAAGCCACTGATGGCAAGGTTGCAACCACCACGCTAGAAATTCTTGCAAAAGCCCGCGAACTTGCAGACACCGTCGAGGTCGTGACTGCTTCCGGTGCAGAGATCGCTACCGAAGCCGGGGCTCACGGAGCTTCCAAGGTGCTCACCGTCGGTGGAACCGATGGAAAGCTGCTCGGAGCGCCGCTCGCAGGAGCAATCGCCGCTGCGATCGAAGCGGGTAACGGCCCGGATGCAGTATTGATGGCCACGAGCTACACCGGCCGCGATGTTGCTGGCCGCTTGTCTGTCAAGATTGACGCACCCGTGATTACTAACGTGGTCGACCTAGTCGACCGCGATGGCCGCCTTGCAGGCGTTGAGCCAATCTTCGGTGGTGTGACCGACGTGATAACTAAGTTCACAACCGACAAGGTCGGGATCTTCTTGGTGCGTCCAAAGTCTTTCGCTGCAGAGGAGTCGGGCGGAGCCGCAGCCGCGGTTGAGGAACTCAGCGTGCCGGACCTTGGTGCCACGGGGGCAGCTGTTGTTACAAGCCGTTTCGTCGAAGAAAAGACCGGACCTAGCCTTGATGAGGCCGCAGTTGTGGTCGCCGGTGGGCGCGGGTTGGGCGAGAAAGACAACTACCAGCTCGTTGAGGATTTGGCCAAGCTTCTGCAGGCGGCACCTGGTGCATCTCGCGCCATTGTCGATGCTGGTTGGGTTCCCTACTCATATCAGGTAGGCCAAACCGGCAAGGTTGTGAAGCCAACGCTGTACATCGCAGCAGGCATTTCTGGTGCAACGCAGCATCTGGTGGGCATGAAGGGTTCAAAGAACATCATTGCCATCAACAAAGATGCCGAAGCGCCAATCTTTGCAGTGTCCGACTTGGGCATCGTTGGTGACGTGCACAAGGTGCTTCCGAAGTTGATCGAGGCTCTGCAAGCACGCAGCTAGGTTCGCTTCTCTAGAGAACGTCATTCAGCCCTCGGCCTTGGTCGGGGGCTGAATGCTTTTTGCCGAAGGTCATTGCAAGAAGTGAGACCAAAGCTCCCTCTAGACCACAGCCACCCTCTAGACCAAAGGCCAAGGATAGCTTCGGCCAGTTCGGTCAAAGGGGAAGTGCCCCTCGGCAAGAACTTGTTGAGTGCGCCGCAGCGTTGCCTGCTGCTCTGAGGGAGTGAGTAGCTGTTGCAGTTCTGCACCCAGCCCAGTCTCGAGCAGATTCTGCATTGCTTCAGCAGAGCGGCTAGGCAGTGGGTCTCCGGCGAAATCCCATATGACCGTGCGCAGCTTTGCCTCTTCATGAAAGCTCAGGCCGTTATCAATAGCCCAGATCTGGTTCTGCTCGTCAATTAAGCAATGGCCGCCCTTGCGATCAGCGGAGTTGGCAATCAGATCAAGTGCGCACAGGGTTTTGAGTTGCTCGGCAAGCTCTGATCTGTCTCGCAAGGTGAAGTAGTGCTCAGAGAACAGCGCCGGAACGAATGCCTGAAGCGAGCCGCAGCCCATTGGAGCCGATACTCGTGCAACCGTAGTGGGCACGGAACCGAACCCAAGCGAGCGTGAGAGTTCGTAGGTAGCGACTTCTCGCTTCCACAATGCTCCGGGAAAATCCCAGAGCGGGCGCTCACCTCGTTCGGGCTTGTAGATAGCGGGTGCGTAGTCTGACCCACGCGTGACCTGCACCAGATACGTCCCGTTGCTCGACCACGGCATAAGACCAAGAACCTCGATGCTGCCCCGCATGAGCAACTCGGCCATCTCAGCAGCGCCTGGAGTGATGGTGGCGGAGTACTCAAACTGGATGGACTCCTCGTCAGAATCATCCTCTTCGTACAGGTCCTCCTCGTAAACGTCCTCTTCGAAGGGCTCCTCTTCGTACAGTTCTTGTTCCTGCTGCTCGCCTGAGTCGGGCACGAGGCCTGCTTAATTCCAGCGAGGACAGTTATGTCCTTCAATCCC
>JBIKPA010000009.1:0-25031 GCA_044357715.1 Microthrixaceae bacterium
CGGCCATCTGAGCTACATGCGCTGCCCCAGAGGTTCCCCCTGAAGAACCATGATCTGCATGGCCGTCCATGACCCCAGCAGCGGTCCCCTCTGCATGAGTGCCATGAGAAGACGCATCGGGGCTCACAATGGCAACCGTCGCTAGGCCAAGGACCGCTATGGCCGCTACCGAAGCGCCAAGCGACCCAATGCGCAATCGGGCGGGAACAAACAGTATCGCTCCGGCGACCAGTACCGCACCCATCTCGAGAGCGGCACAGATCTGATCCACCAATCCAATTGATTCAACAACGCCAGCGTGTGCACCAAATGGAAGGCCGACTGTGCGGCTCCAAATCCACAACCCGACAACTGCGAGGCTGCCAAGAATCACTGCTGTGTAGAGCCGGCGAGACCCTCGGCCCAAAAGCAGCACCACTCCTGCCGCAATCTGCGCCCAGCCCACAACGGCAAACGCGATTCCTTCAACCCAAGACTCACCAATGTGAGATGGAACCATCACCAGATGGATAACCCCTGCACCCGCCAATAACCCTGCGAGCAAGAACCCCAAAGAAGGCTGATGCCCAGCGTCAGATGAACCCGCTTGAGTCACGGTCGAAGTCACAATAATCCCCCTTGAAAAAAATAATCTTACGCCTAGATGGGTGGTTTTACCTATAGAAGACTGCACACTGAAGTCGTGCTGTCGAACAACCAACTCACTGTGACTGTTTCCAAATTGATCAGTCTGATGAGTCTGTCCTTGCTCCTCGCCTCTTGCGTGGTGCCCCCGGCATCAAGCCAAGCCAGCCGCTCTGGCGCTGCTCCCCATATCTCTGCTGGAACCGTTGAATACTCCCCTGGGCTCACTGCTGATTTGTATCTTCCACAGTCTGGAGGCAATCGGGGCGTGATTGTCTTGGTTCATGCCGGGGGTTTCTACACCGGATCTCGACATGAGGTTGCAGCCTACGCAAGGCCAGTGATGGATCAGATTCATCGTGGCTTTGCCGTGTTGAACATTGACTACCGCCTCACCTCAGGCGCTCGCAATTTGTTCCCCACAGCAGTTGCAGACGTTTCAGCAGCGATTGATTGGACTCGCACAGCGGGCCCAAACTACGGGGTGAACCCCGCTACGGTGATCGTTGCAGGGCATTCCGCTGGCGGCACTCTGGCGGCACTCATTGGCTTGGGGGCAAACAATCCCGGCAGTCCGCGAGGAACCACCTCGCCTGTAGATGGTTGGATTGCGATCTCTGGTATCTACGACCTACGTCTACTAGGTGTGGCGCAGCTTCAACAACGCCTCTGGCTTGGTCCGGCTGCTAGTACTCAGGCAATCGAAGCAGCCTCCGCAATCACCCTCGCAGACTCAGGTGACGCACCTGGCTACATCGTCCACGGAGTTCAAGACCTGATTGTTCCCTTTACCCAAAGCTTTTCCTTGTTTGTTACAACTTGGCTCACGGGGAAGAACCCATGGTTAGACCTGGTCTCTTCATCGGACTGCAACGGCCACATTCCAACCTGCGCAATGAACACCGGTTACCTCAACATCTGGATTGATCAACGAGTTCGGTGACTAAGGTAAAAAACAGACACCTGTTGTCGTTTTTTCGCCCCGAACGCTCAGCCCCCGCTAGCATTGCGCCAACACTTCTCAGGACGGGACTGGGCAATGTTTATTCAAACAAGAGCGGCGATTCAACCGAAGTCAAAACTGCGAACTGCGGTTGCGGCATGTGCATTGTCTCTTACAACGGTGTTGCTAGCGGCTTGCGTGCCGCCTGTTTCGCCGAGTCCAACAGTAAGGCCGCAACCAGACGGCCGAGGCAAAGTGTCTTCTGTGGTTGTTGCTCCCTCTGCGGGGTGTACTTCTACAAATCCGAGACCACCAACTGGGCGCTCCGTGCTGAGCGTCACAACACCGCACGGGCAGCGCAACACCCTCATTGATGTACCTGCAGCCGCTAATGGGTCTGATGCACTACCCGTGCTTGTTAGCTTGCATCCCTTCACCCTGAACGGCCGGGTATGGGATCAATACTCTCAACTCGCGGCGGCTGGAACTGCTCGCAATTACATCGTGCTGACTGCCCTTGGAAGCGAACCCGGACCGCGCTGGGCTGTACCGGGAGGGCTTGAGTACGGCGCAGATGACATTGGCTACCTTTCGGCAGCGCTTGACACTGTTGAAGATTCGCTATGTGTAGATCGCAATCGTGAGTTCGCTGCAGGGTTCTCCGCAGGGGCCGCGATGGCCCAAGCACTTTCTTGCACGATGCCTTGGCGGATGGCCGGAATTGCCGCATCGGGTGGATCAAACCTGACTGACCTTTGCCCAAACTCTCCCGGAACTGACACAATGATTTTGCATGGAAGCGCAGACCCAATCGCTCCACTCACTGGTAGCCAAGTGGTGTTTGCTCCACCGGTAGGACTCTCTGTAGACGCCGTCGTAGCAACGGATGCTGCTCGTGCTAGTTGTGATCCTGACCCAGTCTCAGAGCAGTTGTTCTCCTCTGTGATCGTTGATAGCTACTTGGGCTGCACTGAAGGTCGTCGGGTTCAGTATTGGAAGATGATTGGCGCCGGGCATACCTGGGCCGGAGCGCAATCTGTTGTGGATTTTGTGGTTGGGCCAACAAATACACAGATCTCTGCCACTGAACGGATCCTAGATTTCTTCGACGATCACACTGCCTGATTCGGCGATCATTCAGCATACCGAGGGCACTGGCCTCTACTGTTCTGCTCATGTTCACAGGAGCTCAGCCTGATCGTGGCTCAGAATCAGTCAATTTTTTAGGATGCCCTACCTCTGTTGCACCCCTAGGCGTGGGCACTTGGGCTTGGGGAGACCGCGAGGTCTGGGGAATGGGCGGATACGACTCCTCGCTTACTGAAGCCTCAATCGAACAAGCTTGGGATGCCTCGCTTGAGGCTGGAGTAACCCTGTTTGATACCGCAGAGGTGTATGGCAAGGGCGAAAGCGAGCGCATCATCGGCAAACTCCTCGCTGCAGACCCTGATCGCGGTGAGTCATTACTCATTGCCACCAAGTTCATGCCTCTACCCCAAAGGCCCAGGTTGCTCACTGCTATGCGCACTGCAGTGCTTGGATCCCTTGAACGATTAGGGCTTGGGTGCATTGATCTCTACCAGATTCATGGCCCGATCAGCCTGCGAACCCATGCCGCAATGGCTGATGCCCTCGCCAAGATTCATGCAGAGGGTCTGATCCGCGCAGTTGGCGTGTCGAACTATTCGATTCGGGAGATGAGTTCGATCCACGCAGCGCTCGCGGCTCGGGGCTTGCCTCTGGCTTCGAATCAAATTGAGTTCTCGCCCCTGCGACGGATGCCCGAAACTACTGGGTTACTGCAGGCATGCCGAGACCTTGCAGTCGTTCCTCTGGCCTACTCGCCGATCGGACAAGGTCGTCTGACAGGAAAGTACTCAGCGGCAAACCCTCCACCGGGAAAGCGCACCTTCTCTGCTCATCCAATGGAGCGCATCGACCTGATCGTAGAGAAACTCCGAAGTATTGGGCTGGCTCACGGCGAAAAAACGCCCAGCCAAGTTGCTTTGCAATGGATCATCTCAAAGGGCGTTGTACCAATTCCGGGGGCAAAGAATTCAGCCCAAGCCACCGAGAATGCAGGCTCGCTCGGCTGGCATCTGAGTGCTGATGAGATCGAAGCTATCGATGCTCTTTCTCTGTCTGGTCAGCGGACGCTGCAACAACGCATCTGGCAACACGGCTAGATGCCGGGGCTGCACCGAGAAAGCAAGATTTGATCGGCAATGTGAAGCGCTTGGCTGCGTAACTCTGGAATTGCTGTGGTTTCAAACAACGTGCCCCTGCGGGGTGGGCCCATCACAAAAATCTGCTCCACTGCATCTCCCGTCTCTTTGAGCAGGCGGCCCTCGGCAGTGGTCAACAAGCCCAGGCCATGAGGATCTGGTTGAGCCAGGCCACTGTTCATCAAGTCAGTCACTACTGGGTTTTCTGGGGGGAGCCAACTGCGCCCTGGACCAGTGCAGTTCACGACTGCATCAACTCCTAGCTCCCTCTCCTGACCATCAAGGTCAAGCTGAAGAACAATGCCGCCCAGAGCTGAGCCGGAGGCTTGCAGTACCTGCCCAACGTGAGTGGTCATAACTCCAGACCCAATCAGGGCCTCTAGGCGCTGCGCAGTCGGCGGCGACATCCGGTGACGATGCACATCCCAATCGCGAAGCACCCTGCTCAAGAAAATCCGTTGCTGCTCATCATCGAATCTTCGCCACAGGGCATTCGCAAATGGACGAATTGCGTCAATCACTTCACGCCAGTTTTCATCGGGGTACTCGGCACCAACTCGATCATGAATTCGTCCCGCTATTTTGGCCTGTAGTGCAAGAACGTCGTCTGCGTCCTGGGCCAAGTCAATAACCTGAAATGGCCGAGGCGGCTGTACTACCAAGTGACTCTTTGGCAGTAGCCCATTGCGTGACAGCGCTAGTAACTCAAGTTGTTCTGGCTCAGTATTCTGACGGCTCAACGTGAGCGCAACATCGGCCATAGTTAACCCCGTACCTACCAACAAAATGCGCTGCTTGGCCTGCAACTGCTTCAGCGCTCCAGGTGCCCACGGGTCAGGCACCCAGCCTTCGGTACCGGCCAAACTCGAAAGCGGCGCAGGAATAGCCGGAACCGGGTTTCCGATTGCTAGCACCACATAGTCAGCAACTACAACGGTTCCCGAGGCGAGCTTCACTTTCGTGGACTCGCTAGTAATCTCTACTGCAACAACTTGGTCTGTCAGGACTTCTAGGGTTGCTGAAGTTGCGCGCTCGGCAGCGTCCGCTAGGTGCTCCTGCAAGTACTTGCGGAACTCACGGCGAGGCAAAAAGGTGTCCGGTCCACCAAGGCTTCGCTCTTTCATCCACTCAACAAGATCACCCGGTTGAGATGGGTCGGCACTCATTCCTGAGGCCCTCACGTTGAGCAAGTGCTCGGGGTCATCGGTACCGTAGGCCACACCAGCGGCTAGTCCTCCAGACGGGTCAACGATGCTCACATGCACAGCCTGAGCCACGCTTGCATCGAGTAGCCGTGCGGCAAGTAGCACTCCCGAGGCTCCGCCACCCACAACTGCTACTCGGACTGCTTCGTTCAAAGCCAGTTGCTGTTCAGACATTGCGTTCAGCATGCCAGAATAACGAAGCCAATAAGCCCCCGAAGGAACCATGTCTGAACTTATTCGTCACGAAGCCGTAGTCCTGCTGCAGTTCGATATGGAAGAAAATCGTTTCAGCGGAGACCTTCTAGATCTGATCGACAGCACCCTGAGCGCTGTCGAGGAACTCGCCCTTGGGCCCCATCCCGAACCGGTTGCCCTTGTCACTACGGGCACGGGCAAGTTCTTCTCAAATGGTTTGGATCTGGACTGGTTGATGGCCAACAAAGAACAAGCAGCGAGCAACGTGGCACAAGTGCACGCAGTGTTTGCTCGCTTCTTGCGGCTTCCCTGCGTAAGCGTGGCGGCAGTAAACGGCCATGCGTTCGCCGGCGGTGCGATGCTGGCGCTCTCTCATGACTTTCGGATTATGCGAGCAGATCGCGGATATTTCTGTTTGCCCGAGGTCGACCTTGGCTTGCCCTTTACTGATGGGATGAGAGAACTCATTACATCGCGCCTCAGTACTCAAGTTGCCCATGAGTCCATGGTGACGGGCAAGCGCTATTCCGGCCAAGAGGCCGCCGCTGCGTCCATTGTCGATCAAGCAGTGCCCGAATCAGAGGTGTTAGCCACAGCTTTAGCGTTAGCAAATTCCCTTGCTAGCAAAGCCGGGCCCACCATCGCCAAGATCCGATCAGATATGTACTCCGTTGCCCTTGATGCACTCGACGCTGACGCGGCAAGCTGAGCAGATGCCGAATTATCCTGATCAAGAAGTTGCTGCCGCACTCGCTACCTATGTTGATCTGCGCAACAGAATCGCCGCTGGCCAGGCTACGTGGACAGACTTAGCTGAGCTTTTCACCGATGACGCCGTCTATGTCGACCCCGCTTGGGGTCGACTGCAAGGCAAAGAGAACCTGCTCGAGTTCCTTGATGAAAGTATGCGGGGCCTAGAGGGCTGGGAGTTTCCGATTGAGTTCACTGCAATCACCGGTAATACCGTCGTGATCAAGTGGACCCAACAACTTCCCACCCCACGAGCAGACGGCAGTCGCTACGAACAATCTGGCGTTTCTACCCTTGTTTATGCCGGTGACGGCAAGTTCTCTTACGAAGAGGACATGTTGAATATGGCCCACGTCATTGAAGACCTCACTGCGTCAGGCTGGCGTCCCGGCGAAGGTTTTGTGCCTCCGCCGAGGAACCCAGACCGCAACTTCTCCCGGCCCTAGACAGTTCTCAAAAAGGTCAGTCCGAAAAAAACATCATTCCACAATGAATCTTTTGGGTACCCAGTTCTGATCTTCAATCGGCGGGCGCTGATAGGCGCGTTTTTGCCGATCAGCCAGAACATATTCCTTTGAGGGCAGATCCTCATAGGGGATCTGGCTGAGGAGATGAGAAATCAGGTTGAGGCGTGCAGTCTTTTTGTCTTCAGCATCCACCACAAACCAGGGTGCTTCGACGATGTCTGTGTGCAACAACATCTCGTCTTTGGCTTCTGCGTAGTCCACCCAGTGTGCTCGAGCCTCTAGGTCCATCGGGCTAAGTTTCCACTGCTTTGCAGGGTCAGCCATACGGGCAAGAAACCTTCGCTCTTGTTCTTCATCACTAATCGACAGCCAGTACTTGATGATCTGGATTCCCGAACGCACGAGCGCTCGTTCGATCTGCGGGCAAGTAAACAGAAACTCCTCGTATTCGGCTTCTGTACAAAAGCCCATGACCTTCTCGACCCCGGCCCTGTTATACCAGCTCCGGTCAAAGAGCAGGATCTCACCCGCTGCAGGCAATTGGTTGACATATCTTTGGAAATACCATTGAGTTCGCTCACGATCTGAGGGAACCCCGAGTGCTACCACCCGGCAGTATCGAGGATTGAGCGCCTCTGCGATTCGCTGGATGGAGCCACCCTTACCGGCTGTATCTCGGCCCTCAAAGATCACAACAACGCGCTGGCCTGTGGCCTGAACCCATTCCTGCAGCTTGACAAGCTCAACTTGAAGCTTCTCGAGTTCGGTCAAATACTGCTTCTTACTAATCACCTGCGATGTCAGTCCGATCATGTCCGGAGCGGATCTCGCAACCTTGTTCGCCTGGTTCTGCTTCTTCGAGCTCTTTTTATGCTTCGACACAGTGGGTCACCCTTCCTCTTTGATCAGCCTGCGGCCGAGCAGGATCCTCACCGTAGCGAGCTTTCTCAGGAGAGGTCGAACAACTTAGAGTTCTGAGGTGTCCTCACTACCAAGCACCCCTCGGCCGATCACCTTTGGAGTGCAGTGTTCCTCACCGAGTTCTGTCACTGCGAGTTCCTGGGCGGAATTGGCACGCAAGGTTGAAGATCTGGGTTTCACCCGCCTCACCGTTTCGGATCATCTTGATGAACAACTCGCACCCGTACCGGCCCTGATGGCAGCGGCCGATGCCACGACCCGCCTGCGCATTGGCTCACTTGTGTTCTGTAATGATTACCGACACCCCGCAATGCTGGCTAAAGAGGCAGCGACTTTGGACCTGTTATCGGGTGGTCGCTTGGACTTTGGCATCGGTGCTGGCTGGATGCGCTCCGACTACGACCGCGCTGGAATTTCAATGGACTCTGCGGGCGAACGAGTTGACCGTCTAGAAGAGGCCATCCAGGTGATTCTGGGGCTGTTCTCTCCGGGTCCGTGCACGTTCGCCGGTAAGCATTATCAAGTTGATGGTCTCAGCGGACTACCAAAGCCGACTCAAACGCCGCACCCGCCAGTTTGCATCGGTGGCGGTGGGAAGAGAGTCCTGCAGCTTGCAGCACGCTATGCAAACATCGTTGGACTCAACCCCAAGATGACCGCTGGGGTCATTGATGCTTCCGTGGGACGTGATGCGACCGAAGCAGCTACTGACCGCAAGCTCGCTTGGATTGCTGATGCTGCAGGAGAGCGATTCTCTGATCTCGAGATTCAAGTGCGCACCCAGATCGTGATCGTTACAAATGAGCGCAGAGCAGTAGCTGAGTCGCTTGCGGCTGGGTTCGGTCTCACCACCGAAGAGGCGCTCAGAACCCCGCATGCACTTGCCGGCACTTGTGAACAGATTGTTGAAGATCTGCTCTATCGGCGCGAACGCTTTGGGATCACCTCTGTTGGGGTAGATATGGATGCCATCGACAGCCTTGGGCCCGTCATTGCGGCCCTTGATGGCCGCTAAGGAGGCAACAGTATGAGCAGCATCGAGTCATGAGTACTAGCTGGGACGGTAAGGAGTACCAGCAACGATTTGATGCAATCGCTGCAACCGGAACACCTATGCACGGCGAGGCAGACTTTGTGATGCACTACGCCCCATCAACTCTTCTTGATGCAGGATGTGGCACTGGCAGAGTTGGTATTGAACTCGCCGCACGCGGTGTCGCCGTGGTGGGAGTTGACCCAGACGCGTCGATGCTGGCAACAGCGAGTTCCCTCGCACCGCAGATTGAGTGGCATCTGAAGTCAATGGTCGACTGCGATTTGCAGACAACTTTTGATTGCGTGCTGATGGCAGGAAATGTGCCTCTCTTTACCCCTGTTGGCACTACAGCTGCGTTATTCGCTGGCTGCGCCCGCCACCTAGCCCTCGGAGGACTGCTGATCACCGGCTTTCAGCTTCGCCGCAGATACAGCGCCGAGCAACAAGATGCCGACTGCGCAGCTTGCGGGTTAGAACTCCTAGAGCAGTTCTCTACTTGGGATAGAGAGCCGTTTATGAACAGCAGCGATTACCGGGTCACTGTGCACTCTCGTGTTGCGTAGTGCTCAATTCGTCCGAATCGGGTGCCCCTGCATCTAGTTGTCGGGTGCACAAGAAAAGAGCGGGTACGGCGAAGAGTGAAAGTGCTAGCAGCACAAAAATGATGACCTGCGCACCTGAGCGCACGACAAGTAGCCCTAATGCTGAAGAAACGCAGGTTGCGGCAAGATTCGCAGTAATGAGTTGCTGGCCCGAAACCCGCCCGGCGGCGGAGCGTCCCACTCGATCTGCAGTAGTTGACAACAATGTTGGAAAGATACCGGCGAGGGCGAGACCGAGAAAAGTGAACCCGAATAACCCGAACTGGGGTGGCAGCAGCAAAATCAGTAGCAGGATCACAGCAACAGTTACCCCTGCAAAACGAAGGATTTGGCTGGGAGCCCAATGCAGACGACCCAGAAATAATCTTCCGAAAGTGATCCCAACCCAGAAGCCGCTCACCGCCAAACTTGCCGCAACTGCGCCCGCCCCACGAGCAGTTTCTAGGTATGTGGCCGACCAGTTCGCAGTGGTTGCTTCAAGGGCGCAGAAACCTGCAATAGCCAACAGTGAGGCCACCAAAGGGGCAGTCGGAACCGCTGAAACAGAACTTGTCTTGTGACGGCGCGGCTCGACAAGCCCATCGGGCCAGTCCACCTGCGGTCTCAGGGCCAACAGCGCAGCGACTAGAGCGAGCAGTGCCGCAAGCACAAACCCAGCGGTCCAAGAAAACACCGCAGATACCGCAGGCCCGAGCGCCGCTCCTAGGCCATAGCAACCAAACATCAACCCAGCGCTACCAACGTTTCGAATCAGCGTCTGAAACCTTGCACCGAGTGAGTCCAATGCACCCGTGAGTAAGCCAATGGTTGCAAAGCAGATGAGGAGAACCACAAAGTTTCGACCGAAGCCAGCAATCAGATCGGCGATTACGAACAAGACGCACAACACGGTGTTGGCAGTGCGAATATGTACCCTGCGCAAAATCGGCAAAGCCGTGGCCGCAGTACTCAATCGCCCAACCCCATAGGCCAAGACCAACAAGCCGAGTGCTCCAGAAGATTGCCCGAACTGCTGCCGCTCCTGTGGCCAAGCTGCGCCGAAGAGACCCAACGGCATAGACATCGCTAGGTAGATCATGCACTCCACCAGCAGCGGGGATCGAAGCCGGGGGTGCTGAAACATTGCACCCAATCTAGATGCTCCTCATAAGCTCTCTCTCATGACATCGCATGGAGAGGTCGCTCACCACGGACTGCTCTTTGTTGATGATCATGATTTAGTTGCCGCAGCCTCATCAGCGGTCACCGTTCGACGAGTAAACAAAGATGATTTCTCTGCCGAGGGCTCCGATCTTCGTGGGGTAGTCGAGCAAAGCTCATCAATTGATGCTCTGTTACGCGGCGCATACGAGGGAGATGTGACCTTTGGCGAACTCTCTCGGCACGGCAACTTTGGTCTTGGGACAGTCCAATACCTAGACGGCGAAATGTTGTGTCTCGACGGAGAGTTTCTACAGGTCCGCTCCGATGCCTCAGTCCACCGTATTGCCCCCGAAACCCTGAGTCCTTTTGCCGTGATGTGTCACTTCGAAGCGCAGATGACGTACACACTTGAGGGTCCAATGACTTGGGAACAACTGCAGCAGCAATTCGACACAATCTCCGATAGTCGCCTAGTTCAGGCTTTTCGTATCGATGCCGTGCTGGAGTGGGTCTGCTTACGCAGCGTTCCTCGGCAGTACCCGCCTTACCCGCCCTTGTCCGAGGTGACTAAAAATCAGACAAACTGGAAGGCCGAACAGGTTGTGGGAAGCATTATCGGCTTTCGCTTTCCAACCTCCTTACAGGGCCTTGAAGTGGCCGGGATCCATCTTCACTTCATCTCACAGGACCGAACCACAGGTGGTCACGTCACCGACCTGCTGCTGCAGTCGGGGGAACTGCAGGTTCAGGAACTCTCTGAGCTACATGTTGAGGTTCCCGAGGGAGTTCACGTAGCAGCAGCAGATGACAGCGAAAGAACTGCCGAGGCCATCCGCATTGTTGAGGGCGGCATCGTTGAGGGCGGCAACAACTAGCGGTACCGAGGCGCCACGTTCTCAGGACTCCGCTGTTCGCTCTATCGTTGGACCTATGGCAAATACGATGACCGGCGTTCGAGTAGTCATCGTTGATGCCGACACAGTTGCTGGTTGGCGGCGAGTTACCCCCTCGCTCGCACAGCTTGAGTCTGCGGTGAGTGACCTGCGACGCTTTGCACCGGGAGCCGTCATCGTGATTCTGGGCGACCCGTCTCTGCGATGGGCGTTATCTAACGAAGATAAAGAACGCTTGGACGACTGGATAGATCATCAACAAGTCGTCCTAGCTCCCGCTGGAACAATTGGCGGCCACGTGGGCTTTATCGCTGCGGCTTCTCAAAAAGCCAAGTTTTTGGGCATGTTGCCAGTTGTCATTACGGACCGCGCAGTACCGGACTGCCCGATTGCAAGAATGCGCAGGATTGGGGAACGCTGGCTCTTTGACCTAGACAACGCAACCGTGACTCAGGTGGTGGCGTCGACGGCGTCACAACGTCAGCGGCGGCGCAAGCCGGCACGGACTGCTTCGGACCCGGCAATACCCTCGGCCAAGTCAGTAGCTGCAACCGGTGTTCCCCAAGACGTGTAAATCGGCACTTCCCCGGCCCAGATAGGCAAGGCAATATCTTCCGGCTCTTCTTCCGTGGGTCCGCCAGTCCGAATTTTGGCCGAGGCCTCATCAATGCTGAGTTCCAGCACACACGTCTGACGTAGCTCGGTCTCCGAAGGTTGCCGGGACTCCTCCCATCGGCCGGGCAGCAGGTGATCGCTGATTACTTGGAGAGCATGAAGCTGCTTAGAGGCTTCTACTTTGCGCGCTCGACCAAACACCACCACCGACCGATAGTTCATGGAGTGCAAAAATGCTGACCTTGCAAGCACTAAGCCGTCAACAAGAGTGACCTCAGCACAACAGTCCAGCCCATCAGCCAGGGTGCGAACCAGGCGACTCGCTACTGACCCATGCAGGTACAGCACATCACCCTCTCTGCCAAACAGGGTGGGGATTACGGTTGGGCGTCCATCAGCGGCAACGATGCCAATATGAGCCAAGTGCGCAGCGTCAAGCACCTGATAGATCTGCTCACGCGAGTAGGTGGCGAGGTGCGCCTCCCGACGAATAGTGCTCGCAGCAGAATCCGGCTGGGCTGCAGAATCGGGCGGCTCTGACATAAGGGGACTCTACTGCTGCATTATCGCTGCTTGCTCACCCTGACAGTAAGTTCACAGCCATGAATCAACCTTCTGTGAACATTGCTGATCTCAGCGAAGATCGAACCAAACTCTTGAAGATCATCAAGGAGCGAGCGCTACTGCAATTTGAAGAGCCTCGGCAGCTTTCCTCTGGCGAGATGAGCCGAGACTTCATTGATGCCAAATTCGGGCTCTCCCGAGGTGCTGATCTGAACTTGGCCTGCAAGGTGATCGTTGATGAGCTTGCCGAAGCCGGCATTGCATTCGATGCCATCGGCGGGCTCACGTTGGGTGCGGATCAGTTCGCTCACGGAGTGGTGACGCACCTTGGGGATGACCGTGAATGGTTCGTCGTGCGCAAACAAGCCAAGGGACGCGGCACCAACCAGTTAGTCGAAGGAGCAAAGCTCAACAACAGCACCCGGGTTGTATTGGTTGATGACATCGTCACGACCGGCGGCTCCATACAGAAGGCCTATGAGCAGGTTTTAGAAACCGGCGCTCAAGTAGTCGCAGCAGTAACTATGGTCGACCGCAGCGATATTGCGGCTTCATACTTTTTCGAACGATCCGTTCCGTACCTGCCGGTCTTCACGTATCACCATCTTGGAATACTGCCCGTAGGAATGCTCGGAAAGTAGCAGTCTCCGGTCACCAACCAACAAGAACGGTTCTCAGTAGTTCCGGGATTTTCAATAATGGTCGTAACTGTCTCTACTCTTGAGGGAGTAGAGACGACCAACCCCTTCTTACTTGGAGATTTCAATGCAGACTCAAGCCGCAATTCTTTGGGAACAAGGCAAGCCATGGAGTGTTGAGACCATCACGTTGGATCCCCCAAAGGCTGGTGAGGTGCTTGTTGAACTCACAGCTTCTGGCATGTGTCATTCCGATGATCACTGCCGCACCGGCGACCTTCCAGGGGTGACACCACTGATCGGTGGCCACGAAGGTGCGGGCATTGTGATGGAGGTAGGCGAAGGAGTCACTCGCGTCGCACCTGGAGATCACGTGGTCTTTAGCTTTGTGCCAGCCTGTGGCCACTGCCAGCCCTGCGCCGACGGTCATTCCAATCTGTGTGACAACGGTGCTGCGCTGCTAGTCGGGGCCCAACTTGATGGCACCACTCGGCATCACTCAGAAGACGGAACAGACCTGTGGACCATGGTCTGCTTGGGCACCTTCTCAAAGCACACCGTGGTCAATGAGATGTCGTGTGTGAAAATTGAGGATGATATTCCTCTTGAGTTGGCCTGCCTTGTTGGTTGTGGTGTGACTACTGGATGGGGATCTTCGGTCTATGCAGCAGAGGTTCGCCCCGGAGACACCGTTGCAGTAGTCGGCATTGGTGGAATCGGCGCAGCAGCCGTGCAGGGTGCACGCCTTGCCGGAGCGCGCTACATCATTGCGATTGATCCGATTGAGTTCAAACGCGAGCAGGCACTCAAGTTTGGTGCCACTCACACTGCAAGCAGCATCGGTGAGTCCTTCGAGCTGATTCAACAACTCACTTGGGGCCGTATGTGCGAAAAGGTGATTTGTTGCATGGGCGTTGGAGATGGCGAGCAAATCGCACCCATCATGTCTTTGTGCGCAAAGCGTGGTCGCGTAGTAGTGACCAATATTCATTCTGCCGCCGAAGGCCAGATCAATATCTCGCTCTGTGATCTGACCCTGATGGAGAAGCAACTCGTGGGTTCAATCTTCGGCTCGGCAAACCCGCAATCAGACATTCCACGCCTCATGCAGCTGTATCGAAACGGCCAACTCGATCTTGCTGGCATGGTGACTCAGGAATACGCGCTCGAAGATATCAATCAGGGCTTCGCCGATATGCTGGCAGGAAGAAACATTCGAGGAGTTCTGCGATACAAGTGACACATCACGGGCAGCCAGCATGACACCGACACTCAAACGGGTACTGCTGTGGGTCGCCGGTGCTGCGCTGGCTGTTTCGTTGATGATTGGTCTTGGCTTGTGGATCAGGGCTGCAAGCAACAGCAAACCGGTAGTGCCCGTTCAATCAACTGCTTCGACCGCAACTGTTGCGACCACAACGCTCAAGCCCAGCACCACTACCACAACGGTTGTGGTTGAGTACCAAACTCTGCCACCCGGAACCCATGAGGTTGCGACTGCTCGAAGCCAGTTCACCCAAGTTCAGGTGCGTTCGGAACCACCCGCTGGTTGGAATCAGTCCCTGACTCCGGTAGTCACTTCAACTGAGCTCGAACCTCCGCGAAGCGAACAAGATCGCGACCGAGTGCTGATTCCGTCTGCAGAGTACCTAGTGTCGGGTCGCTCGGTAAGCCCAACCGGATGGACCTTTACCAACCCAGGTTCCTATGAGCCGCCGCAGCCACTCGTCTTTCGTGTGGTTTCGCGGCAGGGTGCATGGACCGAGGTGCAACTTCCGGTGCGGCCCAATGGAACTTCTGGCTGGATCGAAAGCGACCTACTTCTGCTGTCCACTACTCAAAAGCAGGTTGTGGTTTCACTCACTGAGCGTTCCCTGAGAGTTGTTGAGGCAGGGCAAGAACTCTTCAGCGCTCCAATCAGCGTGGGACGGCCGACTAGTCCTACGCCTACGGGCAGTTTCTATGTGACCGACATCGTTCCATCCGCGAACCAAGCAGGGGGATATGGGCCTGTGGCGCTAGCTCTGAATGGCTATTCGGAGGTAATGGACACCTTTGGTGGTGAAGACTCCGAAGGGGCTCCGGACTCACTCGCACCCGTGCTCGCCATCCACGGAACAAACCGCCCAGACTCAATCGGCAAAGCGGCCTCAAACGGTTGCCCGCGTTTATTTAACGAAGACATCTTGAAACTCGCAGCGCTAGTACCTGCTGGTACCCCAGTTCAGATCTGGCCCTGAATATCTGGCCCTGACTCACTTGCCGGCTTGTGTTAGTGGACGTGGCGATCAGCGAGCAGTAGGGCTTGGTCAATAATTTCCAAGCCGAGGCGGGCATCTTCATCAGAGATGATCAGGGGCGGAGTCACATGCAAGCGGTTGAAATGGGCAAAGGGAGACAATCCCGCTGCCTTGCAGGCTGTCACTACTTCCACCATCGGAGCAGCATCCGCTCCCGAGGCATTGAAGGGCACCAACATCTCTTTGGTCTCTCGATTCTTCACCAGTTCAATCGCCCAGAAGCATCCGAGACCGCGCACGTCACCCACACTTGGATGCTTGGCCTTGAGTTCCTCTAAGCCCGGCCCGAACACTTCGGTTCCAAGGTGGCGCGACCGCTCAAGTATGTGTTCCTCCTCAAAGATCTGCATGGATGCCACCGCGCTCGCGCAGGCAAGTACGTGGCCCGAATAGGTCAAC
Source organism: Microthrixaceae bacterium (assembly GCA_044357715.1). Lineage (GTDB taxonomy): Bacteria > Actinomycetota > Acidimicrobiia > Acidimicrobiales > Microtrichaceae > IMCC26207. The sequence goes on from JBIKPA010000009.1 coordinate 15,521, forward strand.
CCGCCGGGGTACACCCGAGTATCGAAGCTTGCAGCAATCTCATCGTTTATCGCCACTCCTCCAAGTGGCACGTAGCCGGAGTTGACTCCCTTCGCAAAGGTGATCAGATCCGGGACTACGTCCCAGACATCAACAGCAAACCATTCACCGCAGCGACCAAAGCCCGCCATGACTTCATCGCACACCATGACGATTCCGTTGGCATCGCAGAGTTCGCGTACTCCAGCGAGGTACCCAGGTGGCGGAACCAAAATACCATTCGTGCCAACTACTGGCTCTAAAACAATCGCCGCAATCGTGTTTGGCCCTTCAAACATGATGACCTCTGCAAGGTGCTCTAGCGCACGCTCCGACTCTTGTTCCACCGACTCCGACCAGAACGACGAGCGATAGGGGTAAGGACCAAAGAACTTGACGATACCCGGGGCGACATTCGGCTCTGAGGGCCAACGCCGAGGGTCACCAGTTAAGGCAATCGAGCCGCCGGTTGCCCCGTGATAGCTGCGATACATCGACAACACCTTGTGGCGGCCGGTATGCAGTCGCGCCATCCGCATTGCATTCTCGGTTGCCTCTGCGCCGCCGTTGGTAAAGAAGATTTTGTCCAAGTCGCCTGGAGTCCGCTCGGCAATCATCCGTGCAGCCGTTGAGCGGGCCTCGTGTGCCATACCAGGAGCGATAGTTGATAATTTTCCGGCCTGCTCTTGTATGGCGGCGATCAGTTTCGGGTGTTGGTGTCCAAGGTTCAAGTTGATCAACTGAGAGGAGAAATCCAAGTATCTCTTGCCAGTCTCGTCAAAGAACCAAGCTCCCTCACCGCCCGTGACCACAAGTGGTTTGAGCGCACCTTGAGCTGACCAAGAATGAAACACATGAGCGCGATCATCTAGATAGGTCTGGCTGGGTCCGGCTTCTGAGGGAGTCTGGGTTTCTGAGGGAGTCATGATTCACTTTTCATTTGTGGACTGGGCTCATTCGTGGACGGGGCTCATTCGTGAACGGGAAAGCCCAAGTTGACGCTGGACGTGGATGGGTCTGGCCACCGAGAAGTAACAACCTTGTTGCGGGTATAGAACTTCACGCCATCGGGGCCATACATGTGAAGATCTCCGAAGAGCGAACTCTTCCAACCGCCAAATGAGTAGGCCGCAACCGGAACCGGGATGGGGACATTGATCCCAACCATTCCAGCTTCAACCTCAAACTGAAAACGGCGGGCTGCTCCGCCATCTCGAGTGAAAATAGCGGTTCCATTTCCGTATTCGTTGCTATTGATCACCGCTAAGCCCTGCTCGTAGGTCTCTACGCGCATGACTGCGAGCACGGGGCCAAAGATCTCGTCTTGATAAAGCTGCATCTCGGTGGTGACACCATCGATCAGGGATGCCCCTAGAAAATATCCGTCTCCGGGAACGGACAGCTCTCGACCATCAACTACGAGTGTTGCTCCAGCTTGTTCTGCACCATCGAGGTAGCTCGTAACTTTGTCGCAGTGCTGCCGAGTAATCAGCGGGCCCATCTCTGCTGTGGGGTCTGTTCCGGGTCCGACAACGATCTGAGCAATGCGGTCTTTCAAGGCAGGAATGAGTTCATCAGCGACTGCGCCCACGGCAACGACTACCGAGATTGCCATGCATCGCTCCCCGGCCGAGCCGTAGGCCGCAGAAACTGCGGCGTCAGCAGCGGCGTCAATGTCTGCATCGGGCAAAACCAACATGTGGTTCTTTGCTCCGCCAAGGGCTTGTACTCGCTTGCTGTGCGCAGAACCGGTTTCATACACGTATTTTGCGATAGGGGTCGACCCCACAAAGCTCAGTGCCTTGACCTGTGGGTGTTCCAACAAGCGATCGACAACGACTTTGTCTCCTTGCAATACGTTGAACACGCCCGGGGGAAGGCCAGCTTCCGTTAGCAGTTCAGCCATGAACAGAGCAGCAGACGGGTCTTTTTCCGAGGGCTTCAAGATGAAGCAATTGCCGCACATGATGGCATTCGCAAACATCCACATTGGCACCATCGCCGGAAAGTTAAATGGGGTAATCCCAGCCACAACACCGAGTGGTTGGCGAAGCGAATACACATCAACTCCGCCGGCAACCTGCTCGGAGTACTCACCCTTCAGCAATGCCGGAATCCCGCAGGCAAACTCAACGTTTTCCATGCCGCGAGCAATCTCGCCGAGTGCGTCGGAGGGAACCTTGCCGTGCTCAAGACTCACAAGTTCTGCAAGCTCGTTTCGTGATGCATCCATGAGTTCACGAAACTTGAACATGACGCTTGCTCGCGTGCTGAGTGAGCTACTCCGCCAGGTCTCAAACGCAGTCGCGGATGACTGCACGACTTCGTCCGCATCTACTACTGAACCAAGCACAACCTGAGCCTGCTGGGTTCCGGTGGCAGGGTTAAACACAGGTGCCGATAGTTCCGAGGTTCCAAGGGAGATCGCACCGTCTTTGTAATGGCCGATTGTTCTCAAGGCGAGATCACTTTCTACACGCGCTACGGGCTAGCTCGAGCAGTATCAGTATGGCCTATGGAACCAGATTTCCTATCCGCAGCAGGCAGGTCCATCAGTGTTTTCAGGGCTCGTAACATGAAGCGACATCTGATCGGCATCGCCCGTTTTGACGTACCACTCCCATTTAGCCCCATCAGGATCAGTCACCCAAGTTTCGGTTTTTTCAGCGAAACAGCACACGGTGTCATCTACGCCGGTGGTTTCTAGGCCGGTTTCAGACAACCGGTTTTCTGCTTCCAAAACTTGAGCTGTGGTTTCGGTCTCTACTCCAAGGTGATTGAGGGTGCCCCCTTCGGGGCCTTCAATCAAAACCAGCTTGAGCGGTGGTTCTGCAATCTCAAAGTTTGCATACCCTGGTTTGCGTTTGTTTACTTCGGTGGCAAACAACTTGGAATAGAAAATGACTGCCGAATCAATATCGGTCACGTTGATTGCTAGCTGCACTCGAGACATTTTTACTCCGTAGATTTAGTGATTTTTGGTGGAATAGCTTCTGAGAATTGACTTGAAGAAGGGCTAGGCACTGAGTTCGGCCCAGAGGTTTTGTACACGTAGCAGGATCTCATCTCGGATCGGGCGAACAGCCTCAACGCCTTGGCCGGCGGGGTCATCCAATTTCCAGTCTAGGTAGCGAGTTCCGGGGTAGAAAGGGCACTCGTCCCCGCAACCCATTGTAATAACCACATCTGAGGCTTCTACTGCGGCATCCTCAAGTCGCTTTGGAATCGCTCCCGAACTGAGTAGATCAATATCAAGTTCGGCCATTGCTTCAATCACTGCCGGATTGATCGAGTCAGCCGGGGCCGTCCCCGCTGAGCGCACCACAACTCCGGGCCCGCCGATCTGTGCAAGAAATGCTGCGGCCATCTGCGAGCGACCAGCATTATGGATGCAGACAAAGAGTACTTCCGGCAAAGAATCAGACATTGGTAGAGCCTCCTACGGCGCTTTGATCTGGGGCATCGTTGAGGTCCGGGGCCGCTTTTGGATCTGGAACGGCGCTGCTATGTGGATAGAACAGGCGAATAAGGCCAAAGGCGATGACGGTTCCAACGAGTTGCATTGCAATGAACATCGGCGCCGAGGAAGGCGCAATGCCGGCAAAAGTGTCGGAGAACATTCGGGCGATCGTCACCGCCGGATTGGCAAAGCTGGTGGAAGAGGTAAACCAATAGGCTCCAGCAATCCAAGCTCCCACTGCGAATGGCACCACGGAAGCTCGACCTGTACGCACACAGCCTTGGATGACCAGTAACAGGCCAACTGTGGCAATCACTTCAGAGAGCCACAGGCCACCACCAGATCGAACATGTGTTGAGACCTCAACTGCAGGTAGCGAAAACATCAGATTGGCTAACACGGTCCCGCAGCACCCACCAAAGATCTGAGCAATCACATACAGCACCGTGTCGCTTGTAGAGGTGGTGCCCAAGAATCGATCTGTCAAGGTAACAACCGGGTTGAAGTGAGCCCCTGATACAGCAGCAAACATCAAAATGAGCCCGATGAGTGCTCCGCCAGTGGCAGCGGCGTTTTCGAGCAACTGCAGTCCAACGTCTGCAGACAGGTTCGTGGCCATAATCCCAGAGCCAATCACCGCAATGATGAGTAGCGCTGTGCCGAGAGCCTCGGCAGCAAGGCGTCGAAACAGGTCAAGGCCTAGAGTTCCCGTACCTGTCTCAACGAGAACCGCTAGCTCGGCTTCGTTCGGTGGGGTCTGTGGATTCATGCGGCCTGAACACCCGACTCGCAGATCGCCGATACTCGGCACCGCAGCTCTGCCACAGCGGCATCAAATGCTTTTGCAGTTCCCAGTTCGACTGGATCAGAGATCGACCAGTGCAACCACCGGCCGCTCAGGGCAGGTGGGCTAGTGCTGGCAAGGTCCTCATGCGCTTTGTCGCACACGGTGATCACCAATTCAGGTTTCATCCTCACTTGGCTGATGTTGCGTGGAGCACTCAGTTGTAGCTGAAGTCCACAACGCTTGGCTGCAGCTACTGCCCGTGGATCCACAGCCTGTGCGGGTTGAGTCCCTGCAGATTCGGCGGCGCGTCCGGAGCATTCCTGCCAGAGCGCCGCCGCAAGTTGGCTGCGCGCAGAGTTTTGGGTGCACAAAAATAGCGCCGGCCCAACCTCTATGCACTCCTTGGGCGCTAGGCCGCTGAGCGACTCTCGATGCAGGTGCACGTAGCGCCGCCGAGCGTCCCCGCTAGATGCCGAACGGTAGATCAGACCCACCTGTTCAAGCACATCTAGGTGATGGGCCAGCAGGTTGGATTCCAATCCAAAGCAGGACCGCAACTCCTTCGGAGACAAATCTGAGACCGTCAGGGCATCAACGATTGCAAGGCGTACGCGATCTCCCAGAGCGGCATGACGTGCCGAGCGGAGTTCTTCTGTATCGGTCACGGCACAAGTATGTAACTCAACGATTTATGAGTCAACTTTGGTTGAGTGAATCTTCATCTTCTTGTGACTCATCAAGTATGAGCACCGTGTCGGAATTTGCACCGGGCGGCTTCGCCCAAGCGGCGTCACCTCGGCCCTCGCCGTGGTCCAAGGTGAGTCCGTGCGCGGTTTTTTCCCAGTGCGATGGGTCAGTAAAGAGCTGCACCATCGCCCGCAGGGCGGCTATTGCCATCAGTACCCAGTACAGCGGAGAAAGCAGCGCAGAGACCAACAGTTCTGGTCGGCGTACTGCGCGTAGCGTCAGAATCGAAAGATAGATAATTACTACGTTCCCAAAGAACCAAGAGAAGATTGCCAAGTAGTACAGCGCACCGGGGAACAGCGCTTGGATGAAAGAGGCCTTTGTGACAAACCACAGAAAGGTCATTGCCCAAAACCACAGATTCAACACGGCAAGAATGGGCGTGCTTCCCACAAACAAACAGAAGTGCCCAAACCCAGCCCATCCCAGGTCGCGGACCATGCCCCGAGGGTCACGCATCCCAACCAGCCAAGTCTGCAAATAGCCCTTGTACCAGCGGCTGCGTTGCTTGACCCAGTTGACGACATCAACGTTGGGCTCTTCCATTGTTGCCGAATCCAGTACCCCAACCCGCCAGCCTTTGCGCTGCAAGCGAATTCCTAGGTCACAATCTTCGGTCACGTTGAACGCATCCCAGCAACCCACCTCCTCTAGGGCCTCCCTACGGAAGTGATTCGAGGTGCCTCCAAGGGGAATGGGTGACTTTGTAGAAGACAGTCCCGGCAAGTACAGGTTGAACCAAGTGAGGTACTCAGCTGTGAACCAGCGGGTCAGCAAATTGGTGGTGCCGCCATAGAACGACAGCTTGCCTTGCAGACAACCCACATCTGCATCTCCTCGGCTAAACGCAACTACCGCACGCCGCAATTGCAGCGGGTCGGGATGGTCTTCTGCATCGTAAATTGTGACCAATGATCCGCGCGCAAAGTACAGCCCAAAGTTCAAGGCCCGCGGCTTGGTCTGCGGCTCTCCAGCGGGCAACAGCAGCACCTCAACAGGAAGATCGGTCTGAATGGCACGCGCGGCTGCAATGGTCTCGGTATCTCCAACCTCAAGCAGCAGCTTTACGTCGATTCGGTCGCGTGGGTATTCAATTCGACTGAGAGCGGCAACCAAATCAGGCAGTACCTGCGGCTCGCCGTATGCCGGCACCAATAGGGTGTACACCGGGAGGTCCTCATCGGGAACTGCGCGAGCATCCTCATCGGCTACTTGGATCGAGGAGTCATCTCCAAGGCCGATGCGAACTAAGTAGATGCGATGGCACAAGGTGATGAGATACACCGCTGTTGCCACAGTGGTCAATGCTATGAGTGTGCCTAAAGGGGCAAGGATGAGGCAAAGAACCACGATGACTACAGCGCTCACCAGAACAATCTTTTGCCGCGAGTTCACCTGCGAGGCGGCAGTCATTCCAGGGTTCTTGGCCTCGACCCAACCTAAGGACTCTGCGAGTACCTCTTCGGCAAGATCCTCGGGGATCTCACGAATGATCATCCGCCGAACTCCGCTGGTTCAGGCATCTGAGCAGAGCGATCGGCTGAGGATTGAATCACCTTGCGAGCAAACTGCACCATGAAGGTGCGAAGTTCGCCTTGACGCGCAGTCACCTCTTCACTGCTCGCTCCCCTCACTGCTTCATCTGCACGAATACCAACTTGCCTAGCAACCGAATCCTCAAGCGGCGGGCTTGCAACCTGAGCGCCGTTGCTGTCATTGAGTAACAGCACCACTCGTTCGTAGCGAAGGCCACTTCCTTCTCGGACTGCCCAGAGCCAGTAGACAGTCGTCCACGCCAATCCATCGGGGTCGGCCCAATTGAGGACCGTCCCGACTACACCGTTTCCTAGATCAACCCGCTTGACCCCAGCGGTGCTATACCCGTGGAACCGGTAGCAAGCTTCAATCCCAAAGTCGCTAAAGGCCTGAAGTTTGCTGGTATTGATCACATCAGCAAGCACAGGAACCTGACTCCCGAGTTCGCTTGTTCCAAGCTCAGAATATTGATACCGGGTCCAACTTGAGTCTTCCCCGAAAAACCGCTTGCCGTTTTCGAAGCTTCCGACGCGCTCGCCACGGAACCCGTCTGGCCGCAGTGAGACTTGGCTGAATTTGCCGACGCGTGGATTGCCCACTGAAGACGAGATCGGGTCGTAAGCAGTCAGATTGTGATTAAAGACTGATCCAAGCAACGCAATCGCCACAATTCCGAGCATGGCCCGGCTGGCATTCGGAACGGCAGCGAGCACAGCACGCGTTCGTGAGGGCCCGCTAAAGACAGGAAGCGACAGACCAAAGCGGTGTGCCTGCAACACCATGATCAGCACAGCAATATTGAAGGTGAACAATCCGGCAACTGGATGCAGCACCTCGATTGAAGCTGTCTCTCCAAAAAATTTTCCGACCGCCAAAATCGCGACGATCCGAATCACATTGAAGATCCAGACCAATGCGGTTCCTGCAACAAGCCAAGTAAATTTCTGCGACTTACTCCCCCGAGCAACCAAGGTAAACGCAGAGGCAACTAACAAGAACCCTAAAAGACCGTTCGCTCCCGAACAGGCTGAGGCGACTTGAACCAAGAAACTTCCCTGCGCACCCCCATGCGCAATCTGAAAAGTGATTCCGTCACCCGGCATAACCGATGCAACAGGAATGACACCCACAACCATGCGTACTGCACCTGCAGTAAGACCGGTGAGCGGCTCAAGCCCTAGGGTCACGATTCCCCTGATGGGAATCGGCCAAGCCAAAAACAAAAACGCTACGGCTGCTTTGGTACGCCAGAGCATTCGCACCCCAAAGGCCAAAGCAACAACGCCTGCAACAAAGAGCGGCATGGTGAGCAGGTCAATGCGATACAGCCAGTACATCGTCGACATTCGAGCTGGCAACAAAACCAGTGAGGCAAAAGCGGCCAACACCAGCGGCACACCGATAATGCGATCGATGTGACGGTCATGAATGTTCGGCTCATTCAGGTTTGGTCGAGCGAGCGCATAGCCGAGCACTGCTGCAATGATTGGCACAAGGCCGAGGTAGGCCAAGGGAGTATCAACGGTCAGGCCTCGCATCAGCGTCCAGAGCGAGGTGTGATAGCAGATCACTATTGCTAGTAGGGCAACCGCTGTTCGCTTCCCGACCTTGCGGGTGTCATCGGTCCAACGTCGAGGTTGAGAAGCCTCTTCTGGTGATTCAGCCGGGGAGGGATTTAACAGCACAATCCGGCCCACTTCTTTTTTAGTTTGACCGTGACATGGACCATCAGGCGCTTGCCCGATGAGCGGCTTGTGGTTTCCGTCGGCGCAATACCAAGAACAATCCGATGCCAAGCATCAACAGCGCAGACATCGGTAGTAGCACTGCAAAAGGGCTTTCGCTCACCGCAGGCGATGGCCCTGTTTCACCCTCGGGCAACGTCGTAGTTGGAGTTGTCGTCTCAATGGTCGTACCGGTGTTCTCGACGGACTCGCCCTGAACCTCTGCAGGTACTGACACCCCAGAACCAGAAGCCCCAGAACCAGAAGCGCCAGAACCAGAACCAGTCGAACGAGCGGTGGAGCCTCCGGATGATCCCGTGGGCGCACTGCGGGTGACTCCCGAACGGCTCACGCTCACGCCTGCTACTTCTTCATCGACTTGCTGCTGCCCATCACCTGTTGCAGCCGAGGACAAGTCTGGCAGAGTTGTAGGGGTCGTAGCCGCTGGCGCCCCCACAGGTGTGGGTGGCGGTAGGGCATAGTTGGCCTGCGACTGAGCATTCACAACAAACGCTAAAACCGCTATCGGTGGCACGAGCAAAAGCAACAAACTGCGATCTCGCGGAATCTTGGCAAGGAGTGCTTTCATCTTCCGAACTCCACATCTGGTTTGGCTCGACTTATTGGATCGGGATCAGTGACCGCGAACAGCCGATAGTGGGTCTTTGGGTAGGACTCATCTCCCCACTCGGCAACTTGCTTGGCAAAGCCCGTCCCGCCCCCATCCCAGAGATCTGGAAACTGCGAAACGAGTTGATCTGCGCCAGATGACTCCAGCAGCAGTAAATACCGGATTCCAAAATCCTCGGGGGCAGAGACAGCCGGGCCAAAGTCTCTGTCAGAGGGCACGACATACACATCAGGTCGTGGCGCAGCGGGAAGCACACCAATCCCAGCCTGATCCATAAGCACACTGCCGGGCTTGATATCGCTACGTGCGTCAATATCAGAGGCCACTCGCTGGCCCATGATGGCCATTGATTTTTGAACGGCCACAGACTCACCCTGAACGCCACGGCTCAGAGCATCAATTGCTTCGGTCTGATCGAAAGACGCGTACTGCTCACTTTGTGCCACCTGGAACGTCCAAAAAATGCCCGGCACTAGTGCCACTAAGGCAAACCCCGTCACCCAGAACGACCTCTTCGGGGGTTCCGAGGCAATGATCATCGCTAGTGCCGCAGCCAGCACAACCGCAATCACCGTGTACCGCAACCAGGGGAAGGTTGAGCCTCTAGC
>JBIKPA010000129.1:0-7921 GCA_044357715.1 Microthrixaceae bacterium
CATTGGCGTTTTCTGTCTTATTAGCGCGGTTGCGTGTACCTCTGCGCCGCTCGTTACCTTCCCAGAGGGTCCTGCCGATGCAGTGACCTCAGAGCCGGCAGATGTGATCGGCCCGCTCACCATGCGGGGCCGCGAGCTTGTGGATGCAACCGGGCGCGTGGTTCTTATCCACGGAACCAACGTGGTGAACAAGTCCGAGCCCTTCCTTGCGCCGCTCGAGAACGGATGGCTTGGGCCACAAGACTTTGCAGAGTTCCAAGCAGACGGCTTTAACGGAGTTCGACTCGGCGTGTGGGCAGCCAAGCTGATGCCAGCGCCTGGCGTGATCGACACGGACTATCTGGCCGAAGTCGCTCAGGTCATCGACACGCTCACTGCTCAGAACCTATGGGTGTTGCTCGACTTCCATCAGGACGTCTTCTGGGGGATGCCTAGCTGGGCAACCTCGGCAGAGGCCGCCGCTCTCTCGCCTTCTGCACCCAAAGAAATCGAGGCCGCTATCGGCTGGGCTGCGAATTATCTCTCGCCCCGTTCACTGCGACAGTGGAATGACTGGTGGGCCCAAGTCCCAGTTTCAGAAGGCCGCAGTGCAATCGACTTGTATGGCGATGGGGTGGCTGCCCTTGCCCACGAGGTAAAAGACGAAACCAACGTGATTGGCATCGACTTGATCAACGAGCCATTCCCTGGGGACAAATTCTTTGAATGCGTTACCTCTTGCGGCGGCCGCTACCGCCAAGCCGAGGCCATGTACACCAGCTTGACAGCCCGAGTGAATGCAGCTGCCCCAGGCCTTGCAGTCTGGTGGGCACCTTTCAACATCGGCGAACCCTTCCCAGACACACCCGCACCCGGTGCCAATATCGGATACACCTTTCATGCCTACTGCTACGACACCGACGGCGGAGAGCCAGTTCAACCTGCCCCCGCACCATCAGCCCTGTGCGACGCAGTCTTCGGTTCAGTCTTTAGTGATGCGCACTCGGTCAGCAGCCGCTGGAACTCCCCCACCCTGCTTGGTGAGTTTGGCGCTTCGCAAAGCCCACTGAACGCCACTCGAACGACTCAGCTTGCCGATGAGTACCTGTTCTCTTGGATGCACTGGCATCACCCCGGTACCTGGCCAGAGGTTGTTCGCACACAGCTCGTACGTGCCTATGCCCAAGCAACTGCGGGCCACCCGTTAAGCCAGCGATTTGATCCAGCGAGCGGCGAATTTGAGTTCCGCTACCGGCCCGATGAGTCAGTACTGGCGCCAACAAGCATTGTTCTGCCAGCAGTGCAATACCCAGACGGCTACTCCGCAACAGTTACGGGGGGCACCGTGACCTCGCAGGCAAACTCGGGCCGACTCACCGTGGAGCCTGATGAGGGCGCAGCCGAGGTTCGGGTGCACGTGCAGCGCAACGCTCCCGAGGCCTAACTCCCGACCAGCTACTACTGCAGACCGCGACTTGCTCCGCCATCGACGATGATCGAGGCACCGCAAATAAAGTTGGCCATTTCACTGCACAAGAAGGCGGCAACGGAACCGAAGTCGGTGGCATTTCCTAATCTGCCCGCCGGAATCGACTGCAGCAGTTCGGAGCTTTGCTCCGCAGACAAATCCGCATTGCGAGCAGTCTTATGAGTACCCGGCTGAATGGTGTTGGCAGTCACACCATCAATGGCTACCTCGGTGGCAAGGTTTTTGATAAAAGCCGTGGTGGCAACTCGTGCCGCCGTTGACGCTGCAAGAAAGGCGATCGGCTGCCTTGCACCAATCGAGGTAATCGCCAAGATGCGGCCCCACCTATCAGCTCGCATCTCGGGGACTGCCTCGAGTGCGAGCGCAATCGTGGACAGGCAGTTCAACTCAAGGGCTGATCGATACTGCTCAACGCTTGTGGCCGTTGCGACCCCCGGTGGTGGTCCACCGGCATTGGCAACCAAAATCTGAATATGCCCACCTAATGCCTCGGCTGCGGCCCGGGCGAAACCTTGTGCGCCCTCCGTAGTTGACATGTCAGCTTGGATACCAACCGCCGATGACCCAAGGCTTGCAACCGCTGCAGCAAGTCGCTCCGGGTCACGACCGCAAATGGCAACCTGCGCGCCCTCGTTGACGAGTGCCTGCGCTGTTGCTAGGCCAAGGCCTGCTGAGCCTGCAGCAACTGCCGCTCGGCGGCCGCCGATTCCAAGATCCATGAACTTCTCCCCCGGCTAATGCTCAGACACTCGATTGAACTAGGGACACTACTTCCCCGGGCAACCACTATTGGCCCTCGCTTGGCCCACGCAAGAATCCTTGGGTAAAAACTTCCAGATGACCTGTAGTGTCTCCGCTAGTTAGACCCGCTATCCATGATTGGCCTGCCGCAGACGGCAGAGCCTGTTACCCCTCACCATTCGGAGTCGAAGGATTCAACTTGTCTCTCATTAGCTTTGAACAAGTCCAGAAAATCGTTACCGCATTCTCGCCCCTTGCCGGCTCACCAAGTTCGCCGCTCGAGACCACTCAGTTTCTGCGCTCCATGCAGCCCTCGCTGATGCCGCGAACCTCTCTACATCAGGGAGCAATGAGCGGGCTTGCGCTTTTGAGCGCAAGAGCGGCTAGCAATCGCGTGGATTACCTAGCAAACAAGATCACCCCCGATCAGGACTCCCTAACGCAGCGACTCCTAGCTCGTGGCCTTCTCGCTGGCGTTGGACTCGCCATGCGCAAGGTGCCCGATCAGAATGACACAGCCTGGCCAGCAGCGTTCTCTCGCCTGACCGGCGAACTCATCGAAGCCGGCGCCATCGGAGGGTTTCTCTACGAGGCAATCTCCGCGACCAAGCATCGATCCTCAGTTTCAACAAGGGGTGCGGTTGCCAATATGGCAGTGAGCACCGCCAGTTTGTCCTTTGCCTTGTATCGGTCCCGAGAAAACCTGAAGGCGCGACGCGATTTCTTTACAGACGACTTCGACAAGTTGCAACTCACCTTGCCCAAGTCAATAGCGGTTGCCACCGTTATGACTGGGGTGGGAACAAGTATCGGATTTGCTCACCAAGGCACTCGTAAAGGGCTGCAAAAATTCTATGGCCCGGGCTTTATTCATACCGGTCTCGCTCGCACCACCAACAATGTTTTCTGGGCTGCGGCCGTCACTGGGCTGTACTGGGCAGGCATCTCTCAGATCGGAAAGTCAAACGAGAAGATTGACCCCGGTTATGCAGAGCCTCCGACCACACCATTTGTATCGGGAAGCGCAGACAGCCTCTGCAGCTTCGAAGACCTTGGCCAGCAAGGTCGCCGATACGTCAGCGACGTACTTCCGCCCTCACTCATCGAATCAACGATGTCCGAGCCAGCGAAACACCCCATCCGAGTGTTTGTCGGCTTCAACGAACAACCCCTCTACCCGAGTGGCCGAAGCGAGATTGCCCTTGCCGAGATGGAGCGAACTGGCGCATACGACCGGGGCACGCTGCTACTCATCTCTCCCACTGGAACCGGGTGGGTTGATCACTCCATGATCGAAGCCGCCGAGTTCTTTACGCGCGGAGACCTTGCCTCGGTCTGTATTCAGTTCGGTCGCTACCCCTCATTTCTTTCTCTGCAAAAAGTCCGCGCCGGGCGCCAGCAGTTCCGCCAATTGGTCTGGGGGGTTCATCAAAGACTCCAAGGCATGGACCCGGCGGACCGACCCCGCGTAGTGGTCTTTGGCGAGAGTCTCGGAGCTTGGGCATCTTCAGATGTCGTAATGAAGCGAGGCATCGAGGGCCTTGACCACTACAGCATCGACCGAGCATTGTGGTTTGGAATGCCTCAGTTGGCACGCTGGTCGGCCGCTGGCATGGACCGCCCCGGGCAACTCACCCCAGAGGGAACAGTTGGTGTATTCGACCGTTGGGAACAGCTTGAGCAGCTGAGCGTTGCAGAACGTCAGGCGCTGCGGATTGTTCAACTGAGCCATGACAACGACCCCATCACATTGGCAACACCCACGCTTTTGTACCGCAAGCCCGATTGGCTCGGCGAGAAACGCGGACGAGGGGTTCCTGAAAGCCAACGCTGGTCGCCCGTAGTGACCTTCCTACAAACAGCAATCGATGCTGCAAACGCTATGAGGGATACCCCTGGCGAGTTCCGCAGCACTGGTCACGATTACCGGGCAGACACTGCCCGATTTGTGGCTGAGGGATATCAACTCGCCTACACCGAAGAGCAACTCGCCGCAGTTGAAGTTCAGCTTCGCTCGCTTGAGATTGACCGCGCAGCAAGAATGAAGCCGGCTGCTGAAACTGAAGGCGGTCACACGCCATCTCCGGCCAAAGCCACCGAGGAACATCACAGAGCACTGCATCTGCCAAGCCTGCGAGGCACTCGAACCGCCGGGGCTCGCTGGCTACAGGCGCTTCGCAAACACGCACCCCCCGCTACTCAAGACCTTGTTGAAGCAGAAAAAGGCCCAGAGGAACCATCAGACGCCTAGGCGATGGCGAGTCACTTCTTCGAACCCATTACGGCGCGACTCAATTGGCCTGTGCGCAAGAACTGTGATCGAACTGAGGCATCCTGAAGCCCAAAGCGCCGATAGGCCCAAACGCCTACTGCAATCCCGAACAGTTCCATAACTAGAGCCCACCATCCTCGCGAGAGTTCCGGAGCCGGGCCTGGCGAGAAAGAGGTTCCAAGAAAGGGCCACCAGAAGGTGGCTGTTCTGGTAAACGCAAAGTTCAGCACGAGGTGCATGTACATTCCGATCGGTAACCCTAGCCAACGCCGTCTCACGAGTCTGCGCCGCTGCGTAGCAAGCATGACCACGGCCAACGTCAGTGTTGGCGCTAGGAGCGAGTGCAAAGGCCCTGCGCCGAAAGGAGCTTCCAAAACCGGGAGTATTGCACCCGCTGCCACTAGGCGGTAGTCCAACGCAGGGCTCTGAAAGACGGCCCAAGTTAGTACCACGCTCAACACTGCAAAAAAGATCAGCACCGTGCGCGAACCTCAGCGAACAAGCAGTCGGGTGCACTCCGGGCAAGTCACCGGCTGATCCGCAGGGGCTTTGCGAATGACATCGAGTTCGCCAGAGGGAATCTCAAGGTGGCAACCCTCACAGCGTGCGCCCACAAGACGAGCCACAGCAATTCCTCCCTGCTGGGTGCGCAGACCCTCGTACAAGCTGAGGAGGTCGGGGGCAATACCAGCCTGAGCCGACTCCCGCTGGACGAGTTGCTCATCGAGTTGCACCTCGATTTCTGCAACGGCCACCGTGATTTGCGCTTCAAGGTCGGCAATACGTTCCACAATCGCTGCGCTCTTGGCCTGTAGCAGCTGCAGTTCTTGCTCAACTGGCTCTGCTAGTTCCATGAACTCTAGGGCCTGATCTTCGAACTGACCCTGATTCTGCTTGAGTTGCTGGTGTTCTTGTTGCAATGCTTCAAGTTCTTTGTGCGAACTGACTGAGCCGTCGTACAACACGCCATTTACTTCAGTTGCTTTATCTTCAAGGATCGACGCGTGGTCCTCAGCTTCTTTTTGACTGCGACGCAAGTCTTTGAGCCGAGCAGCGCATTCATCGGTTTCCACAGTTGCGGCTTTGAGTGCAGCGGCCTGATCAAGCAGTTCCTGACGCTGAGGAAGAGTCTTCTTTTTGTGCCGGAGCTGATCGATCCGAGTATCAAGCACCTGTACTACGAGTAGATCCTCAAGCGATTCCACAGTGCTTACCCTACCGGGTGTTGAGCAAACGTTTTATGGCGTTGGCTCGGGCGCTGGATCAGGCGCTGGCTCAGGTGCTGGAACTTCAGTAGTAGGTGCCGCGGTCGGCCTAGGTGCAGCAGGAACAACCGTAGAAGATCCCCCCCTCGATGACCTTGGGACCGTTGTTGATGGCTTACCCGCTACCCCTGCGCGCTCAGCTGCAGATGTGGACTTACTCCACGGGTCGGGAATGACCTTTCGGCTAGTCGTGATCCGTCCCGGAGTGGCAAATGGCTGTAAAAGGGAGTCGGACAGATAGGGCGCCATGAACTCTCGCCACACCTTTCCGGCAACGGTTCCACCCTGCACTCGGCCGCCCTTCATCTCGGTTTGCCCTGCCGGGTTTCCGATCCACACCGCTGTTGAAATCTGGGGTGTGAACCCCACAAACCAGACATCGGTGTTCTCACCGCCAGCGGCCTCGTTCGTGCCAGTCTTGCCTGCTGCGGGTTGACGATTGGGAAGCGAACCACCCTTATAGGTGCCTCCGGTGACTACTCCCTGCAAAGCAACTGTTGCCTGACGAGCTACATCTACGGAGATTGCCTGTTCGGTAGCTGGTACATAATCGAAGAGCACCGCGCCTGCTTGATCGGTCACCTTGGTAACAAAGTGAGGCGGGTTATAGACGCCATCGTTAGCAATCGCGGCATAGGCCGCAGCCATCTCTAACGGACGCACCGCAGTGCCACCTAGAGACAGCGACGGGTAAGAAGCTGACTCATCCGTGAGCGTGTTGATACCCAAACGACGTGCTACGTCGACCACTTTTGCCCCGCCGACTGCTGCTTGCAAGCGGGCGAATGCGCAGTTGTTTGAGGATGCAGTTGCCTTTGCCAATTCAACCGTTCCCCCCTTGCAACCAGAAGGCCAAGTGGAGTCTTTGATTCCCCAACCCTTATAGAGCTTCTGCGGGGCTGGAGAAGCAAGGATTGAATCCCGAATCGAGTACCCCGACTCGAGCGCCGCTAGCAACGTGAATGCTTTGAAAGAAGATCCGGGGCTTCGACCGACCTGTGGGGTCGCAATCTCTACTACTCCCTGGCCGGGAAGATCCGTCTGCCCCACCACTGCCCGAACTGCTCCAGATGATGGTTCTACTACTGCCACGGCTGCCACTGCTTCGGGGTTTGCTTTCTTAATTGGGTTTGAGGCCGAGGCAGCCTCTGCGAGCATCTGTGCTCGCGGGTCAAGGGTCGAAGTAATAACAAGTCCACCATTGAAGATTCGTTCTCTACGAAGCGCCTCGGTAGGGGCCAACCACTCTGCTCGAAGCAGTTCGTCCCGCACTTTGCGCTCAAAGTAGGTGAGGTCTTGTGCGGTGGCAGAGGAACTGCTCTTAACAATCTCGGTAGGCAAGGGAACCTGCTCAAGATACGCGGCCTCCTCGGGGGTAAGTGCTCCAACCTCCGTAATGCGACCTAGCACCACCTTCTTCCGACGAGTGGCTACTTCGGGAAACCTGATCGGGTCGTAACCGGTGGGATTCCTAATAAGCGAGGTAAGGATGGCCGCATTGCTCCAATCAAGCTCTGCAGCAGACTTTCCGAAGTACATCTGCGCTGCAGCCTCTACGCCATAGGCTCCTCGGCCCAGATAAACCGTGTTGAGGTAACGCTCAAGAATCTCGTCCTTACAGTCACGGCGAGGCCGATCCTTGCAGAATTGTTGCTCTAGTTGAAGCGCAAGACTCGCCTCTTTCACCTTTCGCTTCATGGACTGCTCGTTGCCAACGAGTGACAACTTTACGAGTTGCTGCGTAATCGTAGAACCGCCCTGAGAGACGCTCCCAGCGGCACTATTTGCGCGCATTGCACGCACCACCGACTTTGCACTCACTCCGTGATGAACGTAGAAGTCCGAATCCTCAACTGCGAGAACTGCCTGCTGCATTTCGGTAGAGACCTTGCTCAATGGAACAATCACGCGGTTCTCGCTGCCTACCAAGCTGCCAGAAGGTTGGCCGTTCATATCGGTGATAACGCTGCCTTGCAACAGGTCGGGAAGCGCTATCTGGGTCCCCTTCTTATAGGAGCCCGCCCCCGAGACGTTGGCCACCTCGGGGATGAGCAATGCAGCAATCAACGCAAAAATGCAGGCACCCGCCAAGGTAATCGCGGTGAATCGCAGGAACAGCGAGAGGGGTCGAGACATAAGGAGTTAGGCGCAGTTTTTGAACACGTGGAACTAAGT
>JBIKPA010000010.1:0-24849 GCA_044357715.1 Microthrixaceae bacterium
GGCCCTGCTTGAGGACCACCTTCACCATTGTGTTGCTGACGCGATTAGCAATCGCGGAGCCGATGCAGAAGAGAAACTGCAAGAGGCTACAGAGGCAATCAAGCGCCTAGTGAAATCCTGATTCAACGCACCGCAGGCAGTCCATGGGGCACAGGTTCTGCTTGGGTCGTACACTTTAAACACAGAAAGGGGTCTTCATGACTCAGTTGAAACGCTCTATCCAAGCCTTTTTCTTACTGGTTCTTGCAGTAGCGATGTCGCTGTTTACTGCGGTAGCGGTTGGGGCTCAAGATGTTGCGCCAGTCACGACGATCCCCGCGGCAGAGGTGGCTCCGCCTGCGGCACCTGCCCCCGATATGCGCGGTCTGCCCTTCAACTCTGGTTCGGGCCGGCGAGTTGTCTACTCAATGGAGCAACAGCGCGTGTGGTGGGTTGAAGGCGACGGCTCTGTTGTGCATACCTATCTTGTGTCAGGTCGCTATAAGACGCCCGGCGAGGGAACGTATCGAGTGTTCTCTAAGAGTCGGTACACCACTGCCATCGGCGGAGGTGCCAGCATGCAATGGATGGTGCGCTTTGCCCAAGGCAGCGGTGCCGCAATCGGGTTCCATTCCATCCCAGTAAACCGCAGGGGCCAACCACTGCAGAGCGAGAATGAACTAGGAAGCTATCGCTCACATGGTTGTGTTCGGCAATCCAACTGGAATGCCGCACTGTTGTATGAGTGGGCACCTGTCGGCACACAGGTTGTTGTGGTCAAGTAGCCGCAAACTGGTTACGGTTCGGGGCATGCCTACCGCCGAACTATCAACGCAGATTGATCACCTCTTTCGACTCGACGCAGTAACTGCAATCATCACTGGAGCTTCATCAGGCCTTGGCAGGCGAGCCGCGGGTGTGCTCCACGCAGCAGGTGCGACCGTGGTAGTGAGTGCCCGTCGAGCCGATCGACTTGAGCAGTTGGTTCACGAACTTGGGGATCGCGCTGTGGCCTGTCCGGGCGACCTTTCTGCAGCGGCTGACCGTGAACGGCTTGTGCAGACTGCTGTTGAGATTTCAGGCAGCGTTGGTGTGTTGGTCAACAACGCCGGTGTAAGCAAACCAGTGTCCGCAACAGAGGAGACCCTGGAGCAGTTCGCAAGTGTGATTGATATCAATCTGGTAGCCCCGTTTCACCTGAGCCAGCTAGCGGCTGCACATATGCTCAAAGCAGGTAGCGGCAGCATCATCAACATGGCCTCAATCCTTGGTCTCGTTGCCGCATCACCCATGAAAGACGTCAGCTATTGCGCCTCGAAGGGTGCGCTCGTGAACATGACTCGGCAACTCGGATGCGAGTGGGGTCGAAAAGGGGTTCGAGTCAACGCAATTGCACCGGGTTGGTTTCCCTCTGAGATGACTCAAGCCGAAATGTTTGACGATGCCAATGGCGCTCAGTTTGTTGAACGAAACACCCCTATGGGCCGTGCAGGCAGGCCAGAAGAGCTTGACGGGGCATTGTTGTATCTAGCGAGCCACGCGTCTAGCTACGTCACTGGGCAGATTCTGGCAGTAGATGGCGGCTGGACTGCTCGATAGCTGCTGCTAGTACAGCAGGCTCGTTGGGAGCGGAATCAAAAAGCCGTTATGGCGCAGTGTTTGATCCTGGTTCTGAATTTCATCCCGCGGCAGGGGAGCCGTCAAAGGGTGCAGGGTCGCCTGACTTGGGGAAAGTTGGCTTACTCCAAGACATCATTTTGGCAAGGTTGGAGGTAATAACGCGCCAATCCGTTGGTTCCCAGCCTTCGGCTTTGCCGATGATGGTGAGATCTCCGCCGATGTGGACGAGGGCGGGAAGCGATTCAAGTTTGAGTGCAGAAACCGCTGTTCGCTCTGGGTCGCAGAAGGTTAGAAACTTTTGTTCCCACGGACCAAGAAATGCCGAGGTGTCAGACTCGTCTGCAGTGACCAACCATCCGGCACGACAGTCGGCTCCAGCAAACTCTTCCAAGATGCGCCCAGCGGTCTCTAACAGCACCGAGCTCTCTATGGTGTAGGGGTCGAGCACGACCAACACAAGGTGAAACATCGTCACCTGATCAGCCATGCTGAGGGGCTCGCCGCCGTGTGGATGAAGAATGAGATCAGTAGGCACCGTGGTCACGGTGATGAAAGGTAGCGCGCGTGAGCGTTACTTACGAGATTCCTCAAGTCCGATTGAGTAATACCGGGCTTCAGCATGGATTGATCGGGGCCGAATCTCGCTGTTGCTGCATGCCCCAGAGTGCAACAGCGGCTCTACACTGCACCGGGTGCACCCCATTGAGCGCCTCCGGTTTGTTGCCCGTTCCCAAGGAGCGCCTGCGGATGTGCTGGTGCAAGAATCGGCGCTTGCGTTGTCGGCATTCAGAGACGACCCTGCTGGCATGGTTGCTGCATGCCGGCGAATCATTGACCGTCATCTGACCTGCTCTCCACTGTGGTGGCTTTGTGCACGGATGCTCTGTGCGCCCGATGCAATGCAAGAGGCGCGCGCAGCCGTAGCCGAGATCGAGTCAGACCCAACTGCAAAATTGCTAGCCCAGGCACTTCCCGCAGATGCATCTGTGGTGATTATTGGATGGCCGGAACAAGCGGTGGGTGCTTTGCGCCGCAGAGGGGACTTAGAGGTCTTCATCGTTGATGTTGAGGGCGAGTCGGATGAGGCTGTGCGGCAACTTGAGAGGATTGACGTTGTTGCAACAGCGGTGCCTGCGCGCAATGCGGCCGCGGCTGTGGCCTTGGCCGATGTAGTGATCTTGGACTGTTTTGCTCTTGGGCCCGAGAAACTGCTTGCGCCTGCTGGCTCGCTCGCGGCGGCTGCTGTTGCCTCCCATCTCGGTGTCGAGGTCTGGGCGCTGGCAGGAGCGGGAAGGATGCTGCCAGCTAGCATGTTTGACGCACTTGTGAGTCGCTGGTCTGCTTCGGTTGAACCACTCGGCACGACTGCCGAAATTGTGCCGCATGAACTTGTGACCTCATGCGCTTGCGTAGGCGGCGTAGGCGCCATCTCTGAGAGCCTGAAGGCTACCGACTGCCCCGTTGCACCAGAACTCTTTCGCTTAGCGGGCTGACCGAAAGCGACCCGTCGACGCAGACGAGCGAGTCTGCTGGGGCTATCGTCACGAGATGCAGTTAACCAAGCATCATCAGGTGATCTCGGCTGCCGAGGGGGCCCGTCTTGAGGTGTCTTTGCACCGTAGCGATGCAGGCTTTACCTGGTCGGTCACGAACCAAAGTGATTTTCCCGCAGAGGTTCGATCGATCTCAGAGGTCTATCTGCTGACGCAGGTTGAGGGCGAACTGGCAATGTTTCGTAATGGCTATCAGTCATGGAGTCAAAGCAATGTCGCCAAGCCGGGGCTAGATGTTGATCCCTCTACGGTCAGCACCGTTGAGATGGTCACGATGACTCAGCATGCGGATCAACGCCGCACGCGTGATGCTCAACTCCGCTCCGAGATGGTGACGGTGATGAGCGACAATCAGGAGTCACTGCTGATTGGGTTTTTGGGTGGGCACCTGCACGATGGCACCATTCGTGTTGATCAGGTGGGGTCAGATTTTGAGCTATCCGTTGAGGCCTTTTTGGGGTCCGTGGAACTCATGCCAGGTGAAACCAGAGCGCTCCACGAGGTGGTGATTCGCTCGGTGAGTGATCCCATAGCAGGACTTGATGCATGGGCGAGTGACGTCGGCAAGGGTTCGAAGGCTCGAGTTCAAGCCGAGTTTCAAGTGGGGTGGTGCTCTTGGTACCACTACTTTGATCAGGTAACAGAGCAAGACCTTTTGAAGAATCTAGAGCTTGCTGCCGACTGGCCATTTGACGTGGTGCAACTCGATGATGGTTTTCAATCAGAGATTGGGGATTGGCTAGTCACGAATGAAAAGTTTCCTTCTGGGCTCAAGGGAATTGCCGACTCAATAGCGGCAGCAGGTTTTCGGCCCGGTCTGTGGATTGCGCCCTTTGGGGTTTCACTCAATTCAAGACTCGCCCATGAGCACCCAGAGTGGATTGCCAAGGACTTCTCGGGTGAACCGCTCATTGGTATGTTCGGTCCGCACTGGGGTGGATTTGTTCACACACTCGACGTAACAAACCCAGAAGTGCTCGAGCACCTCGAGTCGCTAGCTCGAGAATTGGTCCAACTTGGCTTTAGCTACCTCAAATTGGACTTCACTTACTCTCCGGGTTTTGACGGCATCTGGGCGGATCGCAGTATGACCCCAGCGCAACGCGTACGAGCAGGCTTTGACGCCATACGTCGCGGTGCCGGCGAAGACGCCTTTATTTTGGGTTGTGGGGCCCCGCTCGGCGCTTGTATCGGCGTAGTGGATGGCATGAGAATTGGATCTGATGTGGCCCCGTTTTGGGCACCAAAGCCGGAGTTGTGGCCCTATGTGGGGTACGAGCAAACCATTCCATCCACCAAGAACGCTTGGCGCAACACGCTTACCCGTGCTCATCAACACAGACGCCTTTGGCTCAATGACCCTGATTGCGTCATGCTGCGCACATCTGATACCGAACTCACGCCTGAACAGGTGCGCGCTTGGGCGCTCGCAGTGGGAGCAAGCGGGGGAATGGTGTTGGTCTCTGATGACCTTTCGCTTCTTCATGAAGAGTCAAAATTGCTTCTGAGAGAAGTAATCGAACTCGGCCAGCGAAGTGATGCCGCCTCTCGGAGCGGGACTGCCCCAATGTGTACCGATCTGATGCAAGAGTTCACTCCGCGTCATCTTGAGTTCGCGGGTTTGCGCCTAGTAGGTGATCCAGAGCTTGGCTCTGCACGCATTGAAGCAGTTGACAGCTAAATGCGCGTTCTCGTTGTTACCAATGACCTGCCGCCAAGACTTGGTGGGATTCAGAACTATGTCGATCAACTCTGTCGTGGGCTTGTCTCCGCTGGTGATGAGGTCACGGTTTATGCCTCGACCTTTGCCGGAGATGCCGTCTGGGATGAGGCCGCACCTTTCCATGTAGTACGTGATCGGGCCTCGGTTTTGCTGCCAACGCCACGGGTACTTCGCCAGACGTTGCTGCTCATCGAGCGCACTCAGGCCGAGGTGGTGGTCTTTGGGGCGGCTTTTCCGCTAGCGCTGATGGGCCCACGCCTCAAGAGGAAATCAGGGCGACCCTACATTGCGTTTACTCATGGACTAGAAGTGTCTGCAGTTCGCGCCCCAGGTGGTGCTTCGGTGTTGCGCAGAATTGGTCGATCTGCATCGGCCATCACGTTTGTCTCGAAGTTCTGTGATGACTCCCTGCGTTCGGCGTTTGGGGCAGGGCCAGAGTATGCATTGTTGGCCCCTGCAGTTGACCCAAAGACGTTTCATCTTGCAGTGGATGGCACCCAAATCCGTGACAGGCATGGGTTGGGTACTGCACCCGTAGTGGTCTGCGTGTCTCGACTGGTTCAACGCAAGGGTCAGGATCAACTCATCATGGCCCTGAGTGAAGTTCGCAAGCATGTGGCCGAGACTCAGCTCTTGATCGTCGGGGGTGGACCCTACGAGGCTGAGCTTCGAAAGCTGGCAGCGGACCAGGGCGTTGAGCAGCACGTGGTATTTGCAGGAGCAGCAACAGAGGATGAGCTTCCCGCCCATTATGCGGCGGGCGACGTGTTTGCCATGCCTTGCCGCGAGCGTAAACGCGGCCTAGAAGTTGAGGCTTTTGGAATTGTCTTTATTCAAGCGCAAGCAGTTGGCCGCCCAGTCTTAGCAGGCAATATTGGCGGTGTTCCTTCGGCGCTGAGCGCAAACAAGACCGGCCTGCTTGTTAATGGCAGCGACTCTGCGCAGGTTACCGAGGCGCTCATAACGCTTCTGAAAGATACGGACACTCGAACACGAATGGGTGCCGAAGCGGCAGAGTTTGTGCGAACTGGTTTTACTTGGGAGGGCCGAACCAACGAGTTGCGGGCGCTGTTGTCGCGAGCAGTTGGCACGTAGAGACCACACTGGTTTTTAAAGCCCGATTTCCTACAAAGCGTTCAGGGTCCAAAGCGTCGAGTGAGCCAGTCAACGACTAGCGCATTGACCTGATCGGGGAACTCCTCGTGTACCCAATGACCAGCCTTGGGTACCGTGTGCATTTCTAGGTCGGAACACAGCGCCGGCATCCCCGAAGCCAATTCCGGAGGCAGCGCTGGGTCCCATTCGGCACAGATCATCAAGGCGGGCAGGTCGATGGCCTGAGTTCCTACAGCCGGGTAGTTCTGCAGGTTTGCATCGATGTTTCGATACCAGTTCACCGGGCCCCGAAAGCCGGTTCGGTCAAAGGTCGATGCATAGAATTCAAGGTCATCTTCGGTGAGTACCGAGGGTGCGACGAAAGGCAGTCCCTCAAGGTCAATAAAGGGATTGAAGTTGAAGCCGCTCTCTCGTGCTACCCCAAGATCGGCTAGGACCTTTGGGTCAACCCCTTGTACCGAGAGCTTTTCAAACAACAATCTTGCCCTTGAGTCCAGTACAGATTCTGCAACTCCTGGTTCTTGAAACCACATCATGTACATCTGCTCTGGGTCTTCCCCGAACATCATTTTTAGAAAGTCCATTGATGGGAAGGGGGTGTACGGGGTGCAGACTCCAACAACTCCGGCGCATCGTTGAGGGAAAAGCACTGGCATTCCCCAGGCCACAAAGCCACCCCAATCATGGCCCACAAAAACTGCGGTTTCTATCTCAAGCGCATCAAGAAGTTCGGCCAAATCACCGCAGAGTTGACCGAGGCCGTAGGCCTCAGCCGCAGTGGGGGCAGATGAGTTGCCATAGCCCCGCTGGTCCGGAGCTACAGCGCGAAACCCTGCAGCAGAAACCGGGGCCAGTTGGTGTCGCCAAGAGTACGCAAGGTCGGGAAACCCATGGCAGAACACAACCGTAGGAGGTGGACCATCTGTGGCTGCTCTACGGGTCGCTTGGTCCTGCGCTGCGGCGGGGAGTTGGTGCACTGAGAGGGATACCTCAGCAGGCGCAGTTCCTGGGGGCTGCATCTGACCCGAGAGTTTGATCATCTGTGCAGGTGGAAACGCTTCCATTTCTCCAAGTTAGTTCCGGGCGGAGCAATACGTGGGCTCTGTCATTTCTGCGTTGAAAAATCCCTTTTCATGATTGAAAATACTTTGGATTGTTTATCCACTTTTATCCGTTTACCGTCGAAGAGTCGCTGTCCGGTGACCGAAAAAGGCGGAAACGTATGAAAAAACAAGGTTCACTATTAGTTGCTTTGACGGCGGGTTGCGTGGCGTTGTTCGCTGCGTGTGTCCCCGCACCGGTCCCAACCACCACCACCACGGTTGCACCGGTTGACTGCACCGTACGCGGGAATGATGCCGACCTTCACGGCTGCGACCTTTCCGGCGCCGACCTCAACTATGCCGACTTGTTAAGGGCCAACCTGTCCGGCGCCAACCTGACCGGCGCCGATCTCTACTATGCCAACCTGACCAACGCCAACCTGACCGACGCCAACCTGACCGACGCCGACCTGACCAGCGTCTCCGCATACGACGCCGACCTGACCAACGCAGACCTGACCAACGCAGACCTGACCGACGCCTACCTGACCGGCTCCACCCTTACCGGAGTCACTTGGTTGAACACAACGTGTCCGACTGGAATTGTCCAGAATACGGAATGCCCAACTGAATCAGGAACCGGCTGACCCGCACACCACCTAACTAAGCGAGGGCCTATCTGTCCCAGAGGCCAACGACCCAGTTCGTGATCTCGGCTCCGAAGAGCAGGCTCACCACAGTGGTGGTCAGTAGCAAAGCACCCATGACAACCCAAGCTATCGGCGAGATTTTTCCATCCTCGGGAATCCCCGGGATTCTGCGACGGATGAGTCGAATGGTTCGCTCAGCCCAAGCGAATGGCAGTAGTGACAACCCAACAATGATCAGCACCCAGCCTGGTCCCGGCAGGGGTAGGGCCGCAATGCCAATGCCAATGACAACAAACCCCCCGATCATCCGGGCTACCCGAATCGCGACGTGCCGGCGCGCTTGCTCTTCTGACTCCTCATGACCTCCCGTCTGGTACTCGGCTTCAATAGCAGCGTCGAGCAACCTGTGGCCCAGATCCTGAACCGGATGGGAAGGTGTTTCTTGCTCTGGGCTGACTTCGGGGGTTGGGATTTGGCTCCCATCATCGGCTTGCACACACAAAGTATGCCCAACCGGGAATGCCTTCGCGGCTCATCATGGGCTAAACCATGACCTCATGGCAGAAGAGTTCGCTACAGAAGAAGAGTTCAACGGTAAAGGACCGGCACCCGTGACAGCCAGCGCAAAGAAGGCTGCGTCCAAGCCAAAGGCTCCGTCCAAGCCAAAGGCTGCGTCCGATCTCAAGGCTCCTTCCAAGGTAAAAACGGGGCCCAAAGAACCTGGCTCGGCCTCTCAGGCGCCCCGATCGAATCGCTCAGCAGTCTGTGCATCGGTCACACAAGAGATGATGAATGATCTTGTGCTCTTTGTTATTGGTGCTGGAATTGAAATTGAACCACTCGAAACTGCCATCGCTATGCCCGGAATGGGTGAGATTGCGGTTCGGCTTGCGCTCAAGATTACGGGAGCAGAGTTTGATCTTCGTGCAGAAGATGCCGGCAGGGTTCGCGTGATTGTGTTTGCAGACGGAGATGTCTCAACTCAAGCAGCAGACTTTGATGGCGATGTTGGGCCTGACGTTCCTGCTTCACCCGCAAGCGGACTGCCCATTTCTCCTGCACCAATTCCAGTTCGGGTTGAGGCACTCGTTGAGCCATTCATTGAACTGAGCTCGGACGCAACGGTGGCGATTGGCATCAACTTGGAAACAGCAGAGTTGGTCTCGTTGCAGACCAACCCCGATGCACCCATTCCTGAAGGTGTTGATGCCGCTAGCTGGGCGGGTTCGCTTGGAATGTTCTCCATGTTGTTTGGCTCTTTAGGAGATGGCCTCTTTGCCACCTTGGGCGAGCATGTTGGAGTCGTCGGTACCGAACTTGATGCCGGGGTAGGAGCAGTTCTTTTTCAGATCGGCGTAGCTTCAGGAACGGCGCAGATCAGTGTTTCCTCGGGGCTGATCTCAATTGCTCTTCCAGCAGTCGACAGTGTGATTGGAAAGGCTATGCCTGTGCCGATCGCAGGTAAGCGAGTTGGTCTTGGCTTCGCTAGTTCGGTAGTTGATGCCTTAAGTCAAATATTGATTATGAGAGCTGCGGGGGACTTGCCCTTGCCATTCGAACTTGACCTTGAACTTGGCGAACAACAAATCGCTGGTCGGATTCGCAACACACGCGTTCTACCTGATTCCTTCCCTGACCTGCGCTCTGCAGTACGCACCGAGGTTCGGACTCGTTTGTTGCGAGGCCGCCTTGAGTTATCGGTTCGGGCAGCATGGGTGGAACTCCCTTCTGCGGTGCCCTCCATCTTCAACCAGGTTTCCCGCAGGCTTGGAGAACTGGTTTCACTCACCCCGATGCGGGTGAGGTTCCCCGCAAGAATAGAACTGCCGGTTATCCCTGATAGTAGCGACACCATCCCGGTGCTCATCGACGACCTTCGAGTCACCACTGATGGCCTTGGCCTTGTGGTTTCTCTGGCATAACAGGCCCAAGATGCCATCATCACAGCTACGAGCCGCTCTTGCTCGAGACGGAATCTTTAACACGCGAGACCTTGGCGGACTCCGCACCCAAGCGGGGTTGACGATTGCCCCCAGAAGGCTATATCGCGCTGATGCACTACAACGTGTGCGCGGCTCGGGAGCAGCGCTTCAGGAGCTAGGAATCCTGCGGGTACTAGACCTGCGCGATGACTTGGAGCGTGAGAAGTCTGGTGAAATCAACGTAGAGGGGATCAAGGTTGAGCATCACCCCGTGATTGATCCTGCCTTTGCTTGGCATGGTGAAGAGGGAGTTGAACTTCCCGACTTGTTGTATCTGCGCTACTGCGAAATCCTGAGCGAGTTCGCGCCACGATTTGTGGGTGCGCTGAACTCAATTGCTCAGGTAGTGGATGTTTCTGGCACAACCCCAACTGGAGCAGTGGCCTATCACTGCGCAATTGGGAAGGACCGCACGGGTCTTCTCACCGCTGTGCTGCTGTCAATTCTTGGAGTCGATGATCAGGTCATCGCCGCTGACTACGCCAAGTCGAGCGCTGCAACTGCAGTGCAAGTGCAGTGGCTCTGGTCCTTCGGTTTACCTGGCGGAGAAACGAACGATCAGGACCTTGAGATTGGGATCTGGTCGGCGCGGCCAGAGACGATGTTGCGCACGCTTGTGTACCTTGATGACGAGTTTGGTGGCGCTGAGCAGTACATGATTGAACAGGGCCTTGAGCGAGATGCCATCAACACGCTTCGCGAAGCCCTTCTGCTGGGCCAAAACTGATCTACTTGCAAACAAATCTGCTCGCAAACAAATTTTCTTGCAATCAAATCTGCTCGCAAACAAGTCTGCTTGCAATCAAATCTGCTTTCTACAAAACTGGGAGACCACATGTTGAAAATCGGCGATACTGCACCTGACTTCTCGTTACTCAGTCAGAAGGGCGAGAAGGTCACACTCTCGGAGTTGCTGAAGAGCGGCAACGTGGTGTTGTTCTTTTATCCCAAGGCAATGACCACAGGCTGCACCAAAGAGTCTTGCCACTTTCGCGATCTCGCCGGTGAGTTTGCCGACCTACATGCTCAGCGCGTGGGCATTTCGGCAGACACCGTAGATAAGCAGGCAGCCTTTGATAGCAAGCACAGCTTGGGCTACCCGCTGCTCTCTGACCCTGATCGGGCAGTGGCCGCTGGTTTTGGCGTAAAGCGCCCGGGGCCAATCATGAACAAGCGTGCAACCTTTGTGATCGGCGCTGATCGACAGATTCTCGCAGCCATTGGCTCGGAACTGAATATGGATATCCACGCTGATGAAGCACTTAAGGTGCTTCGCTCGACAGCAGCCTGAATTTGATTGAGGTGTCCGAGATGCGGGCGCTGATTTTCGATCCGCAGGTGACCTCGGTCAACCGTCTACCTATGCGAAGCACAGGTTGGCTCTATGACAGCATCGAACAAGCGCGCCTAGCAATCGATCCGTCGCAGAGTCTGGATCCGCCGGGTTCAAGTTGGCAGATCAGCCTTGATGGAAGCTGGCAGTTCCAACTGCTCGCCAAGCCCGAGGATCTAACAGTACAGCTGCTCACGGGTAGCACCTCAGGGTCAGACTGGCACGCAATTCAGGTGCCAGGGGCATGGACTCTGCAAGGAGTGGACTCAGCTATCGGCGATGGCCGGAACGCATTTGAAGCGCCCCACTACACCAACGTCATCATGGCCTTCGATGCAGACCCGCCAGCGGTGCCTACGAAGAACCCGACGGGTGTCTACCGGCAAGTTTTGAGCGTTCCAAAGCAATGGAAGAGTCGTCGCATCGTGTTGAGCGTGGGCGCTGCAGAGTCAGTAGTCCAAGTTTTTGTCAACGGCGAATTTGTGGGTGGCGGAACAGATAGCCGCTTGCCAAGCGAGTTTGATCTGACCCCATTCTTGAAAGCTGGTCGCACCGCACAACTCGCATTGGTGGTGACAAAATGGTCGGCTCAGACCTGGCTCGAGGATCAAGATCAGTGGTGGCATGGGGGTCTTCAACGATCTGTTCATTTGTACTCCACTCCGATCAATCACCTTCAGCAGGTCAAGATCCTGCCGGGCTTGCAGCCGCTTGAGGAGGTGTCTCGCAAACACTCGCCCAGCGATGTGCCGGTGTTCGCTGCCAAGCAAACTCGAACAGGGACTCTGCACGCAGAGATGCTTGTTGAAGGTCCCGCCACTCGGGAGCCTGGCTGGACCATAGAATTTAGCGTTGAAGAAGTCGGCCAATCAGGCCGTGTCAAGGCAACGAGTCTGCAACAGGCTGTGCCTGTTTGGGATGCAAGCAGCGAGGCAGCACAACTCATTGGTGGAATGTTTGTTGAGCCCGGACTCGTTCGCTGCCAGCTAGAGGTACCAAAGATTCGGGCTTGGTCACATGAGTCCCCCCAGTTGTACCGAAGCCTTGCCGTGCTGCGCGATCCCTCAGGAAATGTTGTGCACGTGCACGCCGCCAAGGTTGGTTTTCGCTCGGTAGAAGTAGCGAACAACGAGTTACTGATCAACGGCGAAGCGGTGCTCTTACACGGCGTGAACTTGCATGAGCACCACCCCGATCTTGGTCGGGGGGTGACGGCGGAACTCACGCGTCAGGACCTTCACATGATGAAGGCCCACAACCTCAATGCAGTGCGCGCTGCGCATTATCCCCATGACGAACACCTTGCAGAGCTTTGTGATGAGCTTGGTTTGTATCTTGTGGATGAGGCCAATGTTGAGTCTCACGCACGGCAACGGTCCTTATGTCATGACCCGAGGTTTAGCAGTTCGATTCTTGAGCGAGTGCAACGAATGGCGCAGCGTGATGCGCATCATGCATGCATCATTGCGTGGTCACTCGGCAACGAGTCAGGTGATGGTGCAATCCATGAAGCTGCAGCCGCTTGGCTGCGCAGGTACGACCCAACGCGCCCAGTTCAGTATGAGGGGCCACTCATGCACGATCTCTTTGCAGAGGCTCCTGCAACCGACATCGTGTGCCCGATGTATTCATCCATCGACGAGATCCGCTCGTGGGCCGGAACCAGTAAGGACCAGCGCAGACCCCTCATTCTGTGTGAGTACTCCCATGCCATGGGCAACTCGAACGGTTCTCTTTCTGATTACTGGGATGCCATCGAATCAACCCATGGTTTGCAGGGCGGGTTTATTTGGGAATGGCTTGATCATGGCCTGCGCAGAACTAATAGCAGTGGGGCAACTCTGTACGGCCCTGATGGGTCGGTGAGTTGGGGCTACGGAGGAGACTTCGGCGATCAACCCACGGACAACAACTTCATCTGCGACGGCTTGGTCTCTGCTGACCGTACTGCGCATCCTGCACTCGATGAGGTGCGCCATATTGGCCGACCCGTAAGAGCGAGCTGGGTTCGTTCTGCCGCTGGGTCGAAAATGCTGCGCGTTGAGCTCAGAAACGCCCGCTGGTTTTCGGGCCTTGAAGACCTGAGAACTTCTTGGCAGCTACTCGCCGACGGCGAAGTTATCGACTCAGGGACGTTGGTGCTGCCAGTCATGGCGCCTCGAAAATCTCAACAGGTCAAGCTTCCGATTCGCTCTGCAGTCACCTCGAAGTTGCCTGTTGGAACTGAACTTCACCTCAACTTGATCTGGACCCAAGCAAGTCGCACCGCTTGGGCACCCGCAGGTTCAGAAGTTGGCAGAGAACAGCTCAGCCTGACAACGACCACACATCCGCAGTTCGTGCCGCGAGCGCCGCTGCTTTGCGTTGCCACCAACGCAAGCCAGGACTTTGGTAGCCGAGTTCAACCGATCGCCGAGATTGATTGGAAGCCGACTATTTTTCGTGCGTTAACCGATAACGACGGACTACGTCAGGGCTGGATGCGTGGCCTTGTTGGGGGACTGCACCGCTGGGTAGAGGTTCAGGGCGTTGACCGCTGCGTCTGGAAGCCCGGTGTCGAACGTGTACGACACGTTGGGCAGGACACCCTCAGGACCTCTTCTGGGGAGCTCGTTGCGCCAGGAGTCGATGAAGCCATCAAGGTGATCCGAAAAGCTCGGGTGCAAGCAGATGGGTGGACGCAAGTCTCGATCGAGATGGGGCTTCCGGCAGCGCTACACGACTCGCTGCGTGTTGGCGTGGAACTTCTGCTTCCGTCCGAGCCTTCATCTGCTGAACACGATGGTGCATGGGAACAACTGCAGTGGGTTGGCTACGGGCCAGGTGAGAACTATTCCGATCGTTGTTCAGCGGCAACACTTGGGCATTGGACCTCAACCGTGACTGATCAGTACGAGGACTATGCGCTGCCTCAGGAGCACGGCCATCGACAGGGTCTTCGCTGGCTGTCGCTAACTCAAGCAGTAGCAAAGGGCCGCACGGGGCGCAGGTCTCGGCGAGGACTGCTGGTAGCTGCTGAACCACATCGAGTTCCTGGCTTGAGCGGCTTGCAGTGGCCCGGATTTTCTACAAGACATCACAGCGATGAGGAACTCTGGGCAGCGCGTCACACGAGTGATCTCGCTACTGGCCCGGGCCGCTCAACCTATTTGTATCTTGA
This sequence comes from Microthrixaceae bacterium, assembly GCA_044357715.1. Classification (GTDB taxonomy): domain Bacteria; phylum Actinomycetota; class Acidimicrobiia; order Acidimicrobiales; family Microtrichaceae; genus IMCC26207. The sequence continues at coordinate 14,160 of JBIKPA010000010.1, forward strand.
TGCGGCGCAGCGTGGCCTAGGGACTGCTTCTTGTGGGCCAGATACGCTGAGCAAGTACCAGCTGCGTGCGGGTCGCTATCGGGTCTCCGTGTGGTGTAGATATTTTGACCCGTCTAGCGATGACCCACAAGAACTGGTTCGCAGTATCAGGGCAGCAGCCGAGGCTGATCGCTAGCGGAGTTGAGCCGCCGCATCGAGCAGTTCCTCGTGAAAATCGGGGTGAGCAATCTCTGCAAGTGCCACAGCGCGCTCATGCACCGTTCGGCCTTTCAGTTCCGCCGCACCGAACTCGGTGATGATCGTGTCAACCTGATGACGCGGCGTTGTCACGGTCATATGCGGCCCAACATTGCTCAAAATCCTTGAGGTTCGAACGCCATCGATCATGGTTGAGGATCGCAAGCAGAGCAGCGAGCGGTCATCATTTTGCAGGCCAGCACCAGCAAGAAAATCCTCGTGGCCCCCGGTGCCGGAATACTGCCTTCCGGCGATGGTGTCAGCTGCAACTTGGCCGAGAAGGTCGACAGCAGTTGCGCCATTGATGGAAATGAAATTGTTGTTCTCAGAGATCACATCGCTCGAGTTCACTATTGCAACAGGTAAAAAGCGAACGTCTTCATTGTTGTCGAGCCAGGTATAGAGCTCGGGGGTTCCGGCAGCGAAGGTGGTTACCGAGAAGCCCTCGAACTCGCCCTTATTGAGGTTTGAAACCTTGCCCGCCTGATGTAGCCGCATCAGGCCGGTGGTGAACATCTCTGAATGCACTCCATAGCCGCCACCCGGAGCATCACAGAGTTGCGAAGCAATCAGCGAGGGGATTGCTCCGATGCCAGTTTGTAGTGTTGCCCCATCTTGGATGTACCTACCTGCGTGGGTTGCGATCGCTAGATCGATGTCATCCGAGGGTGGCTCAGCTAGGTCAACCGGAGCTGCTTGGCTTTCAAAGATCACGTCGATCTCATCAAGGTGAAGCCGGTGTGGGTGATCCGGCATGATCCCGAATGTTCGCGGGTAAAGCGGTGAGTGCTCAACGATGAGGAGGCGATCTGGGTCGGCCCCTGCCTGATGAAAGGCATCGATGGTGGCCCCAGCATGGAGCGAAAAACTGCAGTATCCGTCTGCGTCGGGTGCCGAGGCAGCGGTAGCGAGCACACGCGGAGCAAGACTCTCGAGGATGGGGCCGAATCGGCGAAAGTCGGCCGGCACGTACTGGATGTCTGCACCCGCATCGCGCAACATGCGTTCTGCTGGGCCAAAGAACCCGCTGCGGAAGTGAACCGTGGGCTGCATAAACACTGCGTACAAGTCGGTGAGCAACGCACCTGAAACCTGAAGGTCGACCCAATCGGTTCGCTCGCCGAGCGCGTGCAAGAACGCATTAGGGTGCGCAGGCCCGAGACCCACAGCTAGTTCATCCGTCGCAGTGAGGAAGGCGGCGGCCTCTGATGCTGATTGAACCCGTAGAGCAGTCATGTTGAATCCCCAGTTCGTTTTGCCGGCTTAGCGTGCCGCACGGTGAACTGAGACCGTAGTGCCACCGTGGGGTGTAGAACATTACAAGTCCAACGGGCGCGTGAAGAGTTGGTGTGAAACACGAAGAATGCAGTCTGAATGAACAACGAGGTAGCTGGGCAATGAATGCAGTCAAAGCTGATACTGATGGAATGAACTTGGCTACCGTTTGGGAGGCCGTGGCCGCTACCGTCCCCAGTGCTCCTGCGCTGATTCACACCAGCCTTACTCGCAGTTGGTCGGAGTTCGAGGATCGAGCAGCACGCCTTGCTGCGTACCTCGTAGGGGCTGGCGTTGGGCCCGGATCTAACGTGGCTCTGTACCTGTACAACGGCCCCGAATACTTGGAGTCCACTTTTGGGGCGTTCAAGTTGCGTGCCGCCACGTTGAACGTGAACTACCGGTACTTACAAAACGAGTTGCAGTACCTGTTCGATAATTCTTTAGCCGAAGCGGTGGTATTTGCCGCCGAGTTTGCCGGGCGACTTGATGCCGTTCGAGGTTCTCTACCAAGACTCAAAACGTTTTTGTGCGTCGGAGCGACTGCAGAACATCCGGTGCCAGAGTGGGCGATTGAGTACGAACTTGTGATTGATCAGACTCAACCCATGCCCCCGATTTCTCGCAGCGGCGATGACCTGTGGTTGTTGTATACCGGTGGCACAACGGGAAACCCCAAGGGTGTGATGTGGCCGCATCGCAGTTTGATCGGAACCGCGAAGACCACTTTTGCTGTGGTTGACTGCCCCATCCCAGAGTCTCCCGAGCAGGTTGCTGTTGGTGTGCAACGGTTCCATGAGCGCTCAAAAGCAGTGCGCTTTTTACCCGCTGCACCCCTTATGCATGGCACATCGGCGATCGCGTCAATTGCGGTGCTCTGCGTTGGTGGGTGCGTAGTCACTTTGGATTCGCACTCATTTAGCGGGGACGAGCTTTGCGAAGCGGTGCAGAACAATGCTGTTACTCAGTTGACCATTGTGGGAGATGCTTTCGCTAAGCCAATTTTGGCCGCCCTCGAAACAGCGGACGCTGCAGGAAACCCTTATGACATTTCCTCGCTCAAGGTGATCCTGTCTTCGGGTGTGATGTGGTCACAGCAAACCAAAGACCAGATTCTTGAGTGGTGCGGGGCCACCTTGGCAGACACCCTTGGCTCATCTGAGGGCGTGGGCTTTGCAAACTCGGTAGCCAAACGAAACCAGCCAGCGCAGACGGCGCGCTTCACTCTCGGCGAGCATGCTCGAGTGATCGACGAGGATGGAAACGACGTGGTGCCAGGCTCTGGTCAAAGAGGCCTTCTAGCCGTGGGTGGACCGATCCCGATCGGCTACTTCCGTGACCCAGTCAAGACAGCTGCCACGTTTAAGAATCTGAATGGAAAGATCTGGTCAGTACCAGGTGACTTTGCAACTGTAGAGACGGACGGCACCATTCAACTCCTTGGTCGCGGCTCTGCGTGCATCAACACCGCAGGAGAAAAGGTCTACCCCGAAGAGGTCGAAGAGGTTCTCAAGCTGCATCCCGCTGTGCTTGATGTCAACGTTGTGGGGCTAGCCGACGACAAGTGGGGGCAGTCTGTCAATGCAGTGCTCTCATTGCGTGAAGGCTTGCCTGCCGAGGACATCCCAAGCAGCGAAGATCTGATTGCATTCACGAAGTCGCAACTCGCCGGTTACAAGTGCCCAAAACGTCTGCTCATTTTGGATCAAGTGCAGCGCGGGCCAAATGGAAAGCCCGATTACAAGTGGGCTGTTTCACAACTTCTTCACTGAAGTGTGGCTAAAGTCACATTCATGTTCCCTTTTTCGGGAGCACCGAGCCGGGGGTGAGTGTGAAGCGTGCTCTATTGGTATTCATAGTTGCAGGAGCACTAGTTGCGGGAGCCTGCGGTGCCAAGGGTGAGAACTCAGGGACGGATTCCGAAGGCGAGGCTTCAACAACCACGGTTGCAAGCGGCGGGAGTTCCGCAAGCAACGCAAGCTTTGGAGACCTGCCGGGCGATATCTGTGGCCCTGGCGAGTTCAGTGTGAACCCGGCTGAGGCCGGTCTTGGCACCGACAAGCTCTATATCGGCGTAGCAAACGACCGCTCGGCAGAGATTCGGCCAGGCCTGAATAAGGTTCTCTACGATTCCTCCGTTGCTTTTGCTGGTTGGTGTAATGAACTCGGCGGCATTGGCGGCTTACCGATTGAGATTGTGGACCTAGATGCCGGAGTGTTCAACGTAGAGGCCGCCATGACTCAAGCTTGCGCAGAAGTGTTTGCAATGGTGGGCGGTGGCCTTGTGCAAGACGCGTTGGAATTTTCAAACAAAGCTGGAAGTGATTTTCACCAGTGCGGCATGATCGATATTCCCGGTTTTGCAGTCTCTGTCGAGAAGGCAGATTCAAACGGCCAAGTGCAACCGGTGCCGAATCCGGGCGGCACCGCAGCAAACACTTGGTACCAAGACTTCACCAAGCTGTACCCAGAGGAAGCTGCGAAGTGGGCGGTTGCTTGGGGGGAACTGCCCTCTCTCGAAGTCGTCAAAATAAAGTACGCCGAAGCAGCAGCCTCGGTGGAGGGGATGAACAACCTTGGTGAGGTCGTGTACCCGCCAGCGGGCGTGACGGACTGGACTCCCTATGCGCAGCGAATGATTGGGACTGGCGCAGAGGCGTTGAGCTTTGTCGGCGAGGTAGATAATCTGAACAGCTTTTTGCTGAAGGCTCGGGAGCAAGGGTGGAACGGGATCCCGTTGCTTGAGACCAATATGTACGATCAAAAGCTCCTTGATGGTGCCGGAGCAGCAGCCGAAGGCGCAGTGGTGCGCATGGGTCTACATACGCTGGAAGAGGCCGACAAGTGGCCAGCGATTCAGAAGTACATAGATATCAACAAGAAGTATCAGCCAGGCGGCGAACTTGGTGCCCTTGGCATCCAGAGCATGTCTGCCTGGCTTCTCTTTGCAACGGCGGCAAATGAGTGCGGCGCAAAGAATAAGGGCGTGCTTGATCGCACCTGCATACTCGAACAAGCCGCAGCAGTAGAGGAGTGGACCGGCGGCGGTCTGCACTCACCGCAGAACCCCGGAGCTAGTACCGAGGCCGTTTCAAGTCCTTGCAACATGTTGCTCGTGGTGAAGGATGGAAAGTTCACCAGGCTCTACCCCAAGCTTGGCGGCGAGGGAGATGACGTCGATGGGTTCCATTGCCCTCAAGACGGTGTGATCAAAGTGACCGGAGATGTTGGCGAGGGCAAGGTAGACCCCGACCGACCGATCTAGACGCGAGCTCTGTCTGTGCTGCCGATCCAGCCGCGGACTGCGCTTTCAAGTTCAGCAATTCTTGTCGGTAGAAGTTCCATGCTTACAGGGCCAGACAGGTGAACGCCTTGAGCCGTATCGCAGCCAAACTCAGCCAACCTTGCAAGCGTCGCAGCGTCGCCTACACCGTCGGCACAAACGCTGAGACCTAGCTCGTGAGAGAGGTCAATGGTCGAGCGGACGATGGCGGCGTCTGCAGGAACGCTAGAGATGGTGCTCACGTAGCTTCGGTCTATCTTGAGGCCGACCACGGGAAGATGCTGCATGGTTGCCAGAGATGTATACCCGGTGCCGAAATCGTCCACCACGAACCTCAGGCCAAGCTCAGAGAGTTGGAGGAGTACCTCTTGTGACCGAGTTGGGTTATCCATCAGTTCGGTCTCGCTGACCTCAACCTCAACAAGGTTGGGCAGGAGTTCTCCTGAGCGAATGAGCATTTGCACAAAACTGAACAAGTCAGGGTCGAACAGGTTTCTGAACGACAAGTTTGTCGTAACGATCAACGGGCTTACATGCCCAGAAATATCAGGACCGGTCCGTCCTAACAAAGTGGTAGCCGTTTTTGCTGCCTCTGCGAGTATCCACCGTGTCAACGGTTGGATCAGCCCGGACTGCTCGGCCATCTCTAAGAAGTCGGCAGGCATTTTGGCAGAGCTCTCGGGGCGCTCCCAGTGCAGGACGGCTTCAAGCTTGGTGACTCGACCCGTGTTCAGGTCAATCTGTGGCAGGTATCGAAGCTCTAAGGCGTTGTTTGCAAGGCCTTGGCGGAGTTCGCTGAGCAGAGCCAGCCGTCGGATGGAACCAGGCTCTGCAGTTCTGCGGAACACGCAATACTCTGCAGAGCTCTGTGGCCCCAAGGAGCGCTTCTTGTGTTCTTGTAAGGCCAAGCTGGCATTGCGCAACATCATTCGCCAGTCATCTGCATCGCCAGGAGCAAGAGCAACACCCAAGCTTGCCTCACAGTGAACGATGTGACCCGAAATATCAAAGGGTCGAGCTAATGCTGTGCTTGCAGCCGAAGCGCGTTCGAGCGCTTCTGCTTCGTTGGCACACGGCAGTGTGAGCACCGCGAACTGCCCACCGCCAAGGCGAGACACGATTGCTGCGCCCCGCACTTCTTGCACCAGCCGTCGACCAAGGTCCACTAAGAGCTGATCTCCAAAATTGAGTCCGAAGGACTCGTTCACCTCTCGCAGTTTGTCAACATCGATCAGAATCAAAGCAACCGGTGCAGAAGTAACTGCGGAATCGCTTGCGACTGCAAGGCGCTCCTCGAGCAAGCTTCGATTGGGTAGGCCTGTGAGAGCATCGTGTGAGGCTTGTCGGCGAAGTCGGTCCTCAACAGCAACGGTGCCAGTGACATCTTCAATAGTCATGCCGATGCTGCCGTCGCTTAACCGGTCTACTCGCAGGTCCAAGAAGGTTCCGGGAACTTCAGAGAACGAAAGCCGCTCAGCAGTCATCGAGGCACCTGTGTGGTACACGTTGAACAATGCTGAGCGAATCAGTTGGGCCGAGGGTTCTGCGAAGACCATGTCGATGGTTGTTCCGTCTACACATGCAGGCTCAATGTCGAGCATGCGTTGGGCTGCCGGGTTGGCTGCTCGAATGGTGAGCGAGGTTGGGTCTGCGGGGTCGGTGAACTCAAGAACTAGACATCCGGCAGGGTCATTCTTTACAAGCTCGGCAAATCTGCTGAGAGCGGTGCGCTCTGACTCGCCGTTGGTGACATCAACGAGCGAGCCTTGCAGGCAAGAAACCGATGTAGTCGCAAGCGAACTACCGGGACTTCCCGTCGGGCCTAGATCGCTCTGTGATGGTGCGATCCTTACTAGCGCTCGACTCCACGAACCGTGTGCCGAACGGAACCGAATCAGGGCCTCGGTGCTATTCATGGTGGCAGGTCGTGAGGTTGCATCAATCGGGGTTGTGCCGTGGGCCTGGCGTTCGGTGGTTTTTGCTTGCGCGCTTGCCCCGACCGTTAGGTCGATAACTTGGCCTTCCGGAGCGGGAGTCACTGGATTCGCCGGTTCTGTTTCGAGAGGAACGAGAGCAGTAAAGGCAGCTAGGTCATCAGGGTGAACCATGCCTCGAAGCATGCCTGGGTTTACAAAGACTTCAGGATCCCATCCAAAGACGTGGCGCATCGAGCGAGACAAGTGAAAACCATCGCACCCCTTCTCGATCTGTTGAAAGAGAACTACCCCAGATGCGGCAAGTGCAGCGTCGTAGGAGTCTCTGGTGCGCTCAAGGGCCTCAGAGTGTTGTTCTGCGCGAGCAGTTGCTGCGGCCGCAGCAGCCTCGATGGCTACCGAGCGCGCCGCTAGTTCCTGCGCGGCGAACCGCTCAAGTTCTTCGGCACGGCGGCGTGACCTTTTTCTCACAAGGCAAATCCTTAGATGTTCTTAGGTTCTGGACACCCCTGTGGCCAGAAATCTCACTGAGAGTGGTGATGTTAGGGGTCCGGGTTCTGTGAGAGTGGGATGCTGCATGAGAAAGTCCCTGCGGCTTCAGCACTGACTACGCTTCGACGAATGAATACAGCGCAGACTGTGACGACACCCAATCAGTTCACCCCTAGAGCAGCAGCGTGAGCGACACCGCTACATACTGCGATGGCCGAGGCTGGGCCTGTGAGCCCCTGCTTGAGGCAACCGGAAACGAGCGAGTTGCGGCGATTGGTGGTTGGCTCTCTGAGAAGCCACTGACCATTGCTCTGATCATCCTGGTGGCTTGGATCGCCAACCGGATTCTTCGCCGAGCCATCAAGCGTGGCGGTGATCGCATGATGGCGAAGGCCGACAAAATCGGCGAGGCCATACCGAACCGGTTTCGACATGAAGAGTCAGCTGGTCGTGCGATTGCTCGAGGGGAAGCAATCTCTACTGTTGCTCGAAGTATTGCAACCTCGATAGTGGTGCTGGGTGCCTCCGCAGCGATCCTGAGCGAGCTTGGCGTCAGTTTGGCGGCGCTTTTGGCAAGTGCCGGGGTCATTGGGGTGGCCCTAGGTTTTGGCGCTCAGAACCTAGTGAGAGACATGTTGGCTGGTTGGTTCATCGTGGTCGAAGACCGGTATGGCGTGGGAGACACCATTGATGCGGGGGTACCTGCAGTAGGAGTGGTTGAGCGGATCACGCTGCGTTCAACTCGGCTACGAGACATCAACGGGGTTGTTTGGCATGTTGACAACGGTGAAGTAGTGAGAGTTGGAAACAAAACCCAGAACTGGTCTCGTGCTGTGATTGACGTGGTGGTGACTCCACAAACTGATGTGGATTTGGCCTGTCGCTTACTCGAAGAGGTTGGCCTTGAAATGCGAGAAGACCCCCAGTGGGCTCCACATCTCGCAGATGACCTTCCCAATGTGCTCGGCGTCTATTCAATGAATCCAACTGGCGTTACTCTGCGGGTTCATCAAGATACTGAACCAGCGAGTCAGTTTGTTGTGGAACGGGAATACCGGAAACGAGTTTTAGCCGCATTTGAGGCTGCAGGAATTGTGCAGGCCTCGATTACGCAGGCGCCGTTGATGAGTCAGCAAGGGCCCGCTGCGGAAGCGGGCGCAGCCCCAGCGGACCCTGCGCCCTAAGGGTCCACCGGCTAGCCCAACTGCGCTGATATGTTGGATTTGCGGACGGAGTTCCTCGTTTGGTTTGCGCGTTCGGGGTTAGGCCAGCCTCTGCACAAGTGTCGTTAGCTTCGGCTAACGGGAATGTGGAGGAGTACAAATGAGCAAAATGATGATGCCGATCTTGCTAATTGCTGGCGGTTTCATGGTGCTAGCCATGTGGCGAAGCCCAGCCACGGCGGCCCAAGACTTTGGAACCGTGCTTGGCAACGCCGGAACCTTCGCTCAAGAAGTGATCAGCAAAGTAGCCGAGTTCTTGGGCAATCTAGGGAAATGACCGATACGGGTCACCGGCCCGGTTCAAGGCCGCCACGAACTGCTGCGCGGGCGGGTGCCAGAGTGCAGCGCCCCGGCGCTGGGCAGTCAACTCAGCGTGCCTCGCGAGGGTGGCATCCAGACAGGATTGTGGATGCTTACCTTGTTCCCGGCGAACGCGTCGTGCTTGAAGAGACAAGATCCGTTCGTGGATTCTTGATGAATCAGGTTCTGTGGTTCGCCGTTGGGTTGGTTGCCTTGCTACTCGTTGCCATGGCCGGCCAAGCAGCCCTCACACTTCTAGCGCTACTAGTTGCAATGGGCTTCACTGCCTTTGTGGCAGCTCGTGCGCTGCAAGCGTGGTTTACAAGATACGTAGTGACCGACCTGCGCGTGCTCCGCGTGAGCGGAGTGTTGAACCGTCGAGCCGAGTTCATCCCGTGGAAAAAAATCACCGACATCACGCGCAGCGAGTCCCTGTTGCAGTGGTGGGCCAGAACAGCCACTATCTGCATTGAGTCGGCCAATGATGGGTCCGGGTTTCGTTCCATTGAAGACGTAGATGACCCCGCGCATTTCTACCGAGTGTTGGTCGAGATGGTGGATCGAAAACAAGGTCGACTCAAAGACATCACTATCTCTGACTAGCTGTATTTCTGGCTAGCGCTATTTCTGTCTAGCGCTGCGATGAGCACTGCGTGACTGCAGTTCACTCCGTTGGTGGCTCAATCTGGGTCTCAACCAGCATCGAGTCGGCAGCCTCAGTGAGCAACTCCTCTACCTTGCCAGCGTCCGCCACATCAACTGCCACTGTTGCAAACAGAGCGAGTCGTTCAGCGGTGTCATACAAGGTCGCCTGCTGAATGGGGGAGCCCATGCGGACCTTCGCTGCCGACTTTGCGCCGCGCAGTTCAGAGAGCACCTGCGCTGCAATCTCAAGCGCTGCTGGGTTTCCATCTGCTGCAATCTGCTGGAGTTCATCTGCGTCAGGCCACATCGAACGATGCACTGAACCTTCCATCCACCAAGACCAAACTTCTTCGGTTGTGAAGGGAAGAAACGGTGCAAAGAGCCGGTGCAAGGTAGATAACGCAAGTGCTAGAGAGGCTCGAGCAGACTGCGTTTCGGAGCTTGGGTCTTGACCTTCGGTTCCGTAGGCACGACCTTTGACGAGTTCTAGGTAATCATCGCAGAAGGGCCAGAAGAATTGCTCGGTGCGCTCTAAAGCTCGGGCATAATCGAAGGACTCAAATGCGGCAGTCGCATCGGCAACAAGCTTTGCCAAAGTTGCAACCATTGCCAGATCTAATGGCTCTGTGATCGCCGAAGTCTGCGCGTGATTCTGGGTTGTCTGGGGCTTCGACTCGTTGCTGTCACCAGTATCGCTACTTTCCCCAAAGGAGAGTGCGAATTTTGAAGCGTTGAGCAACTTGATTGAGAGTCGACGGCCAACCTTCATCTGAGCCTCGTCGAAGGTGGTGTCCGTCCCTGGCCGTGCAGAACCAGACCAGTACCTCACGCCGTCTGCCCCATGGGCCTCTAGTAGGTGAGTTGGAACCACGACGTTGCCCTTTGACTTCGACATCTTCTTGCGGTCGGGATCAAGGATCCAACCCGAAAGTGCCACGTTCGACCAAGGTATTGAGTCGTGTTCGTACTCGCTTCGAAGCACGGTAGAGAACAGCCAAGTGCGAATGATGTCGTGGCCCTGAGGCCGCATATCCATCGGGAAGGTCGCATTGAAAAGGTTTGAATCTTCTTCCCACTGACAACTGATCTGCGGAGTCAGTGAGGAAGTCGCCCAGGTGTCCATGACATCTGGATCTCCGATGAACCCGCCAGCAACGCCGCGCTGATCTTCAGTGAATCCAGTCGGACACTGCGACTGAGGGTCAACCGGGAGCTCTGCCTCGTCAGCCGTAATCGGGCTGTCGTAGAGCGGCTGCGCATCAGTATCAAGGCGGTACCAAAGCGGGAATGGCACCCCAAAG